>JAUCPZ010000001.1 GCA_030372995.1 Dehalococcoidia bacterium
AGATACATGGGGCGATAGGGTTCACGAAGGATCATGATTTAGAGTTGTACTTTCGGAGGGCGAAGGCGGCGGAGTTGTACTTTGGGGATGCTGATTTCCAGCGTGAGATAGTGGCGCAAGAACTGGGCATGTAGCCGGGAGGGCGGAAAGGAGAGCGATGGACTTTCGGTACACGGCTGAGGAAGAGGCATTCCACAAGGAAGTGAAAGAGTTCCTCGACAAGGAACTGCCGCCTGGTTTTCTCGGAATAGACCCCGGACCGGAGGAGGAGTCCAGGCCGGAGATCTTTGAGATCGCCGTCAAGATGTGGCGCAAGTTCGGCGAGAGGAACTGGATCGGCATCACCTGGCCGAAGGAATACGGAGGTCAGGGGGGCACCATCTGGAAGGAGATGGTTCTGCTGCAGGAACTGGCCTATCGCGGATCTCCCGGGATGGACCTTGCGATCGCGCAGGGCGAGATAATCCTGCACTTCGGCACTGAAGAGCAGAAGAAGAAGTTCGTTCTGCCCATCACCAAAGGTGAGGTCAAGTGGGCCATCGGCATGAGCGAGCCGAATGCCGGCACCGATACGTTCAACGTGCAGTTGAAGGCGGTGGAAGAGGCTGACTGCTTCGTGCTGAACGGCCAGAAGATCTGGACCAGCGGTGCTCACAATGCCAAGTGGTGCATGGTATACGCGCGGACCGATGCCAACAAGCACCTCGGTTTGAGCGTGTTCATTGTTGACCTGAAGAGCCCAGGGATCACCATGCGCCGCATTACCCAGGCAACTGGTATCCCGGCATTCTGTGAGGTGTTCTTCGACAACGTGAGGGTACCCAAGGAGAACCTGCTGGGCAAGAAAAACGGCGGGTGGGAGATCCTGCTGTTCGCGTTTGGGGCTGAGAGAACGTACGGCCTCTTCACGATATACAATGGCAAGCGGTATCTGGAGCACTTGATACAGTACTGCAAGGAGACGAAGGATGCCGATGGAGTGCCGCTGGCGAAAGACCCCATAATCCGGAACAGGCTGGCACAGCTCGCTATCGAGATGGAGGTCGGCATGAACATGGGCCACGAGCTCAACTGGATGGCCAGCAAGGGCATGCCTACTGTCAAGGCGAGCTCCCAGATCAAAGTTCATGGCGGCGCGTGGTGCCAGCGGCTGGCGAACGCCGGCCAGCAGATACTGGGCCTGTACGGACCGCTGAACGAGGACTCCAAGTGGGTCAGGCTGGGTGGCCGGATACGGCACACCTACATCAGTTCGCTTTCGTTCACTCTGGCCGGTGGTACGACGGAGACCACCAAGAACCATATCGCCGGGAGATTCGGACTGGGTTTGCCTAAGCAGGTTTAGGGATAGGTGTTGATCGCGCGCGGCCGTCGTCACGACGGCCGCGCCGGTGGGCCACCCTAACCGCAGAGGCCAAGGTCCTGGTTCCTGTTTGATACTACAGCCCTCCATTTAAGGGGCTGGCAGGAAGGCGTGGGGGATGCGCGGTGGCATTCTCCGGAGCGAAAGGAGGCTAATGGACTTCAGGTTCACTCCCGATGAACAGGCCTTCCACCAGGAGGTTCAGGATTTCATTAACCAGTTGTTGCCCAAGGACTGGCTGGGCGTAGACCCCGACGGGCATAACGAGCAGGCGGATGAGGAGCTGCACCAGTTTGACCTGCAGGTGAGGAAAGCCCTGGCGGCGAAGGGATGGCTTGGGCTGCACTGGCCAAAGAAGTACGGCGGCCAGGAAGCGCCCATGATGAAGCGTTTCATATTGGAGCAGGAACTCATATACCGTGGTGTCCCGTACTGGGCTGTATCTGCAGCTCTGATGACGGGGGACATGATCCTTCAGTTTGGCACCGACGAGCAGAAGGAGAGATTCGTGCCCCCGATAACCCGCGGCGAAGTGCAGTGGTGCGTGGGCATGAGCGAGCCGGATGCCGGCTCCGACCTGGCCAACCTCAAGCTGCGGGCCACCGAGGATGGCGACTCATTCGTTCTCAACGGCCAGAAGACATGGCAGACAGGGGGTTACTACGCGGACTGGTCCATCGTGTACGCACGGACCGATCCTACCGTGAAGAAACAGAAGGGGATCACTACCTTTCTGGTTGACCTGAAGAGCCCGGGTATCACGATGCGCCGCATACCGCAGATGACGGGACACCCGGCCTTCTGCGAAATCTTCTATGACAATGTGAGAGTGCCCAAGGCGAACGTACTCGGCGCCGTGAATGCGGGATGGAGCGTGGCGCTATTTGGCGTGGCGACGGAGAAGAGCTTTGGCTACTGGTTGATCAACAGCGGCCGCCGCGATCTCGAACTCCTGGTGAAGTACTGCCGAGAGACAAAGGATATCGAAGGCAGGCCAATCTGCGAAGACCCGCTGATTCGCAGCCGGCTGGCACAGTTGGCCATCGAGCTCGAAGTGGGGCGCAACCTGGGCATGAGGCTCAACTGGATGGCGACCAAGGGGATGCCCATCATCGCGCCAGCATGCCAGTTGAAGCCGTTCGGCGGCAGCATCCTGCAGCGCCTGGGCAATCTAGGCGTGCAGATACTGGGTCTTTATGGGCCGCTTGATGAGGAGTCCAAGTGGGTCAGGCTGAGAGGCCGGATGAAGTACCTCTACCTGGCTGCTGTCGCTATGACGATCGAAGGCGGCACCAATGAGGCTTCCAGGAATACGATTGCTTCCGTGGGGCTGGGCCTGCCCCGTCAGTAGAGTCTGGCTTGGAAGGAGAGTGCCATGGACCTATCTTTAAGTGAAGAACAGGAAATGTTATGGAAATCAGCTCGTGATTTTCTAGCGAGCAAAGTTCCGAAGGCGCTGGTGAGGCAGATGGAGGAAGATGAGCGGGGGTATGTACCGGAGA
>JAUCPZ010000002.1 GCA_030372995.1 Dehalococcoidia bacterium
AATGTCCATGCCCTGTTGGGTGACGCCTACCGCTCCGGAGCTGACCTCTGCGGGTGCATGGGCACCGTGGTGCCACTGGATCACAAGGGCGCGTTGGCCATGGATGCCGCCATGCTGATCGTGGCCGTTCCCCTCACAGCATTCAAAACGAAGCTGCTCAGCCTGGGATCGCGCTTCTCCCTGCGCTTTCGAAGTCTATCCCAGGGCCGTTTGGCGCACAGTACACCTGCCCACGTGATCATGGTGCTGTTTGCCCTGCTGCTGGCGCTTCCGTCACCCATGTTGATCAGCAACCAGAACCCCGTTGCTGCCGCTGATGGCGTGTCGGTGCAGTCGGTCATCGACAATGCCCTGAAGGACGGCCGGCCGGTGTTCCTGTTCGCGTATCTAGAGACATGCTCCTATTGCCAGAAACAGAAGCCCATCATCGATTCCCTGGAGGCTGAGTACGGCGATCGCATTGCCTTCGTGCAGGTGAGAGCCACCGACGAGCCGGAGATAGTCAGCACCTTCGGTTTCGACGGCTTCCCCGCCATGGCGCTCAGATCAAATACCTGCATGGATCCACCTCATATCCTCCTGGGCATGGTCCTCTGGTGCATCATCACCGCGATGGTCAGAAAGAGCACAGTGAAGGCCAGCAAGGCCAGCAGGTCCACGTACACCGGAAGATGCCCCTCGCCCTGCATGGAGTGGCGGGCGACATCCGTGAAATAGGTCAAGGGCGAGATGTAGGCCACGCCCTGCGCCCAGGTGGGCAACTCGTTGAGAGAGATGAAAACACCGCTCATGAAGACTACAGGGAATCTAATCGCCGAGGCGATCATGTTCGCCGTAGCCGGGATGTTCGTTGGCGGTATCGAGAAGACGGTGCCCAGAGCCGCAAAGCACAAGGCGGCCAGCAGCACGGCAACAGCAAATATGACGGGGCTGGAGACGCTCACTCCCAGGGCAAGGCCGATGATGATGGGCACCAGGGAGATCGCCAGCCCGAAGGCAAACGAGGCCAGTATGCCACCTAGAATGATGGTCCCGAAGGAGACCGGACAGGACATGAGACGCTCCAGAGTCCTGGCCTGCGCCTCCCACGGCATCACTATGGGCGATATCGAGGTAGCCGTGAAGAACAAGACCATTCCCACCAGGCCCGGAATCATGAAATCGGGTGCCAGATGCCGGCCAATGGTGAACGTGAGAAACAGGAAGATGGGGAAGAGGATCCCGTAGATTACCACCGGCCCCTTGGAGTAGTAGCTGTCTCTTATACACATCTCCGAGCCCACGAGACAGCG
>JAUCPZ010000003.1 GCA_030372995.1 Dehalococcoidia bacterium
CGCTGTCTCGTGGGCTCGGAGATGTGTATAAGAGACAGGCGTGGTGTTGTTCACATGGCGTCGTCCGTCAGGCAAGACCGTCACAAACGGTGCGCCTCCACCGAGCGTGTATCCCTCCTCGTGCAACTTGAGCGCAATCTCGTCCAGCGTATAACGGTCTGTGAGCAGAAGATCAAAGGCATGCCGCCACATAGCATGCCGCGCGGGGTTCGTTTCGACGCTGCGCTTGAAGCGCGCGTGTTTGCCCCGCTCGGATAGGTCGAGCTGCGATTTGCGCATCTCAACGTTCCGGTAGCCGTCGGGTGCCTTCCAGGACCAGTCTCCATCGTACAGCTTCTCTCGCATCCCCATGCGGGTCCGCTCGCTGAGCCTGTCCGACTCATAACGCGCCATCGAGAGGAAGATGCCGGCGATCATGCGCGACTCTGGCTTCTCAGGCTCCATAGTGAGACTGCTCGCAACGCGCACCTTGATGCCGAGCCTCACCAGCTCGTCAATGGCGCGCTGACCTTCCACGTCGTTACGGCCAAAGCGGTCGATATGCGAGATGGCCACGTGCGAGAAGCGTCCCTCACGCGCATCTTTCAGCAAACGCTGGTAGTTCTCGCGGTCGGTGCTGCGACCTGTGATGGTATCGGCGTAGGTTTCGAGGCACTCCAGGCCAGAAGGCTCAACCAGATAGTCACGGATGAGGCGCGCCTGTCCGGCCTGAGAGCGCTCTGGCGCCTGGGCATCTTCATCGCTGGTGCGCAGGTATTGTGCCCAACCGGGTTTGAGTACGGGGGGAGCCTTCTGTTTCTTCATGCTTCTGTCCTCCTCAGTCGCATCATACGTCGGTTTCGTGATCCTGTGTTTTCGATGGCTCTTCACGCCTCTGTACTGTGCCAGGTGCAGTGTGCGTCGCTTCCCAGAATAGCAGGAGCCGAAGCCCACACACGCCAATTCTGGCTATCCGCACATGGCGGATTTTGATCATCCGCTGTCCAATACTGGACGTGCGATGGGCCATTCCACCAGCCCTGCACCAGTACAGCGAGAGCCACAGCGTCCTCGGTCCAGAGCAGCGTAACATGGGAGTAGCCTCGAACCTGTGGAGGATTGCAGGTTGAGGTTACGAATCCTCCGTGTGGCGTGATGAATTCTCCAAGGACGACCCGGAGCCTGTTCTGGTCTTTTGCTGAGGTATGAGAGGAGAAGCGATGCCCTTGGGGACTGCGATGACACCCGACGAATTTTTCGCTGGCAACGCCCTTCTGGCAAGGCTCTTTCAGGCGGTCCGTGCTGCGCTGGAAACCATCGGCGACACCACCATCCGAGTGACGAAGAGCCAGATTGCCTTTCGGAGACGCCGAAACTTCGCCTGGGTGTGGATGCCCGGGCAGTACCTCAAGCGTCCCGCAGCGCCACTCGTCCTGACCGCCCTGCCATGGCGGGATGGATCACCCCGGTGGAAGGAAATCGTGGAGCCTGTCGCGGGCAGGTTTACTCACCACCTTGAGCTTCACGCTGTTGCAGACATTGATGATGAAGTCATAGAGTGGCTACGAAAGGCGTGGGAGGCAGCAGCCTAACCTTCACTTCCAGAGACCGGTGCCTCACAAGTCCAGAAC
>JAUCPZ010000004.1 GCA_030372995.1 Dehalococcoidia bacterium
GCGTAGCCAGGCGCCTTCGAGGCAGTCGGACCCTGTCACCGCCTGTAACAGCGATTGGGACTGGCGCAGTGAGCTGCGGCAATGGGCAAGAGCACCCTATTCCCGTGCAGCCAAATGGCATATACAGACGGATGGGCGGTATCATTGTATGACAGGTAATGACAGGAGGAACGGAAGGCCAGATGTCCAGAGAGGTCAGGGACGCGAGGTCAGGGAAGCATGCCAGCGAGCGGCAGCTCAAGATGCTCTTCGCCCCCATCAAGATCGGCAAGCTGGAGCTGAAGAACCGCATCATCATGCCGCCCATGATAGAGAGGCTGGCGACGGACGGCACTCCCAACGACGCGGTAAGAGAGTTCTACGCTGCCAGGGCCCGGGGTGGCCTGGCGCTCATTGTCCTGACGCCGGGCATAGTTGACATAAGCATGGCTTCTCCGATTCAACTTGGCATCTACGATGACGGCTTCATCCCCGGTTTCAGGCAGTTCACCGACCTCATCCATTCATGCGGCGCCCGGATGGGTATCCAGTTGATGCATCTGGGGCGCCAGTGTGGGGAAATCCAGGGGTACAAGCCGGTGGCACCATCGCCCATACCGCTGACGCCCAAGGACGAGGTCCCCCGCGAGCTGACCACCGGCGAGATCGAAGGATTGGTGGAGAAATTCGCGGAGGCAGCCCGCAGGGCCAGGGACGCCGGCTTCGACATGGTCGAGCTTCACGGTTGCCATGGTTACCTCCTGAGCAGCTTTCTCTCGCCGCTGACGAACCGGCGGAATGACAGGTACGGCGGCAGCGTGGCCAACAGGGCCCGGTTCGTGGTGGAGATAGTGAGGCTCATCAAGGAGCGGGCGGGGAGGGACTTCCCGGTGAGCGTGCGGATGAACGGTTCGGACTACATGCCGGGCGGAACCACGGTGGACATGGCGCGGGAAACTGCCAGGCTGCTGGTCGAGGCGGGCGCGGACATGATCGGAGTGTCAGGCGGGGCCTACGGCTCCTACCCGGTAATCGTGCCGCCATATGACCAGCCGCGAGGCTGCAACGTGCCCCTCGCCGCGGCCATCAAGGAAGCGGTCAGGATCCCTGTATCTGTGGCCGGCCGCCTTGACGACCCCTTCGTGGCGGATGGGGTGCTGGTGGGGGGAAGGCGGACCTGATCGCAATAGCGAGGGGGCTGCTGGCCGACCCCGAGTTGCCGAATAAGGCTGCGCGCGGGGACTTCGACGGTATCCGGCGCTGCATCGCCTGCAATGTCTGCATAGACGGCGACCCGACTCCGGTGTCACCCATCACCTGCACGGTCAATCCTGAGGCGGGCCGTGAACGCGATATGGCGGTGACGATGGCGCCGCGGAGGAAGAAGGTCATGGTGATCGGCGGCGGCCTGGCTGGACTGGAAGCCGCACGCGTGGCTGCGGAGAGAGGTCACGAAGTCACCTTATGCGAGGAAGATGCGGAGATGGGAGGACAGTGGTTGCTGGCCGCCAAGCCACCGCACAAGGAAGACCATCTACTTCTGCTGCGCTACTTGCTGGGCCAGCTGGACCGGCTGGGTGTGGAACGCAAATGCGGCGTGAAGGTGACGCCTTCCATGGTGCTGGAAGCCCGGCCCGATGCAGTGGTGGTGGCGACGGGAGGTCGCCCACTGGTGCCACCGATTCCTGGCGTCGACCGGAGGGAAGTGACCACAGCCTGGGACGTACTTGGCGGGGGCGAGGTTGGGCAGCGCGTGCTGATGGTGGGTGGGGGGCTCACGGGCCTGGAGACGGCGGAGTTCCTAGCTGCGCAGGGTAGGGAAGTCGTAGTGGCAGAGATGCTGAAGCGGGTCGGCGCTGACATGGGCGCTACCGTGCGGTGGCACCTGATGAACCGGACGAAGCACCTGAACATCAAGACGTTCGTGTCGACGCAGATCAGAGAAATCAGGGATAAAGGGAACGTGGTGGTATCGCGGAATGGACTGGTGGAAACGTGGGATGGGTTCGATACAATTGTGCTGGCGTGCGGCGTAAGGCCGCGTGATGAATTGTCCCGTGAGCTGCGGGAAATGATGGGAGAAGTATACGTGATCGGGGACGCGGCCACAGTGAGGCGCGGTCTGGAAGCCATCCGGAGCGGAAGTGAGGTCGGGCGCAAGATATAGACAAGGGTTCGGATATCGTGCATAATGTGAAGCGGATGACGAAGGAAATATGGTATAATTTCAGCAGATGACGGAACGGCCCGCAGAAGGCGAAAACAACCATAACGGCAGCAACACCTACACAGCACAGGACATCCAGGTCCTGAAGGGGCTAGAGGCAGTCCGCCGCCGCCCCGGAATGTATATCGGCAGCACCGACCACACTGGCCTCCATCACCTCATCTTCGAAATCGTCTACAACAGCATCGATGAGGCCATGGCGGGCTGGTGCACCCGCATCGATGTCACCATTCTCGAAGGCGGCAAGGTCCGCGTAGAGGACAACGGGCGGGGCATCCCTGTGGACATTCATCCACAGACCGGGGTGTCGGCCCTGGAGACGGTGATGACCATTCTGCACGCCGGCGCCAAGTTCGGCGGCAAGACCTACCGGGTTTCCAGTGGCCTGCACGGCGTGGGCGCCTCCGTGGTGAATGCTCTTTCGTCCTGGATGAAAGTGGTCAGTGAGCGCGACGGGACGCGCTATGTCCAAGAGTACGAGTGCGGTATTCCCAAGGGGCCGGTGAGGCCCGACGGCCCGGCGGAGGGACACGGAACAATAACCGAGTTCATACCGGACAAGAGCATCTTCGGCGACTGGGAATACGATTTCGACTACGTCGCCCAGAGGCTGCGGGAGCTGGCCTACCTCCAGACCAATGTGCAGATCGGGATATACGACGAGCGAACAGGCGAGGACCGTGCCTTCTATTTCGAGGGAGGCATAGCCAGCTACGTACGCTACCTGAACCGTGGCAGGGCCCAGATTCACCCCAATGTGATCTACATGTCCCAGCAGGTGGACAGCACCAGCGTCGAAGTGGCCATGCAGTACAACGATGGCTACAACGAACTGATAGTCTCCTTTGCCAACTGCGCCAACACCGTGGACGGTGGCAGCCACCTCACCGGATTCCGGTCGGCACTCACCCGCGTCCTCAATGACTTCGTGCACAAGATAAAGCAGGACAAGGGGAATGATCTGAGTCTCGTCGGGGAGGACGTGCGCGGCGGTCTGACGGCGGTCGTCAGCGTCAGGCTCAACGAACCCCAGTTTGAAGGCCAGACCAAGGGCAAGCTGGGCAATCCAGAGACGAGAAGCCACGTCGAGTCCGTGGTGGCCGACCAGTTGACCTTCTATCTGGAGCAGCATCCCAACGAGGCAAAGGCGATCATCGAGAAGTGCCTGACCTCCGCCAAGGCCAGGGAAGCGGCGCGCCGGGCGCGGGAACTGATTCTGAAGAAGGGGCAGTTCGAGGGCTTCACCCTTCCGGGCAAGCTGGCGGAATGCACCGAGAAGGATCCGGCGCAGTGCGAGCTCTTCATTGTGGAGGGTGACTCCGCCGGTGGTTCAGCCAAGCAAGGCAGGGACCGGCGTTTCCAGGCAATCCTGCCGCTGAAGGGGAAGATCCTCAATGTCGAGAAGGCTTCCTATGACAAGATGCTTTCCCATGAGGAGATCCGGGCTTTGATTACCAGCCTGGCCGCTGGCATCGCCGACCAGTTCGATCTGTCGAAACTGAGATACCACCGCATCATCATCATGACAGATGCTGACGTGGACGGTTCTCACATACGCACCCTGCTGCTCACCTTCTTCTTCCGCCACATGCACGACGTGATCTTGCAGGGTTACCTCTACATCGCCCAGCCTCCTCTCTACCGCATCCAGGCCGGCAAGGACCAGCACTGGGTCTACTCGGACAAGGACAAGGACGAGATAATCCGCAAGCTCAAAGGGAAGAAGGTGGAGGTGCAGCGGTACAAGGGCTTGGGCGAGATGAGCCCCGAACAGTTGTGGCAGACCACCATGAACCCCGCCACCCGGACGATGCTCCAGGTGAAGATCGAGGACGCGGCCCGCGCGGATGAAGTCTTCCGCATGCTGATGGGAGAGGAAGTGCCTCCGCGCAAGGCCTTCATCCAGGCCCACGCGAAGAGCGTCCGCAACCTCGACATCTAGACCCGCTCGTCTGTGCGGAGCTTCTTCGACCTTTCCCGTTACTCTCCAAACGGTTCGACTCCGTCCGCAGTCTCCCGATTTGTTTTTGACTTTCTGGTCCGCTCAAGCAGGACGGGAGGGTTCAGCCGGAGCAACGGCCGCACCACTGGTGTATGGGTGGGCGCTGGCCTATAATCTGTGTCACCGTATTTCGCCGCTGCAGACCGGCACTGCGATACAGAAGGAATCGCGATGACTTCCGCGGAAGAGAAGCTGTCCAAGATGAAGGAATGGCTTTCCGGCCTCGATGGCGTGCTGGTCGCCTTCTCTGGCGGAGCTGACAGCACGCTGCTGCTGAAGGTGTGCTGCGATGTGCTCGGTGACAGGGTCCTGGCGGTGACGGCCGATTCCCCGGTGCACCCGCAGGGGGAGACGGATGGTGCTGTGAGACTGGCCGAATTGCTGGGGGTGCGGCACCTCGTGGTCAAGACGGCGGAACTGCGGAATCCCCGGTTTGTGGCCAACCCGCCAGACCGCTGCTATCACTGCAAGAAGGAACTCTTTCGGAGGCTGAAAGAGATTGCGGCGGAGAAGGGGATTTCGGCCGTCGTCGAAGGGTCGAATGTGGACGATTTGCGGGACTACAGGCCCGGCGCCAGGGCCGCTGAGGAGTCAGGGGTGCAGCGTCCGCTTCAGGAGGCAGGACTGACCAAGGCCGAGATCAGGTCCATATCGAGAGACCTGGGGTTGCCGACATGGGATAAGCCCTCGCTGGCATGCCTCGCCTCGCGTATTCCCTACGGGACCCCGATCACAACAGATGTCCTGGCTTCGATCGATGCCGCGGAGGCATTCATCCGGGGCTTGGGCGTCTCCCGGGTCCGGGTGCGCCATCACGGCCAGATAGCGCGGATAGAGGTGGATCCCAAGGACATAGAGACACTGACCAGCGAAACCAACCGTCAGCGCGTGATCAATCACCTGAAGGGACTCGGCTTCGTCCACGTCGCGGTGGATTTAGCTGGCTACCGCCCGGGCAGTCTGAACGAAGGGGTGCCACGATGAATCCGGAGCAACTGCACGACCTGCTGGAAAAGGTGAAATCGGGTGAAATTGGGATCAGCGAGGCGCTGGACCGGTTGAGACTCATGCCGTATGAAGACATCGGCTTCGCCAAGCTGGACCACCACCGGTCTCTCCGCAGAGGCTTTGGCGAAGTCGTCCTCTGCAAAGGGAAGACGCCCGATCAAGTGGCCGGCATTGTCAAGAGGATGGCGCCTCTGGGAACCACGATGGCGACCAAGGCCAGCCCGGAGGTATTCGATGCCGTGCGCCAAGTGGCACCGAATGCCCGCTATCACCACCTGGCCGGACTGATTGTCGTGGGCGATCCGGTCCCGGTCAAGACGGAAGGATACGTCCTGGTGGTGACGGCGGGCACGGGGGACATACCGGTGGCTGAGGAAGCCGCCGTGACGGCGGAGACCATGGGGAGCCGCGCGGAGCGGGCATATGACGTCGGGGTGGCCGGCCTGCATCGCTTGCTGGACTGCAAGGACAAGCTGCTGGGAGCCAACGTGATCGTAGCTGTGGCTGGAATGGAAGGAGCCCTGGCGAGCGTTGTCTCGGGCATGGTGGATGTGCCGGTCATCGCCGTCCCGACGAGCGTGGGGTACGGGGCCAGTTTCGGCGGACTGGCCGCGCTCCTTGGCATGGTCAATTCGTGTTCACCAGGGGTCTCCGTGGTCAACATCGATAACGGCTTTGGCGCCGGATATCTGGCCAGCCTGATCAACCGGCGGATAGGAGTGCGGCATTGAAGATCGCCTATTTCGACTGCTTTTCCGGCGTCAGCGGGAACATGGTGCTGGGCGCCCTGGTGGACCTGGGGCTGGACCTGGAGAAGCTGCGGTCGGAGTTGTCCGCGCTGCCGTTGACCGGATATGGGATCCAGGCTGCCAGGGTGACCAGAGGAGGCATCAGGGCTACCTATGTTGATGTGATCACTACGGCGGAACACCCCCGGAAGTTGCAGGACATCATCACGCTGATCGGCCAAAGCCGGCTGGATGACGGCTTGAAGGAACGGGGGCGGGAGATATTCGTCAAGATGGCCGAAGCGGAGGCCAGGGTGCACAACCTGGACGTAGACGCGGTCCACCTCCACGAGGTGGGGGCCACTGACACGCTGGTGGATGTGTTCGGCAGCCTGATCGGGCTGAGGGAGCTTGGCATCGAAGAGGTCCACTGTTCTCCACTGAACCTGGGCAGCGGCCACGTGCAGTGCCGCCACGGGTGGTTGCCTGTGCCGGCCCCAATGACCGCGGAGCTGCTGCGCGGAGTGCCGGCGTATTCCGGCGAAGTGAAGGGGGAGTTGACCACCCCTACGGGAGCCACGCTGGTCACGGGGATCGCGACCGGGTTCGGTGGAATGCCCCTGATGAAGGTGATGGGCGTGGGTTACGGCGCCGGCAGGATGGAGCTGGAGGTTCCCAACCTGCTGCGGGTGTTTCTAGGCAAGACGATGGACGCTGCCAGCGGCCTGGCCACGGAGACGGTGGTGGTGCTGGAGACCAACATCGATGACATGAACCCGCAGTTCTACGATCACATTATGGAGAGCCTGCTGGAGGCGGGCGCCCTGGATGTGTTCCTGAAGCCGGTGCAGATGAAGAAGAACCGCCCCGGCGTGCTTCTCTCGGCCATAGGCCGCAGGGAAGACACGGAGCGCATCGTCTCTCTCATGCTAAGAGAAACCACCACTTTGGGTGTGAGGATCAGCGAGACAAAGCGGGTGTCTCTGCCGCGTTCAGCCGGCGTCGTCGACACCAGGTTCGGGCAGATCAGGATAAAGGTGGCCCGCAGAGGCGATGGGTCGAACACCATGACACCTGAGTACGACGACTGCAAGAGAGCCGCCAGGGAGCACGGAGCGCCTTTGAGCGCTGTTTATGCCGAGGTTCAGAGGGTGTGGGAGGCCTCCGGTGGGAACAGCCTGCCGTGACACACCGTCAGGTGCGCGGCTGCTTGCGGTCTTAGACTAGCGCCGCCGCAAGCACGCTTTCCCAAGTGGTCAGTCGTCAGCTCATGGCTCATAGCGCGGTGAGTCGAGGGGCCAAGTCCCAAATCCTGAGTCCGAAATCCTAAGCCCTAAGCTCATAGCTCATGGCCGGGAGACATCTGCGGTATGGCTTGTTGCAGCCAGCGGCTGCCGATCGTTGGCGAGGGGGCGTGAACCGAAGATCTGTCTCAGGCGGAGAGGGCTTCGCCCCTCTTCGCTTGCTCGTGTGACCCGAGAGAGGGCTGGGTGATCAAGAGGACGAAAGTCGCAGCCCGTAGCTCATAGCTCATAGCTGATGGCACTCGCCGGCTGCGATGGGGCTTTGGCTGCAGCTGCCCTGTGCCGAGGCTTGGCAAGGGGCGTCAACCGAATGTCCGTCTCAGGCGGAGAGGGCCGAAGCCCCTCTTTGTTCACTCGTGTGACCCGAGAGGGGGCCAGGTGATCAACAGGACGGAAGTCCCCGCTCATAGCTGATAGTGCTCGCCGGCTGTGATGCGGCTCTGGCTGCAGCTACCCTGTGCCGAGGTTTGGCAAGGGGCGTCAAGAGGGCCGAAGCCCCTCTTTGTTCACTCGCGTGACCCGAGAGAGGGCTAGGTGATCAAGAGGACGGAAGTCCCCGCTCATAGCTGATAGCTGATAGTGCTCGCCGGCTGTGATGCGGCTCTGGCTGCAGCTGCCCTGTGCCGACGCTCCGCAAGGGGCGTGAAGAGGGCCGAAGGCCCTCTTCGTTTACTCGTGTGACCCGAGAGAGGGCCAGGTGATCGAAAGAACTCCCGATCCAGCTAAGGAGTGCTCTCCACGGCGGGGTGTGGAGAGGACGGGAAACCCTCCTTCCCGCATCCCTGTGAGAAGGGTGGGCGCTGGTGCTATTATTGATCCGTACGATTTCCCCAGCGTCAGCACTAGCAAGCGTCATGTGAGCGAGGCTCTGTCAATGCCGAAGGTTCTGTTCCTGGACTATTCACGGGGAGTTGAGATCCTGCCGGGTATCGAGAGACTCTGCAGCGAGTCGGGCATCCTCAAGGCCATATCCAGGGGCGACTCGGTGGCAGTGAAGGTCCACATGGGCGAGCTGGGCAACGTCACCTACATACGGCCCGCCTTCGTGCGCAAGGTGGTTGACCTGGTCAACAAGCGGGGTGGCAGGCCCTTCGTGACCGACACCGTCACGCTTTATCCCGGGGCCAGGGACACTGCGAAGAAGTACTTGGCGACGGCGGCGTACAACGGCTTCGTCAAAGAGAGCGTGGGTGCGCCAGTGGTGATTGCTGATGGCGGCGGAGATGAGGGGCGGGCGGTGGCCGTCTCCAACGCCGTGAGTGGGTGCAGCCTGAGGGAGATCGAGGTTGCCAGAGGCATCTGGGAGGCTGACTACCTGCTGGTGCTCTCGCACGTGAAAGGGCACATGATCAGCGGCTTCGGCGGGGCGGTGAAGAACCTAGGCATGGGGTGCGTCACCAGAAGGTCCAAGAGGGACCAGCACAGGGCGAACCCGGCCCTGCTGGACGATCCCAGATGCGACGGGTGCGGCAGTTGCGTGCAGGCGTGTCCGGCCAGGGCGCTGTCGATGCGGGACGGCCGGCCGCAGCGGGACCCTGAGAAGTGCGACCACTGCGGCACGTGTCTGTTCACGTGCAGCCGCAACGCACTGTTCTGGGAGAGGGAGAACAAGGAGCGTTTCCAGGTCTATCTGGCCCACGCGGCAGCGGCGGTGAGCAGCAGGTTCGGGGAGAAGATCGGCTTCATCAACTTTGTGCAGGACGTGACGCCGCACTGCGACTGCGCCGCGCCGGCCGGGAGGCCGCTGTTCCCGGACATCGGTATTCTGGCTTCCACGGACCCGGTGGCCATAGACAAAGCCTCGCTGGATCTCGTTGACAAGGCGCATCTGATGGCGGCTGACAAACGCCTGTCAGGTCCTGACAAGCTGGGCCGGTACCACGACGTCGACAGCCTGGTGCAGCTCCGGACGGCCCAGGAACTGGGCATGGGCAGGCTCGAGTATACTCTGAGGATCCTCTAGACGGCGCTGTCTAAACGCGTACGTCCGCTGGCCAACAGTGGGAAACCCCGAAATCCCTCTGGGATCCGCTTTCTGCTTTGTCGCCCCATGCGCGGGGGCGTGGATTGACGGAGCCTGCCAGCTCCGTTGACAGGCAGCGTTCACAACACTACCATGATGCCTAGCAATCCGATGTATCCCAGCCGGAGGCGCCGGTTTGAGAAGAGTGGCCGTCATTGCAGACAGCATTGGCTGCATACCGCGGGAGCTAATCGAGACCTTCGATATCGAGATAGTCCCGCCAACCATCTACTGGAACGGCGCTGTCTTCCGTGACTGGCTCGATATCAGCCCCAGCCAGGCCTACGATTTGCTGCGGCAAGACCCAGGGGCGTTCGCAACATCGGCACCTTCGCCGGGAGACATTTCGGACGTATACCTGCGGGTTGGGCAGACGGCCAGAGACCTGCTCTTCATCACGGTGTCTTCCAAGGTCAGCACCCTGCACAATGCTGCTGTGGCGGCGAAGGCTCTGGTCAAGGATGATATGCCGGGAAGCAGGATAGAAGTTATGGATTCCCGCACGTGCACGGGCGCCGAGGGTTTCGTGGTCATGGCCGCGGCGCGCGCTGCCAAGGAGGGGATGGATTTGGATGGGGCCATCAAAGCGGCCAGGCAAGTGCGCGCGCGGGTGGACCTTTTCTTCGTCCTGGACACGGTTCGCTACGCCTACCGCACCGGGCGCATCCCCAGGCTGGCATCGCGGCTAGGCGCACTGCTGGAGGTCAAGCCGGTAATGGGGTGGCGGGATGGGGAAGCACAGTTCAAAGGCATGACGCGGAGCAAAGAGAAGGGGATCGAGCAGATACTCCGCCTGATGCGCAACCGGGTTGGCGGCCAGCGGTTGCATGTGGCTGTCCATCACACGGACGCCGCAGCAGAGGCGGAAGAACTGAAGGAGCGTGTGCAGAGGGAGTTCGACTGCATCGAGCTATGGCTCACCGAGTTCAGCCCCACAATGGGCTACTCTGCTGGCAGAGGGGCTCTGGGCCTTGCATTCTATCCCGAGAAATGAGATTCTAGGCAGGTATAATATCCAGAGACGGAGAATTGGCAGCAAGTCTCTACCGGCCAGGCAGGCCATGTAGGGATTACGAAGCAGGAGGACAAGGGGGCGCGTATGGAATATGGGAAGGAACTTCTGAAGGGAAGCACCGAGACTCTGCTCCTTTCCCTTTTGAAGCGGCAACCAATGTACGGCTACCAGATCATCAAGGAGCTGGAGTCGAAGAGCGGGGGCTACTTCAAGTTCAGGGAAGGAACCCTCTATCCGGCGCTGCACCGCCTGGAAGCGGCCAAACTGATCAAGGGCAGTTGGCGGAAGCTCCCTTCGGGCAAGGAGAGGCGTTACTACGAGCTGACCGAAAGAGGCCTGGCCCTGCTGCAGCAGAAGGTGGAGGAGTGGCGGGGGTTCTCGTCCGCCGTCAGTCTCATCATGGAGCCAGCGAACTGAAGGAGCGCCGGGATATGCTGGATGAAGTCAGAAGCCTCCTCGGTAGCGTCCGGCTGCAATTGAGGCTGGATCCTTCCGCTGAGCAGGATATCCTGAGCGAAATCTACGCCCATATCGAGGACCGCGCGGAGGAGCTGCAGGAAGCGGGACTGACCAAAGAGGAGGCGGTGCGCATTGCCTCGCGCGAGTTTGGACCATCGCGCAAGGTGGCTGAGGAACTGAACGAGGTGCACAGCGTCAGCGATTGGCCTCAGGCGGCGATGGCCGCGCTGCCTCACGTGCTCTTCGGCCTTCTCTTTGCCTTCAAACAGTGGACGAATGCCTTCTGGCTGTCGATCATCCTGATTTCCGTATTCGGCGCCGTGACCTACGGGTGGAGGCGAAACAAACCGACCTGGTTCTTCACCTGGCTGGGCTATGCCCTGACCCCATTCCTGGTGGTCGGCTTGCTGCTGCTCGACAGGGCGCTGGGCGCGAGCGGCCTATCGAGCGCATGGTGGCTCTGGGCCTGTGCCGTGATCTACTTCTCGATAGTAACGGCGATCTGCGCCATCATACTGGTGCACATCTGGAAGCGCGATTGGCTGCTGGGGTCGCTCTCGACTCTGCCGTTTCTGGCCGTGATCGGCTGGGTCCTGACGGACCGGTGGAACGGCGGGCTCATACATAGCGGAGGGTTTCTCCACGGGCTTGAACCGTGGATAGCCCTGAGTCTCTTGGCGCTGGCCGGCATCGTCATCGTCTTCACACGGCTCAAGAAGCGCTGGCTGAAGGTTGGTGTGTTGCTGGTGGCGGCGCTGGTCATCCTGACCATGATGACGGCTGCCAGCGGCAGGAACGTCAACATTGCCAATCTGGCGGCTCTGATCATCATCGCTCTGGCCATCATCCTCGGCCCGGCTCTCGTGGACCGGCGCCTGGGTCCACGGCACGAAGACGGGTGGGCGGATTTCTGGGAAAAGCGCTCCCACCACTAACAGCGGGACGCCCAGAAGAGCAGGTCGGACACTGGTATGCTGAGCAACATTCTGTGGATTGTGGGTGCGTACCTGTACGGTGCGCTGCCGGTGGTCTATCTTATCGGCCGGCTGAGGGGTGTGGACCTCTCCAAGGAAGAGGACATGCACATCAGCCTGTGGCGCAAAGTAGGGCGCATCGAAGGGTTTCTCGGCGTCTTCTGGGACGTGGTGAAGGGGGCCATCGCTGTGCTGGTGGTGGACCGCGGCTTCCATCTGGTGGACTGGGCAGTGGCCGGGACGGGCGTGGCGGTCATCCTGGGGGAGATGTGGTCGGTGTTCCTTAAGTTCCGCGGCGAGAAGTCCAATACCACCGGCATGGGCATGGCGGCAGCCCTGGTGTACAAGGCTATCCCGTTTCTGCTGGTGCCGATCGTGATCGGCGCGGCCATCAGGACGATTCCCCGGTTTTTCCGGCGCGGGCAGACCATGGATGAGCGCATGAAACTGGGGGGGCCTCCCAGCCTCAGCCTGCCCCTGGGCATGCTCTTCGGATTTGCCCTTTTCCCGTTGGGGTGCTGGGTGATGGATGCCGGGTGGTGGCGGACCGGAGCCGGGATTGTGCTCTTCGTGCTGATCGTGATCAAGCGGCTCACGGACGGGCTTACGGAAGACATGAATAGAGAGGGGTTCAAGGCCCGCATACTGGTCAACCGCATCCTCTTCGACCGCAGTCACTTATAGGTGCCTCCTCTGGTTGCCCCGTTTCACATTGGATGTCAGCTTGCGGTCGTTTGAAAACGTGCTGAAATGCCATATAATTGGCCATGATGAAAGCGACCCGCCTGGCTGACGATGTCAGCGTGCTGAGACAGGCGCTGCCAGCCCTCCCGGAGCCGGTGGCCAATCCCGCCCTTGTTGTCGTCAGCGGTCTGCCGGGCACCGGAAAGTCTTACTTCTGCCGCAGGCTGGCGGAGCGGATCGATCTGGTCATCCTCGAAAGCGACAGCCTGCGGAGGCAGCTCTTCCTAATCCCCTCATACAGCAAAGAGGAGAGCGCACGGCTCTTCCGGGCCTGCCACGGGCTGGTGGAAGAACTGCTGAGAAGGGGCATCAGTGTGGCGCTGGACGCCACCAATCTCGAGGAGCACAACCGCGAACGGCTCTACCACATTGCCGACCAGTGCGGGGCCAGGCTGGTTATCGTGAGGATGGAGGCGCCGCCGGAAGTAGTCCAGCAGCGCCTGCAGCGGCGGGCTAAGAAAGAGGACGAGGCAGACCATTCCGAAGCGGACTGGAGCGTGTACACCAAAATGAAGTCGACGGTGGAGAAGATAGGCCGCAATCACTTTGCGGTGGACAGTTCACAGGACATAACGCCGGTTATTGAGAAGATCGTGAGGCTGGTGAACCGGTAGCATGAGGCTGACATTGTCCAGCAACGCGGTTTGTGTCTTGGCGGCGCGGCGCCTTTCCACATTCTCCGCGTTCGGGAGAAGACAGCGTGAAGCGGACTTCAGGCAGATGGTGTGGCCGCGGTAATATGCCGGCATCACGGGTAAGCTTCGCTTTATCCGTGCCACCCGCCGTGCCAGGGGTGTGCATTGAGAGTCCGTCTCAGGCGAAACAGTAGAGAAAGGGTTGAATCCCCACTCGAGAAGGATGCAAAGAGAGGAGAGCGGAACTGGACATCAAGGTAGTCATCGCAGATTGCACTAAGGTGGAGGCGGATGCCCTCATCGTTAACCTGTTTGAAGGCGTAAGCCAGCCGGGCGGGGCGACGGGAGTAGTGGACAGGGCGCTTGATGGAGCCATCACCCAACTGATCGCTGCCGGCGAGATCAAAGGCAAGTCGGGAGAACTCACCCTGGTCCACAGCCTGGGCCGGATACCGGCCAAACGGGTCATAGTGGCCGGACTGGGCAAGCAGGCGAAGTTCAATACCGACTCCGTCCGGCGCGTGAGCGCCGAGGCCTGCCGCTTTGCCCGGGGCAAAGCGGCGAAAAGGGTGGCTACCGTAGTGCATGGTGGCGGGGTAGGGGGCATCGAGCCGGAGAAGGCAGCTCAGGCTATCACCTGTCTCTTATACACATCTGACGCTGCCGACGAGTTCCGAA
>JAUCPZ010000005.1 GCA_030372995.1 Dehalococcoidia bacterium
CGCTGTCTCGTGGGCTCGGAGATGTGTATAAGAGACAGGTTCAGCGTAGTAGTTGACCAAGTCCCTGCTCGTCAAAGTAGCCTTCTCCTTGGTCAGTTGGTACTTACCCTTGTCATAGAAGGAGCTGGCCGCGGGATCCAGCGCGATGAAGCAGTCTTTTCCAGGCTTGTAGCCTGCCTTCTCAATGGCCTTCACAATCAGTTCGATTGCCTGGCGGTTGGACTTCAAGGAAGGCGCAAAGCCGCCCTCGTCGCCCACATTGGTGTTCAGGCCGTTCTCCTTCAGAACAGCCTTGAGTGAATGATACACCTCGCTGCCTGTTCGCAGCGCTTCGGCAAAGCTGGCAGCTCCGCTGGGCACCACCATGAATTCCTGAAGGTCGGTGGAGTCGTGGGCGTGCTTACCACCGTTGAGGATGTTGAACATGGGGACCGGCAGGGTGCAGGCGGCGCCGCCGCCGAGATGTCGATATAGAGGGACGTTGAGAAACTTGGCGGCGGCATGGGCCGCGGCCAGTGATACTCCGAGTATGGCATTGGCGCCCAGGCGCGACTTGTCCTCCGTCCCATCGAGGTCAATCATCTTCTGGTCGATCGTGGCCTGGTCGGTGATGGAAATGCCGACCACAGCCGCCCTGATCTCCTGATTGACGTTCTTGACTGCTTGAAGCACTCCCAGGCCGCCGTAGCGCTTCTTATCGCCGTCGCGCAGCTCCAGGGCTTCGTACGTGCCGGTGCTGGCTCCCGAGGGCACGCAGGCCACGGCTGCAGTGCCGTCGAACAGCTTGACCTCGACGGCCACCGTCGGATTGCCACGCGAGTCAAGGATCTCCCAGGCGGCAACGTCCTTGATCGTACCGGTTCTTGACAACATGGCTAATCCCTCCTCTTTGCTGCTGCGATGGCTTTCTCGACGGCTTCCTCTGCGTTCCGCGCCGGGATGATGGACCGGTCCGCCTGACCGCGGAGGGAGACCTCCCAAGTGCCGAGCCCGATCACGGCAATACCGTTCTGAAGTGCCAGAGCGATCTCCGAGAGCGTGCCGTAGCTGCCGTCCACTGCGATGACAGCCTCTGCGGTCTTGACGACGATGGCATTGCGGGCATGCCCCATGCCGGTAACCACCGGAACATCGACATAGTGATTGGCCGACCGCCGGTCATCCCCTGGCAGTATCCCCACTGTCAAGCCGCCAGCGGACTTGGCCCCGCGGCATGCGGCTTCCATGACACCTCCCAGGCCACCGCACACCAGCACGGCCCCGCGCCTGGCAATCTCCCGCCCTACCGCCTCTGCCACACGGGCGTCTTCAGCAGAGCACGCGCTGCCGCCGACGACAGCAATAGACACAGGTGACATTTCTTGGTATGGCCCCGTTTGGGTCCGAGCGGGTCCAACGGGCCAGATTATATCACCCCGAT
Source organism: Dehalococcoidia bacterium (assembly GCA_030372995.1). Classification (GTDB taxonomy): domain Bacteria; phylum Chloroflexota; class Dehalococcoidia; order UBA2247; family RBG-13-53-26; genus JAFGCL01. Next base: position 1,421 of record JAUCPZ010000005.1, read on the forward strand.
GAGAACCTCAACAAACAGAGGTCTCCTCGCACCTAGTGTCCGGCGAGCTCGCCTAATCCTTTGGCGGCAGGCGGCCCCGGGTCAGCGGCAAATGCGGTCAACCGCCGCAGCAAAGCACCACAGACTCATGTGAGCGGCTTGGATTTGATCCGACTGCAGCAACCGTGCACAGAGGGTTGCCGGACCCCGCCGGTCATGTCCCGACGAGCTTGCCTACCTGATAGACCAGTATTGCCAGACAGAACGAGAGGACCAGTTGCAGGCCGATGGAAGCGGCCATCCAGCGCCAACTGCCGGTCTCCTGCCGAATGCAGGCGACGGTTGCCACGCAGGGGATGAAGAGGACTTGTGCCACGAGGAACGCCAGGCCGGCGGCCGGCGTCAGCATCTCACGCAGGTACTGCGTGAGGCCAGTGCCCTCCCGGCCGAGAAGCACACCCAGGGTGGCGATGGTGTTCTCCTTGGCGACGAAACTGGTGAGCAGGGCGACCATCACCTCCCAATCTAGCCCCATGAGCCTGCCCAACGGCTCCAGCCATCTTCCTATGTCAGCCAGGAAGCTCTCCTCGATGCCCTCCCCGGGGAAGTAGGACAGCGCCCACACCACGATGGAGACAATGAGGATGACTGTGCCGGCGCGCTTGATGAAGGCTGCCGTACGCTGCCAAGCACCGAGGCCTATGGTTCGGGGGTTGGGTGTGTGATACAGGGGCAATTCCATCATCAGCGCGGCTCTCTTGCCTCTCAGAACAAATCGGTTCATAACCAGTCCGAGCACTGCCAACACGACGAGGCTGAACGCGATGATCCCGACCGTGACCAGCAATGCCCAGGTGCCGAAGACTGCCCCTGCGATCACCGCAATCACGGCCATCCTGCCAGTGCACGGTATCAACGGGGTCAGGAGCACTGTGAGAAGGCGCGCGCGCCTGGATTCAATAATGCGCGTTCCCATGACTGCCGGCACATTGCAGCCGAAGCCCAGCAACAGCGGCAGAGCCGACTTCCCGTGCAGGCCCAGCGCGTGCATGTAGCGGTCGGTGACGAAAGCCACTCTGGCCGTGTAGCCCACGTCCTCCAGGAATCCCCAGGCCAAGAAGAACAGGAAAAGTATTGGCAGGAAGGTGAGCACCATTCCCACCCCGCCGATGATGCCGTCGCTCAGCAGCCCCTGAAGCCAGTTCGGGACGAACGTCATGTGGTCAAACACCAGGCCCTGAATCCTCTCAACAATGCTGACTTCGAGGAAGTGCTGCAGTGGCACACCTATGCCGTATACCACACCAAAGGCCAACCCCATCACCAGGACCAGCACCGCCAGGCCCAGGATGGGATGCGTCGCTGCCCGGTCGAGCCGTTCGGTGAAGGAAACCTGTCCTATCGGGCGTCTCTGCTGGGCGGACAAGAGGATCTTTCTCACCCAGTCGAAACGCAGACTGGCTATGGCAATGACTGCCTCCTCGTTCTCTTTGAGAATGGAGTCGATCTTGGACCAGCGGCCCTCGGGGATCCGCTCGCGTAGCATCCTGTTGATCTGCTCGTCGCCCTCCAGGAGTTTCGTCGCGGTCCAGTGCCTCGGGTATGGAGCCGTGTCTTCATCCGTTAGAATCTCTGCTACGCGGGAGATGTCAGCCTCCGTCTGGCTACCCGATTCTATGTGCTTGACGTTACGCGGGGCCGCCGGCTCCACGCATTCCTGCGCGATCACCTTCGCCAAGTCCTTCACCCCCTGGTTCCTGCTGGCGACCATGGGCACGACCGGGATCTTCAGGGCAGCCTCCAAAGCCCTGGCATCGACCCTCGTTCCTTCCTGCTGCGCCACGTCAGTCATATTCAAGGCGATCACGAGCCGCGGCGCCAGTTCAATGAGCTCCGCTACCAGATACAGGCCGCGCTCCATGCTGGCGGCGTTAAGCACGGCCACAACCAAGTCCGGCTTGTCCTTTGCCAGGTAGTCTCTGGCGATCTGCTCCTCAACGGAGTTGGCGGTGAGGCTGTATGTCCCCGGCAGGTCGACCAGTTGAAAGACCGCGCCGTTATGTTGCATCATGCCGGTCTTCTGCTCAATGGTCTTCCCCGGCCAGTTCCCGACATGCTGTGAAAGGCCGGTCAAGAGATTGAAAACTGTACTCTTGCCCACGTTGGGCAAACCCGCCAGCGCCACTACGGGCACCTTCGCCCCAGAACGAGCCGCCATCAGCTTCCCTTACGCGCTACCATGATCCGCCGGGCGATTTCGCGCCCCAGGGCGACCTCGGTGTCACAGACACTGACCAGGACCGGACCTCTGCCGTAGTTCTCAATCATCCTCACGGGGCTGCCCGGAGTAAATCCCATCGAAAGGCACCGGCCCAGCATGCCCCTCCCGCCGGCGAAAGACCTCACGACACCCGACTGCCCTGCCTTGAGCTCGCTGATGGGGACCACCTCCTCTTTCGGTGCCTCCTTCTGCCCATCCACCGGCTTTGCCAGGAGGTCCACCGTGCTGTCCTGCTTCAAGGCCAGCTCCCGGTCGTCCAGTCTCAAATCCATTGACCCATCGCTGTCCTTGCTCTGGATCGAGACCACTGTCCCGGGTTTGAGTCCCCACTTCTCTACCTTCCTCAACAGGCCGGGAGTCTCCTTACCTATGGCCGCGATGCAGGCCTTCTGGCCGGGCTCGAACTCGGAAAGCGGCTTGACATGCTGATCCCGCATTTTCCCGTCCTTGTCCGGGATGGGATGACCGTGGGGGCAGGTATCCGTCTCGCCCACGAGTGAAGCTAGCCTCTCTTCCGTTTCGGGCGAAATGGCATGTTCCAGTCGGCAGGCCTCTTCATGCACCTTGTCCCACTTGATCCCAAGGATGTCGGTCAGGAACCTCTCCCAGAGTCGGTGACGCCGGATGGTGGTCATGGCCGCCCGGCTGCCTTCCTCAGTGAGAGTTGCTCCTCTGTTGGGCTCGTACTCTATCAGTCCCTCCGCCGCCAGTCTCTGCATCATGTCAGTGACCGCGGGCAGCGATACGCCAAGGTCGGCCGCCAGAGAAGAAGTGGACACAGGCTTTTCGGTCTGTTGCCTCCTAGAGATGGCCTCCAAGTACTCTTCCACGCGTTCGCTTCTCATAATCAGCCTCCGGTCGCGACTTAAACTGGCTTAAATTAAGCGCATCTAATTGTATCACTTCGGGCAAGGACCCGGCGCCGGGTATCGAAGGCTCACGCTGGAGGTCAGTAGCTGTGTAGTGATGCACGAGCCCCTTACTGGAAGACAATGAACGAGGATGCTTGGCCGAATAGTGGTGTGGTGTTGCCGGGGGTAGGGGGCTGTCGTGAACAGTACGATCGTGGCGGGAACGAACGGAGACGTTCCGATGACTGCTTCGCCCACCCCAGTCCTGAGTGCGCCTCGTCAAGGGTCAATATTGCGCTTCGCGTATAAGGCCCATGTGGCGGCGATACGGCCCGGGCTCTTCTCACTCGGCGCTCTGTAGTGCTCCAGCTTCGCGATAACGAAGCGCCCGAATAGCTGCCGCATCTCCTGCTCCGTGAAATAGTGGTGTGGCATGTCGCCGTCGATGGCGTCGATGTGCAGCTTGGTGCCAGGCTCGATCTCGTGCCCGGTCTGGTATTCGGGATGTTCCGTGGAAGTCACCGTGAGAAACAGCGCGCCCCCACCCCTCAGGACACGGTGCAGCTCCGCGATAGTCTTCCTGATTGCGGCGAGGGTGCCGTGCTGGATCACGGCGTGACAGAAGATGCCATCGAAGCTCTGGTTTCTGTAGGGGGGCGAACCCGCGTCACAGACCAGGAGTTCGACTTCCGGCAGGACTTCTCTGATGATCCGCAAAGCAGCCTCGGACGAATCGCATCCAATGAGCTCGAACCCGTTTTGAACCAGGTACGCTGTGTGCCTTCCCGTGCCGCAGCCCAGGTCGAGTACCCTTTCTGCCTTTGCTTCCCGCAAGAAGTCCACGGCATCGCGGGCCTTGGGCGACAGCCCCGTCTGAACCACGCCTCTCTCTTGGTAAAGGGAGTCCCAGTCCTTCACTGCAACCTCAGTCTGCTGGTTACTGCGTGATTCCGGCTGCCCTCTTCGCCTTTGCCTTACACCTCTCCAGACCGTATTCCATGGCAACTACAGCCTTGTAGGTCTGAGACGCTCCACCTCCGCTGATGCACATGGCATGATACCACCCGGCGAACTCGGATGCCGTGAGGTCCTCGATGAGTTTGAAGGCCCTCACCCTGTCCACCGTTGGCACTCCATCCCGGCCCTTATAGTACTTCTCCAGCAATTTGCCCACTGTCGGGCTCAGATAGTCACGCTCGGAAGCCATCGTGGCTACCAGCCCTCCAGCGGCGTCCTGCATGTAATAACGGTCCTCTCCAAGTTTCTTGGCTGCGAAGACTTTGCCAGCAGCCGCTGGCGCCAGCCTCGGTGCGTAGACCCCCGATTCGTGCCTCCACCCCTCCACCGCTGCCGCCACGGCACACGAACGGAGGATCTCTGCGTCGATGGCCATTTCGCACAGCGCATCCACTATGTGCGGAGCCGAACCTACACCGTTGAAATCCGCGACTAAGGCGGTGGCGCCGATAGAGAGGTCCATGTTGGCCCAGCGGCACATGCATTTGTGCCACATATGCGAGGCGCCCAGTATCGTTCCAAAGGTAGCCACGCCTTCCATCTCCCCACACATGAAGACCCTGTCCCAGGGCACGAACACATTGTCGAATACAATCATTGACTCCACATGGCCTCCGAACCTTGAGCTCAGCGGGTTCTCCAGCTCTTTGGGCTTCTCCGGGGCATGAGGGGCCTTGCATATGAACGTTATTCCTTCGGCATCGAGGGGAGTGAAGAAGCCGACGAAGTACTCTGGCACCAGTTCCATCTCCTCGATGCAGAGCATGTTCGTGTAGGGAGCAGCCGTGCTGTGGGCCTTCGCACCCTTGACTACAATGCCTTTCGCGTTCTTCTCAACCACATGCAAGTACATGTCCGGGTCGGACTGACCGGTGACGCCTTTGCTTCTGTCCCCCTTGGGGCTTATCAGCCCGCCACCGATTATCCAGTCGTTCTTCTGGGCTTCCTTCAGGATCTCCAGAACATTCTGGTGGTACGACGTCTTATGGTTCTTGTCGATCTCGTAGCTGACGGCGAAGGCAGCCGCCAGAACGTCGCCGGTTATGCACCGGTAGGGGCACGGGCACAGGTAGTCGCCCAGCGCTGCCATCAGTTTGGTCTTGGCTATGGCATCTTGTTCGTCCTGCATGATGTGGGTCCACCGGCTTATCTCCTCGCCGATTATGGGCGAGCGCACCCTCGAAAGATCAAGGTGCTTGGGATCATTGGAGAGGTCGTAGGTGACCGCGGCCGAGTTTATGCCCGTCCTGAAGGCTGGATGATCGACCAGGTTGTCGATCCTCTCGCCGTCCGTGTAGACATTGGGCTTCTGTCTTCTGAGGCTCTCAATATACGCTTCGCGTGTTCTCACACCCATCTCGCTACCTCCTGCAGTGAGCTTCTGTACCCTCGAGAACGTTAGCGGTATCCAGCGCAGCTTGTCTG
>JAUCPZ010000006.1 GCA_030372995.1 Dehalococcoidia bacterium
CACCCCTACCCACAAGTCATCTCTCAACTTTGCAACGTTGAAAAGTTCGGCCCTCCACGAAGGTTTATCTTCGCTTCAGCCTGCTCATGGGTAGCTCACCTGGTTTCGTGTCTAATCCCTGCGACTGCTCGCCCTCTTCAGACTCGCTTTCGCTTCGGCTCCGGGTGTCCCTCCCTTAACCTTGCCACAGAGATTAACTCGCTGGCTCATTCTTCAAAAGGCACGCCATTAGCCCCTTACGGGCCTCTGACTGCTTGTAAGCGCACGGTTTCAGATTCTCTTTCACTCCCCTCACCGGGGTTCTTTTCACCTTTCCCTCACGGTACTGGTTCTCTATCGGTCACCACCTGTATTTAGCCTTGGAGAGTGGACTCCCCAGTTTCCCACAGGGTTAGCGTGTCCCGTGGTACTCAGGTACCAAACCCACACTCGGCCTTACGCTTACCGGGCTTTCACCGTCTCTGGCCGGCCTTTCCAGACCGTTCTGCTTCTGCCTCCTGCTTGTTGTCTGGCCCTACAACCCCGCCTGGCTTGCCAGGCAGTTTAGGCTCTTCCCCTTTCGCTCGCCACTACTCAGGGAATTCTTTCTTTTCCTCCAGGTACTGAGATGTTTCAGTTCCCTGGGTTCCCCTCGCCTGACTATCGTTTCATCAGGCGATACGCGGGCATGCCCCCGCGTGGGTTTCCCCATTCGGACATCTCCGGCTCATTCGGTCGCACACACCTCACCGGAGCTTTTCGCAGTGTACCACGCCCTTCGTCGGCATGTGGTGCCTAGGCATTCACCGTACGCTCTTAGTAGCTTATCCATCATGTGATGCGGAGAAATTGATGGTTTTGCTGCGTTACTTACGCTGTATGCTGTTGGTAATGTGCGACCAGTTCCCTGGTCTCTTCCGGAGTCTCCCCCGGTGACTGTTCGCAACTCCCGTTGCACCCACTCACCGGCTGACACTCTCAACAATACGGCCCGACAACTCGCCGGGCCGCTCGTTTGACAAGCCGCTCAGTCGTGTTGCCTTACTTCCCTTGCCGTTCCTCGCTCGTCAAACTCGCGCCCTTCTCTATCCGTTCCCTACCTCTACTGCCAGTCTACCGGACTTCGCTCACCCCGTCAACCCTCATCCTTGGAGACAAGGGGACTCGAACCCCTGACTTCCTGCTTGCAAAGCAGGCGCTCTCCCGGCTGAGCTATGTCCCCTTCCTGTGGGTCTGACCCGGCTCGAACAGGTGACCTCTCGCTTATCAGGCGAGTGCTCTAACCAGCTGAGCTACAGACCCTCTCTTTTCCCCAGGCCCTTAACCCCAGCTCAGTGACAGGAAACCGTGCGTCTCGTCAGAATGTCTTCGTGTTGACATTCTCTAGAAATCCTCTTCGCTCGCGCCAAGAGATCTCTTTAGAAAGGAGGTGATCCAGCCGCACCTTCCGGTACAGCTACCTTGTTACGACTTCGTCCCAGTCACCAGCCCTGCCTTAGGCGGCTGCCTCTTTGCAGTTAGCCCACCGACTTCAGGCATGACCAGCTCCCATGACGTGACGGGCGGTGTGTACAAGGCCCGGGAACGTATTCACCGCAGTATAGCTGACCTGCGGTTACTAGCAACTCCGACTTCATACAGGCGGGTTGCAGCCTGTAATCCGAACTGAGACCGGCTTTCCTGGATTGGCTCCCCCTCGCGGGTTGGCGACCCATTGTACCGGCCATTGTAGCGTGTGTGTAGCCCTGGATATAAAGGCCATGCTGACTTGACGTCATCCCCAC
>JAUCPZ010000007.1 GCA_030372995.1 Dehalococcoidia bacterium
CTAGAATTCCCCGGGGTGCTTGGGCTCGGTCTTCCACTTGGTGGAGAACAAGAGCTTCATGTTCTTCCACTTCAGAACGCCCTTGATCACCTGCCAGATGTCCGGACGGCAGATGGCCACCCGGATCTTCCATTTCACCGGCTCGATCGTCTCCACCTGCAAGACCAGGTATTCCTGCTGACGTATCAGCCCCACAATCTTCCCCCGGAGCTCCGTCTTTCCCAGTCCCGTTGACCGCATCAACATCTTGTGTGTCCTCTCCCTTCAGCGTGCTGGCTCACACCGGCATGACATAGTTGTTCTTGATGGCCTCGGTGACTATCTTGGGCTGCGACCACCACTTCTTGATGTTGAAGTCCTCCGCCACCGCATTGGCACAGTTGTAGCCCGGCCCCCAGATCACGCACCCGCCCGGGGCCACCGAAGACCCGCCCACGTACAGCCCCTTCACCGGCGTCCGGTACTGCGAGCAGTACTGGTTCGGCCTCAGGTATCCCATCTGCAGCGGGTGGTAGGCCCCCTGCTTGTAGCCGCCCTTGACCATGTTGGCAAACTTGTTCTGGATATCGGCCGGGGTGGTGACATAGGTCTGCAGCACCTTGTCTTTGGTGATGTTGGGGGCATACTGCTGCAGCTTCTCGATCTGCTTCCACATGTACTCCATCCGGAACTTACGGTTGAGCCACTTCTCATGCCCGCCATCCGCCAGGTCAAAGCAGGCCATCTGGGAGATGAGCCCGGCACACTTGCCCGGCGGCGCCTGGTAGGGATCATGGACGCTGGGGAAGCAGGCGTTGTAGCCGGCATCGGCGGGCATCCTCCCTTCACGCATCTCGTCCCAGTGCTTCTTCAGGCTGGCCAGGTTTTCATAGCCGATGAGGTAGATGAAGGCCTTGTTGATCTGGGGATCAGAGGCAGCCGCCTTGAACTGCGGCGGCTCCGCCAGCGCCAGGTGCACATCGAACAGGCTCCACTTGTCCCACTGCCAGATCTTGACCATCTCCACCAGCTCCGGGTCCAGGTTCTTCTCTCCCACGTACTTGAGGAAGGTCTGGTGGGGATCGATGGTGCTGATGACCGCCTTGTCCGCCAGGTACTGCGTCCCATCCTCCAGCTCCACCCCCTTGGCGGTGCCGTTCTCGATGATAAAGCGCTTGATCTGGGCGCTGGTGCGCACCTGACCCTTGTTCTCAAAGTATCTCTTCAGCAGGGCGTTGGAGATGCGGTGGGACCCGCCGGCCACCAGGTAGTAGTTGGCCAGGCGGTCCATGTAGATGGCCAGCATGAACCCCACGCCTGACTGCGAGTAGTCCAGCCCCCAGTGGCAGGCGGCGTAGAGCATCAGGGTCCGCACCACGTCATTCTCGTACATCTCACAGACCACTTCCTCCGGGGTCTTCTCCGCCATCTTGTACATCTGCCGCCCCAGCTCCGTGGCCTCGGCATGGGCCGCCATCAGCGGCGCGGGGCCCATGGGATAGTAGGTCTGCGGACCGCCGATGTTCTTCATCATCGCGTCGAAAAGCTTCTGGTTGGTGCGGTAGGTATCGGCGTCCTTCTTGGAGAACTTGGCGATCGAGGCGCAGGTCTTCTCTACATCGGTGTAGATGCAGAGGCACCGCCCATCCTTCAGGGGTAGCGCCCACTGCAGCTCCGGCTTGATGTGCCTCACCAGGTACTCGTCGAAGTTCAGGTCACTGTATATGGGAGC
>JAUCPZ010000008.1 GCA_030372995.1 Dehalococcoidia bacterium
ATCCCCACCTGCCCTCCCCACGGTACAATCGTAACGCTACTACAGTCCTACCATTGTAGGTTTCCGTCGCCGCCATGGTCAAAGGTCCATGCGATGCCATGGCCTCGCTCCTAGCCGCACACGTCACCGTGTCCAATCAAATGATAATGTAACCGAGAGGGCATGGTTCTATCATTTGATAATGTTACCGGGCCTGTGCCGCCTCCTGTGGTTGTAGGATATTGGCCGCGTTGCCAGCGTGCACTGGGTATGCCTGTCGAGCGGCACAGGTCATGGTGGTCTGCTTGGCGGCGGGCTGAGTATGGTCGTCGCAGCTTCGCTCCGTGTAGGTGCTTGCGCCAGCAGGAGCTCAGGGCTCGTTCTGGCTGGTGGTGTGGGCTGAGGGTGGCAGTCCCTCGTCATTGGTGATGTCACTGGACAGCTACCGCACTGGTGAGCAGTTGAGTCTCGGCGTCCAGAGCCATGGCAAGGGAGGCCATGAGCACTCGTACATCTCCGAGGCCGCTTCCTCCAGGTAGAGAGCGTAGCTCTTCGAGGAGGGCGTAGATCTGCTCCCGCAGCCTTCTTGGGTTGGTGGCTCGGCGCAGCGAAAGCCACTGCTCTTTGCTGGGGCCGTCCAGGGCACCCAGGGCTATGAGTCTATCTAGAGGAGTGGTTGCCTGGTCGTAGCGGCGCTTCACCTTGGTGCCACCGCCGGGCTCGTTCACGTAGCTCTTCTCGACCAAGTGCATGACCGGCTGGTAGAGGTTGTAGTAGAGGCGCATGTGCCGGTAGACGCGGGAGAGTGTCTTTGCCTGTGCCGGTGAGTCTAGACGCTGGTAACCCACATAGGCACGCACCAGACTTGAGTTCTTTTGTTCCACGTAGCGCGAGTCGTTCTTGTGGTAGGGGCGGCTACGAGTCAGCTTCCCTTCGCCCAACCGCTCCCCGAGGTAACGCAACAGGTGGTGATTGAGAAACTCGGCGCCGTTGTCGCAGTGCACTTCCACCACCGGGAAGGGAAGCCGATCGAGGATACAGCCCAGAGCCGCTGTTACGGCGAAGTAGCTCCTGCCCGGCACTACCTCCAGCTCACTCCACCCTGTAGCCACGTCCACCATCTGCAGAGTGTGCAGGTACTCCCCCTCGCTGCTGCGGCCGCTGTGGTGGACAAGGTCCATCTCCATGTGGCCCGCCTCTCCCACGTCCCAGCGAATGCGCTCAACTGCTACCTGGCGTGCCAGCGGGTTGGGCCTGGGAGACCTTTGCGGCAGCCGCCACCGCTCTTTGGGCACACAAGCGAGTATGCGTCTCACAGTGGCGGCGCTTATCTCCCCCAGCTTCTCAATCACCGCTTCCTCTAGCTCCAGTTCCCCCTGCTCCATCAATAGCGCCGCCACCCACGGCAGACTTGGTGTCAGACGCTCAGCACATATCCAGTCAAGCGTCTCAGCTAGGTACAGCACTGCTTGCCCCACTGCCTCATCGTACGTATGACCCCTCTCCTGCCTGCGCTTCTTGCGTCTCGGCTCTCCGGCAAGCAGCCGGATGAGGCTCTTCCGGTGCAACCCTGTCACTGCCTCCATCTCATCCAGCAGCTTGCTCTTGCCGCCCCGATCGGCCTTCTCATAGCGCCGCCGCTGCGCCCGCAAGTACTTGTACCGCTCCTCGATCGTCATCCTCTCTTCGTCCGGCATGGCCCCTCGGTAACATTATCATTTGAGAGAACCATACCCCTGTCTCTTATACACATCTGACGCTGCCGACGAGTTCCGAA
>JAUCPZ010000009.1 GCA_030372995.1 Dehalococcoidia bacterium
CGTGGGCTCGGAGATGTGTATAAGAGACAGCCCTGAGAGCGGCCCCGCTTAGTTCACGCCTTTGCCAACTGCATGCTCGCTTCAGTCCGCAGGCATTCAGGGAACGCCGAACTAGCCGCCACCTCCGGTCTGCTGTTTCTTCTTCTCTTCCTCCACCAGCACCCGGCGCAGAACCTTCCCTATAGGCGACTTGGGCAGCTCTGTGCGGAACTCGATCTTCTTGGGAACCTTGTACTTGGCAAGCTTAGTCTTGCAGTACTCGGTGATCTCTTCCGGCGTGCAGGTCTGACCCTCCTTCAACACTACCGCCACCTTCACAGTCTCGCCCCGGTACTCGTCCGGCACGCCGTAGCACGCAGCCTCCTTGATCTTCTCGTGCTCGTAGAGCACCTCCTCCACTTCGCGCGGGTAGATGTTGTACCCACCGGCAATGATCATCTCCTTCTTCCTGTCAACGATGAAGAAGAATCCGTCCTCATCCATCTTGGCGATGTCTCCGGTGTACAGCCAGCCGTTGCGCAGCACCATGGACGTCTCCTCAGGCCGGTTCCAGTAGCCCTTCATCACCTGGGGACCTTTGACAATCAGCTCGCCGATCTCGCCAACCGGCATTTCCTTTTCGCCCTTCTCAAGATCCACTATCTTCGCGTCGACATCAGGGACGGGGACGCCGATGCTCCCCACTTTGCGCTTGCCCATGACCGGGTTGCAGGTGACCACCACGGGGGCTTCACTCAGACCGTATCCTTCTACCAGTTTGCCCCCGCTGAGTTGTTCAAACTTCTGCTGCACCTCCACCGGAAGCGGCGCCGCACCGCTGACACAGGCCTTCACTGACTTCAGATCGTACTTCTTGACCTTGGGGTAGTTGTTGATCGCCACATACATCGTGGGCACGCCCGGGAAGAATACCGGTTTGAACTTGTTGATGGCCTTCAGCACTTGCTCCGTCACAAAACGTGGCAGGAGGATCATGGCCAGGCCCTCAAGGACACAGAAGTGCATCACAGTCACCATGCCATACGCATGGAACAAAGGCATCACTCCCATCACCACGTCTTTGCCACTGGCTATACCCACCGCGGTAGCCCAGGCCTTGATCTGCATGGTGTTCGACAGCACGTTGCGGTGGGTCGCCACCACCCCTTTGCTCACACCAGTGGTGCCTCCCGTGTACTGGAAAAGGGCTATATCGTCCGGCTTAACGTCAACTGCCGGGGGCTTCGGCTCGTATTTCTTCAGGAGATCCTGGAAGAGGTGGGTATTCTGCACCTTGCCTATCGCCGGGCGGTGGCCCTCCTTCTTTTCTTTCAGAAGGCTGAATAGAAGCCGGCTCACAGGAGGAAGGTATTCCTTGATGTAGGTGACGACGACATGCTCCAGCTTCGTTCTGGATCTGACCTCCGCCACGTTCTTGTAGAACATGCTCAGAGCGATGATAACCCTGGCTTCACAGTCATTGAGCTGATGCTCGATCTCTCTCGGAGAATACAGCGGATTGAAGGCCACCACTATCGCTCCCAGCTTTAGCGCTCCGTAGTACGCAATCACAAACTGGGGGCAATTGGGCATGATCAGCGCCACTCTGTCGCCCTTTTTCACCCCAAGACTGGCCAGGGCATTGGCCATGCGGTTGGCATCGTCCTCCAGCCGGCGGTAGTCTACTTTGTAGGCATCACCCAACGCTCCGGGGAAGATGATGGCCGTACTGTCCGGGAAGCGCTTGGCGGTATCCTCCAGCAGGCGATGGAGAGTGGTTTCCGGATACTGGATGGTCGCCGGCACTCCCTTGTCGTAGTGTTTCACCCATACCTTTTCCATTATTGACTCCCCCTTCAGCCGACAACATGGAACGGGCACCTCCGTCTCCATGGCGGCGCATTCTAGCAGATATACTTCTCTGCCGCTATCACTCTGTCAGCGATGCCCCTGCGGAGTGCAATGACGTTGATCGGACTCACCTGGGTCATGTTGTGCAAGGCACTCACCTGCTCCGTCAATTCCTTCCCGGTGTAGACCGCCGCCAGTGCGCCCGCAGCATATTCGTAGACCCGGCACATGGCTTCGGCCACGTAAACGCGGACCATGTCCACCTTGAGGCGGGAGGCCTCCTCACCTGCCACTTCCCGACACTTGAGCGCCCGCAGCAAGCCGCTCTCCATGGCGAAGACCTCAGCAGCGATATCGCTGATCCGGCCCAGTATCTCCTGCTCCTCACTTACGGCCTCGCCGTACTTTCCGACTGCCGCACCGGCCACCATCAGTAGAGCCTTCTTCGCTCTCTCAATCAAGGCGTGCTCATAGGCCAACGGCCCGCCATGCACATGGGGCGAAACCGGCTTCATGCCTGGCAATTCGCTCTTCAGCTTCTCGATCGCCGCCAGCAGCGGAATCTCGTTCTTCAGCGCTTTCCTCATCAGGAAGCCGACCACCACGACCCGGTTGATCTCGTTGGTTCCTTCAAAGATGCGGAAGATACGGTTGTCCCGGTAGATCCTTTCCACCGGGTATTCCTTGATGTAGCCGTAGCCTCCATATATCTGAACCGCCTCGTCAGCCACGTAGTCCAGCATCTCGGAGCAGAACACCTTGTTGATCGAGCATTCGATGGCATACTCGGCAATCGCCTTGCCGCTCTGGCGCCCGGAGTCATCGGCCGTCCGATCGACGGTCTCCAGAACAGCCTCAATGAGACCGGCTGTGCGGTAGACCATGCTCTCGCCCACATACGTCCGTATCGCCATCTCAGCGATCTTGTGCTTGATCATCCCGAACTGGCAGATTGGCTTGCCGAACTGGATTCTCTCTTTGGCGTACTTCACCGAGTGCTCCAGGGCCAGCTTCGCCACTCCCACACTGGCTGCCGCCAGTTTGAAGCGCCCCAGATCCAGGACATTGAAGGCCACCGTGTGGCCTTTGCCAATCTCAAAAGGGACGTTCTCCACAGGAACCTGTGCGTCCTCCAGAATCACGCTCACGGTGGAGGAACCGTCGAGGCCCATCTTCTTCTCCTCCGGACCGGTGGACACCCCTGGGAAGCCTCGCTCCAGAACGAATGCGGTGATCTTCTCGCCGCCCACTTTGGCATAGGTAGTTATGATATCGGCAAAGCCCCCGTTGGTGATGAACTGTTTGGTCCCGTTCAGCTTATAGTACTTGCCATCAGGCGTCAGCGTCGCCGTGGCCTGCATGGAAAGCGCATCGGTCCCCGCCCCCGGCTCCGTCAAGGCATACGCCCCGATCTTCTCCCCCGACGCCAGCCCCGGCAGATACTTCGCCTTCTGCGCCTTGCTGCCGAAGAACACCAGCGGCATGCTGCCGATGCCAGTGTGACAATTGACCACCACGCTGAGTGAGCCCCCTCCGACGAAATGCTCTCCCACCAGAAGTGAAGCAGTGGCTCCAAGCCCACTGCCACCGTACTCCTCCGGAATGTCCGCACCCAGCAGCCCAAGCGCCCCCGCCTGGCGCATGAACCGCCGTGTGAGCTCGAAGTCCTTCTTCTCCAGTTGTTCGATATGCGGCGCCACTTCGTTCTTCACGAAGTCCTCGGTAGTCTTGATCAGCATCTTGTGTTCTTCCCCGAAGTCCTCGGGGGTGAACACCTCCCGCGCGGGGATCTCTTCCACCAGGAACGAGCCGCCTCTCCTCATCGCTTTCCCCTCCATGGCAACCTCCTTAACTACGATTCTCTCTCAAAGACGGCTGCTGCGCCCATGCCGCCCCCGATGCACATGGTAGTGATACCGTATCTCGCCTTGCGGCGTTCCATTTCGTACAGCAATTTCGCCGTCAGGTAGACCCCGGTGCAGCCCAGCGGATGACCCAGCGCTATGGAACCGCCGTTCACATTCAGCCTGGCCGGGTCAATGCCCAGCGTTCTCATGACGTAGATAGACTGTGAAGCAAAAGCCTCGTTAAGCTCGATGAGATCAACAGCATCCAGGCTGATCCCCGCGTATTTCAATGCCTTGGGGATCGCCACCACCGGCCCGATCCCCATTATTTCGGGGTCCACGCCACCGACCCCTATTGATCTGAAAACAGCCATGGGTTTCAGCCCAAGTTCCCTGGCTTTCTCCCGGCTCATGATGACCGCTGCTGCCGATCCGTCATTGAGAGGACAGGAATTGCCGGCGGTCACGGTGCCGCCGGCGCGGAAGACAGGCCTCAGTTTGGAGAGCGCTTCGAGAGAGGTGTCCGGCCTGACGCACTCGTCTTTGTCAAAAATCTTCTCCCGGACCACAACCCTACTCCCCTCGAAGCCCCGGTCAATAACCTTCAGAGGTAATATCTGATCCTTGAAACGGCCTTCCGCCTGCGCCCTGGCCGCCTTTTGGTGGCTTTCTAGGGCGAAGGCATCCTGGTCTTGACGGCTTATCTTGAACCTCTGTGCTACGTTCTCCGCCGTCAAGCCCATCGTTATGTAGACCTCCGGCCACGTTGTTATGAGATCGGGATCGGGCATGGGTTTGTTGCCGCCCATGGGTACCAGGCTCGTGTGTTCGGTTCCCACCGCCACCACCACGTCGGCAAAGCCACACATGATCTTCTGGCAGGCTATCCCGATCGCCTCCAGGCCGGAAGCGCAGTACCGGTTCACCGTGATGCCCGGCACACTGGGAGGCAGTCCGGCCTTAAGCGCCACCACCCGGCCAAGGTTCATCCCCGCTTCCGCCTCAGGGAAGGAGTTCCCCATGATCAGGTCGTCGATCTTCTCGGGTTTGAGTCCGCTGGCTCTCCTGACCGCCTCCTTCACCACCTCCGCCGCAGTGTGCTCGGGTCTGGTATTCCTGAGCGAGCCATTGATGGCCCTGCCAATGGCCGTCCTCACGATTGACACTATGACCGCTTCCCTCATGGCCTCATCTCCTCGAAGCGCCTCTAGTTATGGAGCATCCTGCCAGTCTCAGCCATGCTCTTCAATCTGGCCTGCGTCTTCTCCTCACCGGCGAGCGACACGAACACTTCCCTCTCCACGTCCAGCAGGTACTGCTCAGTCACCAGGGCGTTCAGATCGACATCGCCGCCGCTGACCACATAGGCCAGCCTCTTTGCCAAGTGTGCATCTGTGTCCGTGATATATCCCGCTTCCCGCATGAGATACACCATGAGATCCAGGAATGCCCTCCCGCTGCGGCCGATGACCCTGATGTCGTCCCGCGGCCGGGGCGGAATGTAGCCTTCTTTGACCAGACAGAGCACTGTTTGCTTGGCATCGTGCAGCAGGTGATCCAGGTTCATGGTTATCCAGTCGCAGGTTCTCATGAAGCCCAGGGTCTGGGCCTCGCGTGCCGAGGTTGACACCTTGCCCGTGGCTATCGTCTCAAATGCCCGGGCCACGTAGGGGATCAAGTCAGGACGTCCCCCGCCGGGAGTCGCGCTCGGCGTGCTCGCCGGGAACCACTCCGTGGCTCGGAGCAGCATCTCCTTCGTTCCTCCGCCGCCCGGAATCAGCCCCACCCCCATCTCTACCAACCCCATGTAAGCCTCGGCGAACGCCCTCACCCTGCTGGCAGCCAGACATACCTCACAGCCACCCCCCAGCGTCATGCGGTGAGGCGCCGCCACCACCGGCTTCCGCGAATACTTGATGGCCATACACGCGTCCTGGAAAGCCTTCACCACTTGCTCCAGCGTCTTCCAGTCTCTGTTCACCGCCAGGCCATAGATCTTCTTGACGTCCGCCCCCGGGGAGAAGTTGACGCCGTGATTGCCGATCACCATCCCCTCGAAGTTCGCCTCTACTTCGGCCAGGCTCTCGTGAATCATCCGGATGACGTCGTCATCGATGGTGTTGTTGGTCGTGCGGAACTCCAGACAGACGATACCATCTCCCAGGTCCACCAGACTGGCGCCGGGGTTGGACCGCACCACCTTCTGGCGCTCTCGCAGAGATGGCAACAGTATGATCTCCGGCCTTTCTTCGATATCAACGTACGCCTTCCTCGTGAAATCATAGTAGGCCTTCTTGCCGTCCCTCTGCCTGTAGAACCTCTCCCGGCCCGCCGCCAGCATCTCTTCGACGTTCCGCGGGATCTTCTCCCCCTCTCCCTGCATCCGCTCGACCGACTTCCGCACCCCTATGGCATCCCAGGTTTCGAAGGGACCCAACTCCCAGTTGAATCCCCAGCGCATCGCCTGGTCGATGGCCAGGATGTTGTCAGATATCTCAGGCACCTTGGCCGCGCAATAGAGCAACGTCTTCTTCAGTGTCTTCCAGACAAAACGCCCCGCCCGGTCATCGGAATAGGCCAGCCTCTGCAGACTGGCAGCCGGATCGCCGAGTCGTTTGACCTCATCCAGGACGGGTAGATCAACCTTCCTCTGGGGCACGTGCTCGCCGCTGACATAGTCGAAGGCATAGATCTTGGTACCCCCCAGATCCGTCATCTTCTTGTAGAAGCCCTTCTGAGCCTTGTCGCCCAGCAGCCCAGTCTCTATCATCTTGGACAGAAACGGCGGGATGGCGAAAGCATCCTTCTCGGACGCGTCCTGTACGTTGTCCCGGACGTTTTGAGCCACTTTGGCCAGGACGTCCAGCCCCACCATGTCCGCCGTGCGGAACGAAGCACTCTTCGGCCGCCCCATGGGGATACCGGTGATAGCATCCACTTCTTCGATGGTGTACCCGCCCTCCACCATGGTCGCCATACCCACCAAGAGTGCGTAGGCGCCAATCCTGTTGGCGATAAAGTTGGGAGTGTCTTTGGCAAACACGACGCTCTTGCCCAGGCGTCTCTCGCAGAAGGCAGCAATGGCAGACACCAGCCTCTGGTCGGTGGATTTGCCGGGAATAATCTCCAAGAGCTTCATGTGGCGCGGCGGATTGAAGAAATGTGTCCCGAGGAAGTAGGGCCTGGCATCCTTCGAAAGGGCCTCGGCTATCTTCTCTATGGACAGGCCGGACGTATTGGTGCTGAGTATGGTGCCGGGTTTGATAACCTTCTCGACCTTCTTCAGCAGATCGGTCTTGATCCTCAGGTCCTCCGCCACTGCCTCGATCACCCAGTCCGCATCCGCCAGCCAGCCGAGGTGGTCCTCAAAGTTGCCCGCCGTAATCAGTTTGGCATCAGCCGGGCTGAACAAGGCCAGCGGGCTGGCCACCGCCAGCCCGTCTATCCCCGCCCTGGCCAGCTTGTTTCTGAATTCAGGTGCCTCCCTCGTCAGGCCTTTCTTGATATCTCTCTGGTCGAGTTCCCGCGGCACGATGTCCAAGAGATAGGTCGGTATGTCCACGCCAGCCAATAGAGCAGCGATCTTGCTGCCCATGACGCCGGCGCCGAGAACCGCAGCCTTTCTGATCGCCAACTTCCCTTGCCTCATGTAACCTCCGTGGGCGCGGAAATGGGCATTCAGCGAAACGCAGGGTATGTGTACGGCGGGACACGAACGGAACGCCTTGCCGGACCAGTGGATTCTCTCACTATCCCCCCTAACGGGTGCCTATGGCGGCCAAGGGTCACGCGACGAGGACGGACTACCGGACATGGAGACTTTCGGATGCGTCCTGTCAACCGTAATATACCACACTCTGTCCACGCGCAGAAGTCCCTCCGTGCCGCAAACGTGCAAGCTGCCGAACGTCGTTCTCGGCACATCCTACAATCGAAGCCCACATCCCTTTGAGGACAACCCTTGACTGTGGGAGTAACCAAGGGCAATATGTAGGCTAGCGGAACCCATTAGCGACCGAGCTGTAGCGGCAGCCGGAAGACTTCGCTGCAAAGAAGGACCGAGGAACTAACAGCATGAGCCGAGGGAAGATAGCGCTTCTGGTCTTCGGGATCATCTTCCTGGTCGGCGCCGTCGTGTTGATGGCAGGCGGATCGGGACTCATGTGGCTGAGCGTTAGGCTGAAGAACGATGACCCGCTGTTCACCTCACGGGAAACCCGGCTGAGAAGCGCCAGTGCCTATGCCGTTGTCACGGAGCCCTTCGACATAGATTGGTACGGCGAGACCCGGGGACAGAGCTGGGGGCTGGGAAACACGGTCAGCGTGATACTGGAGGCCGAGAACCGAGACCCCTCAAAAGGTGTCTTTATCGGCATCGCCAGGGAGACCGATGTGGATGACTACCTGAGTGGGGTTCGATACAGTGAGATCGTGGAATGGACCAGCAACCCCTTCGACGACCCGGAAGTCGAATACCGACACCACCCCGGCACCCTTGTGCCCTCGGACCCCAGGTCCCAGACATTCTGGGATGCCTCAGCTCACGGCCCAGGAAGGCAGACTATCGAGTGGAGCCCAGCCATGGGACGCTGGGTGCTCGTCATCATGAACGAAGATGCGTCGCCCGGCATCGATGTGAGCGGTGCCATCGGTGCTCAACTGCCGTGGCTGTTCTGGCTCGGCCTGGGCCTGCTCGTGAGCGGAGTTCTGGCACTGGCAGGCGGAATCGTCATGATCTGCTTAGCCGCAAGAGGCCCGAGGCGGGCTCCGGCGCTGACACAGCCCACGCGATAGCTGACTGTCGCACGGGCAAGAGCCACCATGCGTGAGAACGCTACAGCCTGGCCAGCGAGCCTTCGAAGTCCTTGACACGCTTCGGCCGCCTGTCCCGGCCTGATTCAATGGTGTGCCCCTCATCCCTCAGGCGCGCCGCTTGAGCTTCCACACCACCGGGGTACTTCGGGTTCAATTCCCCGCCCGATTTCAATGTCCGCCAGTACGGCGTGATATCCCTCTTGCCCTCCGCCGCCCCTTCCTCCGCTGCCCTCGCCGCAATCGCGGCGAATATCCCCGTAGTTATCGGGCAGCCGATGGTGGCCTTGTGCTTTCGTGCCAGAGCCGCCCGGATCTCGTTGATGGTGGTCAGCTTACCCTTCGGCACTTTCCTCATGAGCTCGTCCACTTCCCTCGGTGCGGGAATGACACACGTACCACTACCCCAGCGCTGGCTCATCTTGGCGTTGATTTCCACGACTTTCGGCAGGTCCTTGCTGTCAGCCAGCCTTTCCCGCCACGACTTGCGCGTCGCCTTGCCCATCTCCTGCCCTCCTGTAACAATAGTCGAACCATTTGGGCCACAAATCAGTCATGGCCGCCGTCATGCCTCATCATAGCACGAGCCGGAGCGAACGGGTACGCACCTGATGATGAGGAGGGTTGGATGTGGACAGCTAATGGGAGGGAACACGGCATGGCGAGTCATCTCGGAGATGTACACCCGCACGGACGTCGGGATTCATTCAGTGCTGGTCGCAGCCCTGGCCGTGCCCGTGCCGACTGGCCGGACGACAACGGTGGACTGGCCGCTCTGAACCTGCACCGTGGAGAATTCCCGCGGACCGTAGTATATGCGGGCCTCCCCGTTATCGTCGGGACGAAGCTGTACCGTGTAGATCTGCGCCCCGCTCTCAGTGCGGGCACCCTGAGTCCAGATGCGGGGGCCCCGGTATGTGCGTCCGGTAGCTGTCACCACCACTCGGGGACTCGGCCGCTTGCCCGGGCCTGCATCCGCCACCGAGAAGGTCAGGAAGAAAGGAACATGATAGTCCCCCGGATTCTCCGGGCACCTGACCCTGCTGATGCCGCATACGCCGCCCGTGAGGAAGCCCATGATCATCTGAAACACTTCATCCGAGTCGCTCTTGATCCGGTTGATGCTCAAATGAGACCTGGGCACGCCAGCAAAGTAGTACTTCTCCTTCACGGAGCCATCATCGGCACACTTCACCAGGCTTGTTGAACCGATCTCTACCGTGCCATCGCTGTTGCCCCAAGAGTACCCACCCAAGGCCGCAAACTGCTCTACGGTTGAGGATTCGACGTTCGTGTTGAGATCCCAAAGCAATCTGCTGTCCGGCCTTATCTCGATGCCTGCCATCGGGTAGAAGCGCTCGGTGCGAGGAATGCTGAACGGCTCAAAACGCAGCGTGCCCATGTGCGGTGTCGCCAGCGTCAGCAGCTTGTCCACTTTGGGCTTCCCACTCATGGCGATGTACCGGCGGGCGATGAGCCCGCCCATGGAGTAGCCGATCATGGAGCAATGGCTGTTGCCGGTAATCTCGGATATCCTGGTTAGAGCCGCGTCCAGACGCCTGGCATAGACAGACACGCTGTCGTATGTTCCCCACGGGCTGCCGACATACTCGAACTGCCAGACGTTGCACCCGGTGGCATCCTGGAGCAGCCTGTCCAGGCACCCGAACTGCTCATCGCAACGGCCCGGCAGGGTGGAAAGTGGCAGCCTGTAACCATGCACGAGGACAATGTTCTGCCGATCACGCACGGGGCCTTCGTGCCACAGCTCCCACTGATAGCCGGGAGGACCGTAGTTGCGCATGTCCCTGCGGTTCAAACCTGACGCCCCCTCTCGCCCAGCCGCACAGCCAGAGAATCTGGCGCGGTATGCCTGACATTAACTTTGTGTAGCACTAATCAATAGCATGGTACCAATTAATATGCCAACATGTCAATTCACCGAAAGGGGGCGAAATATCGCAAAATCCTAACAAGCAGCCACTACCGGGCTCCTGTCCAATGACAAGGCCTCATACCGTGTGGCGGCTGCGGACAAGACCCCGCGGCTTGAATCGAATCCGAGGGTGATTCCTCTGCCAAGACAGCGCCCGACAGCGCTCCGCCTTGACCGTCGTTCTATAATGGAAATGGAATAATCAAGTGACGGACGGTTCGCGTGCCGGTGGCTGGATTGCAGTGACCGGCATTTTGTTGGTCGGCGCCGAAGCTGGCGCAGGCGGGCGCGATCTCTAAGTGGGTTGCTGAAGGAGCAGACATGGGCAAGGCAAAGGAGATCTACGAAATGATTACGGCGGACTACTTTCCGGCGGAGTCCCTGGAGCACCGCCGCGACGCGATACTGACGCTGGGCAGAATGGCCAGGAAGGGTAACCGTGAAGCCGTTCAGGCCCTCCGTGCGATCTCCGAACACCCTTACGTCCCCTACGAGCTCCGGAATTTGGCCAGAGACGAGCTGGCCACTTAGGCAGCAATAGGCGGTCAGACCGAGCACTCCCATCTATTGGGTCTTCCGTTCCTGTCCTTCTGATGCCATCCCTTTCACAGGCACCCCCCAATGCTCCGGAGTACAGCTGTCGGACATCCTTCGGGTTGTTGTATCCTGTAATTGTGTTACCGCAGATCTGACAAGAGGCAGGGGAAACAATGGACGAGTTGATTGAGAGAGCGGCGGCGGATTTGATCAGTTCAAAGCATGCCATCGCCTTAACCGGCGCGGGGATTTCCACCGAGTCCGGCATACACGACTTCCGCGGCCCGGACGGGATCTGGACAAAGCACCCCGAGGCCGAGATGGAAGCATATGAAGCCTATGGCAAGCTGGTGCGGGATCCGAAGCACCACTGGGAGAAGATGTTAGAACCGGGGAGTTTTTACAGGCTCTTTGAGGAGATCGGGAATGCTGATCCCAACCCGGGCCACTTCGCCTTGGCCGAACTGGAGAAGCTCGGCATCCTGAAGGCGGTTATCACCCAGAACGTCGATGGCCTGCACCAGAAGGCTGGCAGCCGGAACGTCCTCGAGTATCACGGTGGAGTGGCCAAGCTCCGCTGCATGTCATGCGGCTCGAGATACCCCAAGTCGGAGTACGACCTGGAGAAGCTCTATCGGGACGGCCAACTGCCCCCGCGTTGCCGCAAGTGCAACGGTGTACTAAAAGGGGATGGCGTCTACTTCGGCGAAGCGATCCCCGCCGACGTGGCGGAGGCCAGCGTTGAAGAAGCCCTGAGCTGTGACGTCATGCTGATTTGCGGCACGTCGGCCGTGGTCTATCCTTTCGCGGAGCTACCGCGAATAGCCCGAAACAAGAGGGCGTACAGCCGCAGGTGGGGTGGACTGGGGCCGCCCGCGGGTGAGACTCCGACGAACGTCACGATCATCGAAGTGAACGCCGATCCCACGCCGCTGACACACGAGAGGGTCTCCAACTACTTCATCCAGGGGAAGACGGGCCAGATATTGCCGAGGATAGTGGAAGAGGTGAAGAAGAAGCGGAGCTAGGGGCCGTTTGGCGGAACGGTGCATTGGAGACCGCTCGCGCCTATAATCGGGAATGCCCACGCTATCCGGGTCCATCTGAACTCTTCCCCAGGACCATAGGGTGGGCTGCGCCCACCTTCCGCCTCAATCGCCTCCACCGTACAGGCGACCGATGGTGGCGGTCTTCGTTCTCAAAGGGACGAACCGGACTATTGCGCTCACGTAGAATACGTTCACTTCAATCCGGTGAAACATGGGTTGGCGAGAGCACCCGCTGACTGGCCATGCAGCAGCTTCATGAGATGGGTGACCCAGGGAGCATACGAGGACGATTGGGGAGGTGGCGACGCGGTTGTGTTTCCCGAAGGCTTGGTTGCAGGATAAGGAGACGAATTGGTGGGCAAAGCCCACCCGCTACGAGACTATAGAGGCAAGGTGATGATGCGCTCGGGAGGCAGGAATCTGTCGGCCTGCATGGCAACCAGCATCAGCATTCCGTCCCTGATCATCCTCGGCGTGGACAAGCTCCGTTGAAGGGCCTCCTCCGCCGCATACCTAGCAGCCTGTCGCTTCCCGTTACGATGCATCTTGCTGACCATGCCACTCATCAGCCGCCCATAGAGGCCGATGGCCGGATGGCCGGTCTTCCCTGCTTCAAGGACCGCTTTGACAGCGAAGCGCGCGCTCAGAGCCGCATTATCCATCCCCAGTCCCCGGTACATGTCGACCAGACCGGCAGCATCTCCTGCCAGGAGCACGTTCCCATCCCCCAGGAATATCGATGGCTCCATAGGCGTGCTGAAGCCCTCTTTCCTCACTAGTCTCCCTTTGAACGAGTACCTCTCCTCGACATAACTGAGGAACGTCTCCGCGTACTTGAGAAGATCCCTGTCAGCACCCGTGCCGACAACCCACCAGTCATCCTTCTTGTAGACCCAGGCAAACATCAGCGGCGAGAACCGGCTGCTGTAGAACATGTAAAGTGTGCCCGGGTCCAGCCCCGCGTCGCTTTCGAAGTAGTAGTTCACCGTGGCCCCCGACGGCCTGTTGCCGAAGTGCGCAGGACGCAGCTTCCTCCTGATAGCCGAACTCATGCCATCGGCGCCAATCAGATACCTGGCGGCGATTTCCTGCTCCCCTCCAGCGCCGCCGACCCTCACTATCACTCGATCTGATTCCCGACAGAAGTCCAGCACACTGGTTTCGTCACGGAATTCGGCACCCTTTCGCACCGCAATGGAATTGAGCCAGCTATCGAAGGTCGACCTCCAGAAGTTCAGCATGGCCATACGTCCTATGACTGCCTTGCCGCTTGGAGTTACCATCTCGACACGACGCAGTTCGTTTCGGCAAAGTGCATCGCGGGGTATCCTCTCACCCACAAGCCTCTCAAGGTACATGAATTGTATCCCCGAACAAGCCTTGTTTCTCGGCGTCTTGTGTTTCTCCAGCAAGAGCGTATGAAGGCCGTGCTCTGCGAGGAATCGGGCGGCAACAGAACCGGCTATCCCGCCACCGACAACGACTGCATCATAGGTCTTCATCCTCATTCCTTCATTGAAACGTCAGAAGCGTGTCAATTGTAACTGCGCCCGCACACGCCCGTCCAATTGCCGAGGCACCCGGATATGTGTCTTGACCTTGATCCACC
>JAUCPZ010000010.1 GCA_030372995.1 Dehalococcoidia bacterium
CCCCCCCCCCCCCCCCCCCCCCCCCCCCCCCCCCCCCCCCCCCCCCCCCCCCCCCCCCCCCCCCCCCCCCCCCCCCCCCCCGGGCAGCAGAAGAGAGAGCGAGGCATTCAGGTGGCCAGGCGATTCGATGACATACTGAGTGAGTGCACTGAACGGCTGCTTCAAGGCGAGAGTGTGGAGCAGTGCCTTCAGCGTTATCCGGAGCAGGCGGATGACCTCGAGCCCCTGCTGCGGATAGCGGCGGCTGCGCGAAAGACGTCTTCTGCTATCGAACCCCGGCCGGAGTTCAAGGCCCGCGTGCGGTACGAGCTCCAGTCACGGGTACGCCTCAAAGCTTCCACGACCAGGTCGAAGATGATTTCGGCACCCCGCTGGGTGCCTCGCTGGGCTGTGGGGGCCGCCTGCGTTGCCCTCGCTCTTGTGGTCCTTGGTGGCGGGACGGTGGCTGCCTCCAGCAGCAGTGTGCCCGGCGATGCGCTCTACCCGGTCAAGACGGCCACGGAGCAGGTGCAGATGAGCTTGACGTTCTCAAAGGGAGCGAAGGCAAAGCTGCAGGCCAGGTTCGCCCAGCGGCGGGCCAGGGAGATGGCCCGGCTGGCGGGGAGGGGGCGTGCGGGACAGCTGGGGTCTCTGGCATCGCGATTCGAAGCTCACTTGGCCAACGTCGAGCGATTGGCCAACGAGATCAGCGCGACGGACCCCGCGGACGGAGAGAGGATCTCCAAGCTGAGAGAGATACTGAATACGAACATGGCCAGAGACCTGGTGCTCCTCGAGGAGGCGGAGGCGAAGGCTCCATGGCAAACCAGGGGCACCATCGCAGTGGCCAAGTTCCGGCTTATTCAGGAGTACGAGAAGGCCATCGACGCACTTGATGAGTTGCAGGTCCAGCAACAGGCACAGGCCGGCCAGTCCGGAACGACCGAGGGCGGCTCTCAGTCAGGAGGAACCCAGGGCGGCTCCGGCGGAGGCACGGGATATGGCGGGGGATCGGCGGGGTCCGGTCAACAGGGGCCGTTGACCAGCATGGGGCTCCAGGTACAGGCCCGCTGTGCTGGGCCTCGGTAGCGGGATTGACTGCACCCGCGCCTTCACTTCCCTATGCAGAAGTTGGCGAAGATGGTGTCGAGGAGATGCTCCTGCACCGTCTCGCCGGTGATTTCGCCCAGGGCGCTGAGAGAGGCGGTGAGGTGGATGGTGATGAAGTCGTCGGGCATCCCAGCCCTGAGGTCCTGGAGAGCCTGATCCAGGGATCTCGCAGCCCGCTCAAGGGCATCCTTGTGGCGAGGGTTGCTCACCATAGGCGCGTCGGAGACGACGACTGCACCTCCCAGGGCCAGTTTCAGCATCTCGTCTTCCAGCCGGTCAAGCCCCTCTCCGGTTAGCGCTGAAGTGTGGACCACAGGGCGTCCTAGTTCCGTCGGATGGGCCTGGCGCGGCAAGTCGGACTTATTGGCCACCACAAGGGTGGCCTTGCCGACGGTGAGCGCGGCTATCTCCCGGTCAGCGTCTGCGATTGGCTGGCTGACATCGATCATCAACAGCACCAGGTCTGCCTGTGCGACCGCCCGCTGGCTGCGCTCCACGCCGAGTGACTCCGCGAGATCCTTGCTGTGAACAATGCCCGCGGTATCCACGAGGACGAAGGGGACGCCGCCGATATTGGCCACCTCCTCGATGGTGTCCCGGGTGGTGCCGGGGATCGGGGTGACGATGGCCCTGTCCTCGCGGAGCAGCCGGTTGAGGAGGCTTGACTTGCCGACATTCGGGCGCCCCACAATGGCGGTCTTGACACCGCAGCGGTAAACCATGCCAGCATCGGCCGTGGCGATCAGCCGGCGCACGGACCTCAATGCCTCGTTGAGAGGCCCAGCCACGTCCTGCGGCGGGATCTCATCTTCCGGGAAATCGATCCGGGCTGTGAGGTAGGCCAGAGCGGAGAGCAGCGAGGTGCGCAGGTCCTTTACGGCAGACGATAGCCGGCCATCGAGCCCCTGGACCGCTATTCTGAGGCTGGCATCGGTGCGCGCCCTGATCACGTCCAGGACAGATTCGGCCTGGGCCAGGTCGATGCGGCCGTTGAGGAAGGCCCTCAGGGTGAACTCCCCCGGCCGCGCCAGGCGCGCCCCGTGGCGTAATGCTAACTGCAGAACGCGCCGGAGCGGGAGTGGACCACCATGGCAGTTGATTTCGACCACGTCTTCCCTGGTGTAGGTCCGGGGTGCCGCCATGTATGACACGAGGACTTCGTCCACATGCTCACCCGTCTCGGGGTCGGTAATCTTCCCATAGCTGAGCTGACGGTCCGCCAGCTTGCCGCGGAAGATAGCCTTTGTTACCGCCAAAGCCCCGGGGCCGCTGATGCGGACAATCCCGATGCCCCCTTCACCGAGGGGGGTAGAAATGGCGGCAATGGTGTCCCGGTACATCGTGCCTCCAAATATAGCATCAACGGCCTGGGGTGATAAACGGCCGTTCTCTGTCAGGAGCAGACACAATTCATTCGATGCGAGCGGCGTCGTTTCTTCCCACAGTTGGCGCCGGGAGCCAAGAACTTGCAGCCGCGGAGCGGGTGGGCTACAATGCGGAACGGCGGTCCTGACACGGGGTGGGTTACGATGGGCGAGACTGAAACGTTTGCGCCGGCGGTATGGAGCACATTGGTGGCCAGGCTCTTTGAGCACGACCTAGTGAGGCTCCTCTGCGAAGCGGACGTCAAGACACTCGGCAAGCCCGCGGCGGTACTTACACTCTATGACCATCTGCGGTCATTCATGGCGCTCAAGAGTAGCCTGAAGTCCGTTGAGCCGCCGGAAATTCTTCGGCCCGCGAACGAAGCCCTTCTCAACTTCACTGCGCGCTTATTCATGGCAGCTCACCAGGCACTGCTGAATGAAGGCCAGCGAGACAGTCCACCTGCCCGCACTGACCGGTGGAGATCGAGGTGGCATCACAAGCCGGCGGTGCCGACAAAGGAGTTCCTTCTCGAATGGCAGCTCGTGAGGCTGAAAGCTGCCAGGCACAGGCTGATCATGGAACTCGCTGACCTGGCGGAGAAGAATGAGCAGTTGTTCCGCAACCTTGGCCTGCCGGAGGCAGTCGAGGCAGAGGTAGAGTCCGCGAGACGGCACATATCCAGCGTATGGAAGGGGCTCCCCAACGTTCTTCGCGAGGTCTCCAGTTCTGGGGATACATCCGGCCCGCTTGCAACGGGGACTCGCTGACCATAGGGCATTGACACACGCTGTCATCCGGCCGCCCGCGGTGCATGCTGCTCCCCTTCGGCGTTCATCGGATCTTTTTGCGGCGAAGGGATCAAGTGCCGAGGGTCAGAGAGCCCGGATTTCAGGAGATGCTGGCCCTACTCGATCTTCTCGATCCTGTAGAGGATCTCTCCCGCTGGAGCGACAACCTTGACTACATCGCCCTCGTGCTGATTGAGGACGGCCTTGCCCAAGGGGGAGACGATGGAGATCTTGCCGTTGGCCGGGTCGGCCTCGTTTTTGGTCGCCAGGGTGTAGGTGCGCCTCTCACCGGTGGCAATCTCCACCAGCACCACGGTGGATCCAAGCTTGGCCGAAAGGCCCTCTGGCTGTGACTCGGCATCAACGACTACTCCGCTGGCCAGCGAAGCCTGGATGTCATTCATCCGGGCCTCTATGTGGGCGGCGCGCTCTCTGGCAGCCTGCAGTGGGGCGTTCTCGCTGAAGTCCTTGTCCGCAGCGGCAGCACGCATCTCCTCTGCCACGCGGACGCGTTCCTGCTCCAGTGCGGCCAGTTGCGACCTCAATTCTGCCTGGTCGCTGGCCGTGAGGGCGGTCTGCTGCTTGGGCTTGCGCTGCAGCGGCACCTTGGTCTGTGCCTGCTTGATCCGCAGGTGGGGAGCCAGGCTGGTCTTCAGCAGCCGCTCTTTCTTGGCATATTGAAAGAGTGTTCGCACCGGCTCGAGCTTCTTGTTGATGTCGCCAGTCGAGGCTGCAATCCACTGAGCGTAGGTTTCAACTTCTGTAGGGGTGATGTGAGTGATGGAACGTTCCTTGCCATACCAGAGGACGAACCTATTGATTTCCCGTTGCTTCTCAGCGCGCTCTTCAGTTGGCAAGGAGGTGAGAAACTTGAGAGCCAGCTCCTCCAGGCTAAGAGCTTCTTCTGACATGCTTACAAAACTAAATTCTACCACACACCCGGGCTGGCTTACCAACCCACGCTCAGGCGGCTCGCCAGGCGGGCCGGGAGATCGGCATCCAGTATCTTCTCCTGGGTAGTCCTGAAATCGTACACAACGCGCCGGTGCCACAGGATTGCCTGCCCGGCGTCGATGATGGCGTAGCTCGCCCGCGGGTCGCCATCCCTGGGTTGTCCCACACTGCCGCAATTGATGATGAAGCGGCTGTCGGTCTTGAGCGAAAGCTGCTCCGGCAGCCGCTGCTCGCGGCACGAGTTCCTGGAATCGAGTTCGAAAAGCAGAGGTGAGTGGGAATGGCCGATAAGGCAGAACCTGGTGTCGAAGGCGGCGAAGTTGGCCCTGGCGGATTGGACTGAGAGCACGTATTCCCAGATTGGCGCTCTGGGACTGCCGTGAGCCAGGGTGAAGTCATCGACCTGGAGAGTCAACGGCAGACCGGCAAGGAAGTCGACGTCGAGCTTCTGGAGCGCCGCGGCGGTCCACTGGGCCGCAGCGGCGGCCTCAAGGTTGAAAGCAGAGGTG
Organism: Dehalococcoidia bacterium; assembly: GCA_030372995.1. GTDB lineage: Bacteria > Chloroflexota > Dehalococcoidia > UBA2247 > RBG-13-53-26 > JAFGCL01. The sequence goes on from JAUCPZ010000010.1 coordinate 4,709, forward strand.
TCCAGCTTCCCGATGGCGGCCCAGTCGTGGTTGCCGGCGACACACCGGCATTGAAGCTGGCGCACCAGTTGAATGCAGGCGCGGGGATCGGGGCCGTAGCCAACGATGTCGCCCAGGCACCAGATCTCGTCCGCCCCGCCCTGCTCCTCGAGGTCGCGGAGCACCGCCTGGAAGGCTTCCAGGTTGCTGTGGATGTCGGCAATGACTGCGCTCCGCATGTTGGGTCTGGGCTAATATAGCAGGTTTCAGGGGACTGAACCAAGGTTGGAGCTGCTGGGAGCCCCTTCAAATCCGAATCTCCAAACTCGAAATCCTAAACTCGATTCCCGTGGCGAGCTCGGTTCGAAGTCCTGTGGAGGCCTGGGGGTGCCTGAGCGCACGCAATACCTGACTGTGCTCTGCAAGGGGCGTGGAGAGGGACGAGGCCACTCTGCGTATCTTTGTGATCCCTGAAGAGTGGGGGCTCAAGGGAGTTGAAACAGTGTCCATGAAGCAGGTTCATCCTTTGGATGCCCGCCTCCGCGAGGATGACAGAGAGAGTTGCGAGAGTGTCAGAACAGGTGTCCGCCTGAGGCGGACCGGGGGTTGGGGGTGTCCCCGGGTTTCCTCTATAATCTGGGCCATGAAGGTCTCCGAACTGGGCGAGTTCGGGCTGATCGGCCTGCTGGCGAGGATCGTTCCACAGGGCGGGCCCGAGCACCGCATGTTGCTGGGCATCGGCGACGACGCGGCGGCGTGGCAGGGAGATGACTCGACGGTGCTGGCCACCACCGACGCCATGGTGGAAGGCGTGCATTTCACGGGCGGCACACCGTGGTGGCAGCTTGGCTGGAAGGCCTTGGCTGTCAACCTGAGCGACATTGCGGCGATGGGGGGCGTGCCGACCCATGCCTTGGTGAATCTGTCGCTGCCAGGCGACACCGAGGTAGAAGATGTGAAGCAGCTGTACAGAGGGCTGGCAGACTTGGCGGGGCGGCACCAGGTGGCCATCGTTGGGGGGAATATCACCCGCGCCCCCCTGATCATGATCACAGTCACGGTGATCGGCCGGGGGCTCGTGGAGGGACTTCTGATGAGGTCAAGAGCAGTGCCGGGGGACCTCGTCGCCGTCACCGGGTATCTGGGGGCTGCGGCGGCGGGGCTCAGGGCTTTGAGCGAGAAGATCGACGTTTCTCCGCAAGCTGCAGCATATCTCAACAAAGCGCGTCTACAGCCACAGCCGAGGATTGCCGAAGGGCAACTAATGGTGAAGCTCGGGGTGCGTGCGGCGATTGATGTCAGCGATGGGCTCTTGGCTGACCTTGGCCATGTATGCAAGGCCAGCAACGTGGGAGCCACGGTCAGAGCTGAGGCAGTTCCGGTGCACCCGCTGGTGGAAGGGGTGTTCAGGAACGATGCCCGGCGCCTGGCGTTGACTGGGGGCGAAGACTACGAGTTGCTCTTCACTGCCAGCCAGCGGGTAATGGAGGAAGTTCGGGCCGCTCTTGGCGCAGAGTGCCCGGTGACCGTCATTGGCGAGATCACCCACGGAACCGGCGTCGTTTTGCTGGGCGAGGACGGCAAGCCCTATCATATAGATGGTCCAGGATGGGACCACTTCCGGAAAGGGGGCTAGAGAGTGGCACAGAGGACTCTGGTTCTGGTCAAGCCCGATGGCGTGAAGAAAGGCCTCATAGGTGAGATCATCTCCCGCCTGGAGAGAAAGGGCCTCAGGATCGTGGCCATGAGGATGCTGCAGATGGACAAGGCCATGGCCCGGAGGCATTATGCGGTGCATGAAGGAAAGCCATTCTTCGCCGGGCTGGTTGAGTTCATTACCTCCGGACCGATCGTGGCAGCGGTGGTGGAGGGCGATAAGGCGGTAGAGGTGGTCCGGAAGCTTATGGGGGAGACCGATCCGGTCAAGGCTGCCCCCGGGACCGTACGGGGAGACTATGGCCTGGACATTCAAGAGAACCTGGTCCACGGGTCCGACTCTGAGGAGAATGCCCGGATGGAGATCGGCCTCTTCTTCCCTGACCTGAAGCCCTAGGGGTCCGCTATCGCGGGGGCTACCGAACATGGAGTGTGCAGGGAGGCGAAAGAGGGTGCAGGGATTCCTCCCTGCCGAGGGTCTGGGGGTGTCCCCCAGACTTCTTCTTTACCCCCCAAGATTGGGGGACGGGCGGTTGACAGCCCCTGATGTCGCTTTTCGTCAAGTGGAGAAAGGACACGCAAATGACCGAGAAGAGCTCCTGCATATTCTGTGACATCGTCGCTGGCAAAGCCGAGGCCTACAAGGTCTTCGAGGACGACAAGTCACTTTGCATCCTGGATATCAATCCGTGGACAAGAGGCCATTGCCTGGTCATTTCCAAGCGGCACGTTCCCTGGTGGCATGACCTGGAGGAAGACGAGGTCACCAGCCTTTTCCGGGTGGCCCGAACCGTAGCGCGCAAGATGATGAAGACGCTGTCTCCGGAGTTCGTCTGCATGTATGCCCGCGGGCGGCGGATTCCCCACACCCACGTCTTCCTCATTCCCACGCACAAGGATGACGCACTCGACCGCTTCTTCAACGCGCTGGAGAGGTTCCAGGAGTCGCCGCCGAACCTGATGCGCCTGAGGGACAAGGAGCAGATGAGGGAGGCAATGGACATTCTCCAGAGGGGTCAGCCTAGCGATTGAGCCTTAGGCTCCGCCGATGCTATAATTGCCCTTCAAGCTAAGCCACTGCATTGGGAGAGCCGCACCGAAATGAAGCTCAGCCGCGAAGAAGTGAAACATCTCGCGCTCTTGGTCCACCTGGGCCTGAGCGACGAGGAAGTGGAGAGGCTCCGGGAGCAGCTCTCGAACATTTTGGAGAACTTCGAGATCCTCCAGAAGGTGGACACCACCGGAGTGGAGCCTACGGCGCACTGCATCGCCCTGGAGAACGTGTTGCGGGATGATGTGCCCGCCCCCTCCCTCCCCACCGACCGGGTGCTGGCCAACGCCCCCGACCGCGAAGAGAACTACCTCAGAGTGCGGGCGGTGCTCGAGCAGTAGCCATGGATCTCTTCCGGCTCACTGTCCATGAGGCCGCTGACCTGCTGCGGCGCCGCGAGGTATCTTCACTGGAGCTGACCCAGGCGGCCCTCAACCGCATTTCGAGCGTGGAGAGCAAGGTCCGCGCCTTTGTCACTGTTTGCGAAGACCTGGCTCTGGAGCAGGCTAAGGCAGCCGACCAGCGGCTGAAAGACGGAGTAGCCACCCCGCTGACCGGGATTCCGGCGCTCATTAAGGACAACATGTGCACCGACGGCGTGCGTACTACCTGCAGCTCCAGGATGCTGGAGAACTTCGTGCCCCCCTATGATGCCACGGTGGTGGAGATGCTCAAGGCGGCCGGGATGGTGATGCTGGGCAAGGCTAACATGGACGAGTTCGCCATGGGCTCCTCCAATGAGCATTCAGCCTTCTTCCCGACGCGCAACCCATGGGATTTGGGGCGCGTGCCCGGCGGAAGCAGCGGCGGCTCGGCAGTCGCTGTGGCGTCTGACGAGTGCTTCTACTCGCTCGGTTCGGACACCGGTGGCAGCATCCGGCAGCCGGCCGGCTTCTGCAGCGTGGTGGGACTCAAGCCGACTTACGGCCGTGTGTCCCGGTTTGGCCTGATAGCCTTCGCCAGTTCTCTGGACCAGATCGGACCTTTCACCAAAGACGTCACGGACTGCGCCCTGGTAATGAACGCGATCTCAGGGTACGATCCGAGAGACTCGACCTCTTTGCCGCAACCGGTACCAGACTATACCAAGTCACTGGTGCCGGACATCAAGGGCCTGCGCCTCGGAGTGCCCAGGGAGTATTTCGTCGCCGGCATGCAGCCGGGCGTCAAGGATATTATGGACGCAGCGCTGGCCAAGTTGCAGGAACTGGGAGTCGAGATAGACCTGGATGTCTCCCTGCCCCATACCCCCTATGCTCTGGCGGTGTACTACATCATTGCACCCTCAGAGGCTTCGGCCAACCTGGCGCGGTACGACGGCGTGAAGTACGGCTTCTCAGTGAAGGATGCTTCAAGCATGTGGGACGCCATGGAGAAGACCAAGCAGCACGGCTTCGGTCCTGAGGTGAAGCGGCGCATCATGCTGGGGACCTACGCGCTGTCCTCCGGCTACTATGATGCCTATTACCTGAAGGCGCAGAAGGTCCGCACGCTGATCCGCCGGGAGTTCGATCGGGCGTTCGAGAAGTACGATGCCCTGGTGACTGCAACTTCGCCAACCGTGCCGTTCAAGATTGGCGAGAAGATGGACGATCCGATGCAGATGTACCTCAGCGATATCTGCACGTTGCCCATGAACGTGGCGGGAATCCCGGGAATATCGGTCCCGGCCGGCTTCGTGGACGGCCTGCCAGTCGGTCTCCAGATAGTCGGCAAGCCGCTCAGCGAAGAGACGCTCCTGCGGGTGGCATATGCCTTTGAGCAATCGACCGAGTGGCACAAGAGGAAGCCGCCACTGTAGGGTGCGAAGCGTGTTAGGGGACGAGCCACGTGGGACAATTCCCACCGGGTCGGCAGTCTGAAATAGTAGAAGAGGTGCAGGAGGTTTCCTCCTGCCGGGAGTCTGGGGGGTTTCCCCCCAACCCTATTCTTCTCCCCCCAAGATTGGGGGACACAGGGGGTTGACCAGATGCAAAACCAGGATGTCCTGAAGATCATCGACGGGCTCTGCACGAGGCTGCAGGAGGCCGAGCTGGGTGAATGCGATGACGAGAAGGATCTCGTCGCTGAAGTCGGCAGTGTGGTGGAGGATTTCATAGACGTGGAACTGGGCGAGTTCGGTGCTGTCTGGATGCGCGGCAAGGACAAGGGCAAGATCATCTCAGTCTGGGCCTATGGCGCGGACTTCTGGCCGGACATCGCCGTGGAGGTGAGAGGGCTGCCGACGGTGGCCATCACGGTCAGGCTGGCCCGCCGGGACGATGATCTGGCGGAGGTGCTGGCCTCAGCGGTCGGCAGTTCAGTGATACACTCGGTCCAATACTCCTACGCCGTGCCGTTTGTCCTTGATCGGACAAATAGCGATACGCGGCAGCACTGGTTCGACGGTGAGATTGAGGAGCGGCTCTGGGCGGATCACCGGGTCAGCTTGGTGGTCAGGCAGCAGTAGACTCTCCGGGGAGGCAGTATGACGAAACAAGGCACATACGACGTCGTTGTGGTCGGCGCTGGCTTCGGGGGGCTTTGCTCTGCTGCCCTGCTGACACACTATGGCTACAAGACGCTGGTGGTGGAGAAGTTGCCCTTTGTCGGCGGCCGCGCCTCCTCGGTAAGCTACAAGGGCTTCACCTTGCCCACGGGCGCGCTCTACGTGGAAACCCATGGGGCGGTGGATAAGCTCTTCCAGGAAGTGGGGGCGGCCTTCCCAGTGCGCGATTTCCCGATTCAGCTCTGCTTCCGGATGGGTGGTAAAGACTATCCCATGCCTCTCAAGGGCGGGCTGAAGACCGTCATCTCCCACTTCGCCAGCGAGGCGGAGACGGCCAGGATCATGGGCGCTATCCGCCGCGCTTTCACCTGGCAAGAACCCTCAAGCTCCATCTCGATCAGGGACTGGTTCCGCCAGTACACTCAGAATGACAAGGTCCTGGCAATATTCCGCGGCATGTGCAACTACCAGTGCGTCAACTTCTCAGACATGCCGGCGGCTGAATTCATCCGGCAACTCAAGTTCGCCGGCACCGCGGGCGCCGACCCGCGCGGGTTCCGGGCATTCATGGAGGAGCTAGTCAAGGTCATCAAGGCCAAGGGTGGTGACGTATGGACCGGCTGCCGGGTGAAGCGCATTCTTGCCGCCGATGAGGTGGCCAGGGGAGTGGTGGTAAACATGGCCGGCGAGGGCGAGACCGAGATTCGAACCAAGGTCGTCGTCAGCGACGTCGGCCCGCACGGGACGGTGGAACTGACCGGGAGCGAGCACTTCGAGAAGGGCTATCTGAAAGAGGTGAAGGAAAGAGTGAGACCGCTGGCGTACATGTGCCTGGAGATCGCCAGCGAAAGGCCGCTGGTTGATTTCCGCGGGGTGGTGGTGGTGCCTGAGGGGCGGCGCCAGATGACCATGATGACCACCACCCTTGTCTATCCGGAGTATGCGCCGCCGGGCAAGCACCTGCTTCAGGCCTGGGCGGCGCCGGAATCGTCGTTCCTGCCGCTGGATACGAAGAAGGAACTCGACCTCATGGTGCAGGACGTCAGGGAGGCCATTCCCGGCTTTGACCGCGATGCAGAGATTCTGCATGCCAGCTATTGGCAGAAGGAGTGGCCGATGTACCGGGCGCTGCCGGGGAGGCTGGGCCAGAAGACCTCGGTGGAGAACCTGTATAACGTTGGCGACGGAGTGATGCCGCTGGTTCCGCTGGGGCTGCCGGGTTGTGCGGCATCGGCACGAATCGTGGTGGACGACATCAAGCAGCGGGTGAAGCCTGCCGCCTGATGTGCTGAAGGAGGGAGTTCATGCTGGTGGTAAACGAAGACAAGTGCGTCGGCTGCGGGCTGTGCGTCAGTTCCTGCCCCAGGGACGCTTTGAGCGCATGGGGACTGTGTCACGTGGACGCGGACAAGTGCAACGAGTGTCTCGTTTGTGTTGACTACTGCCCGGTGGATGCCCTGATAGTGCGGGAGGAGGCCCGAGCGTGAGGTCGGCGCAGGTGATGTGCTATTCCGGCTGCAAGTACGCCGACCGCCCCGTGTCGTTCACGCTCGACGGTATTACCTACGCGGTGGAGCGCGTCGAAAAGGAATGGCAGGAGCCTGGCACGAGGCACTTCAGGGTTTGCACGAGGGAGAAGACGCGTGCTCATCTCTGCTATAATGAACGCCACTGCGCCTGGTCGGTGAGCGACATCAGCGGAAAGGAGCCCGGACAATGAGGAAGGTCTACGAGATACTGGAAAACGACGCGCGACTGACGCCGAAGCAGGTGGCCACCATGACCGGTCTCCCGGAGGCCAAGGTCAAGAAGATAATTGCCGAGGCTGAGAAGGAGAGGATCATCGTCAAGTACAAGACGATGATCAACTGGGAGAAGGCGGGTGACGACCGCGTCTGGGCCATGATCGAGGTGAAGATGCAGCCCCAGAAGGACGTTGGGTTCGACTCTCTGGCGCAGCGCATCTACCGTTTCCCCCAGGTCCGCACGCTCTACCTGGTGTCAGGCACGTATGACCTTGCGGTGTTCGTGGTGGGGAAGACGGTGCAGGAGGTGGGGCTATTTGTCTCCCAGAAGTTGGCCCCGTTGGAGGGCGTTCAGGGGACCGTCACCCATTTTCTGTTGAAGCGCTACAAGGAAGATGGCGAGATATTGAGTGCTGGCGGGGACGACAGGCGCCAGCCGATAAGCTAGATCTATGAGAAAGTGCACTACCGGCCGACTGGACAAAGTTCCGCCTTCAGGGATACGGAAGTTCTTTGATCTCATCGCGGGCATGGAGGGGGTCATCTCCATGGGTGTGGGGGAGCCCGACTTCTCCACGCCGTGGAATATCACCGAGGCCGCGATCCGTTCCCTGGAGCAGGGTTTCACCATGTACACGTCCAACGCGGGCATGCCCGAGCTGCGCAAGGAGCTTTCGGCGTACCTCAAGCGGACATATGGCCTTGAATATGATCCCAACACCGAACTGCTGATCACCAATGGCGTCAGCGAGGGCCTGGATCTCGCCGTGAGGGCCATCCTGGATCCCGGTGATGAGGTTATCATGCCCGATCCGGGGTACGTGGCCTATCCGGCCACCGTGTTGCTGGCTGACGGGGTGCCGGTGCAGGTCCCCACGTACTGCGAGAATGGTTTCAGGTTGTCGGGGAATGATGTTAGAGACGCCGTCACCGGCAGGACTAAGGCTATTCTGATTGGCTACCCGGCGAATCCCACCGGTGCCGTGATGGAGATGGACAGGCTGGCCGAGATAGCCGAGGTGGCGCAGAAGCGGCGGCTGCTGGTCATCTCCGACGAGATCTACAGCCTGCTGGTATATGACATGAAGCCGGCGTGCTTCGCCGCACTGCCTGGCATGAAGGACCATACTATCCTGCTGGGCGGATTCTCCAAGGCGTTCGCCATGACGGGCTGGCGCATCGGCTACGCGGCGGCGCGGCGGGAGATCATCGCAGGGATGACCAAGATTCACCAGTACACGGCGCTCTCCTCCCCCACCATGGGCCAAGTGGCCGCCCTGGAAGCACTGAGGTCGGGGGAGGCGGAAGCACAGAAGATGATCGAAGAGTACGACCGGCGGCGCCGTGTCATCGTGAAGGGGCTGAACGACATCGGCCTGAGCTGCTTCGAGCCAAAGGGAGCCTTCTATGCGTTCCCCTCCATCAAGGTCACCGGCATGACTTCTGAGGAGTTTGCCGAGAGCCTCCTGTTGGAGGAGAAGGTGGCGGTGGTGCATGGCAATGCCTTTGGTCCGAGCGGGGAGGGGTATGTCCGCTGCTGCTACGCTACGTCGATGCAGAACATCGAAGAGGCGCTGGAGCGGATGGCGCGGTTCGTGCAGAGGCACCGGCAGGTTTAGGGTCGGCGGGGTCCTTTCCTCCGTATTGCCCCGGCCTTTGTAAGGGTGCGATTCATCTATACTCCCGCCGCGGATCAGTTGGATCGCCTGCAGAGGCAACGCATGCGCTGCCTCTACCAAGGGGGTGCGCATCGAAGATACGCCTCAGGCGCAGAGGCGCGGACTCGAGGGGGTCAGGCGCACCTTCTCTCAGGTGGCTTGGAACGGGAGCTCCAACTGCCCCTGGATCAGCTTCAGAAACTGGCCATGCAAGGCCTCGTTCGCGGCCACGATCACCTGGCTTTCGATCGTGGCCGGCTGCCCCTGCCAGTCGGTGATTCGCCCGCCGGCTTCCTCCACCAGAGAGATGGCAGCGGCCACATCCCAGGGGTAGAGGCACGGGTGAATGTAGGCATCCAGCCGCCCGCAGGCGACGTAGGTCAGTCCCAGCGCCGCTGACCCCATGAGCCTGTACCCGCCCACCTCCGGCCACGGCGCCAGCAGGAAGTTGAGCATGGCCCGGCCCTTTTCGGCATCGTAGCCCAGGTCGACCCCCAGGAAGGCCTCCCTGACTGCCCGCCTTTTGGCCACGGACATGGGAGCGCCATTCAGGTGGGCGCCATGCCCCTTGACGGCGGTGAAGAGTTCTTTCCTTACGGGGTCATATATGACGCCCAGCACGACCTCCCGTCCCAGCGCGAGGCCGATGGAGACGCAGATGAAAGGCACGCCATGCACATAGTTATTGGTTCCGTCGAGGGGATCGATGACCCAAGTGAACCGGGATTCCCTGGCCACGGCCGGCGATTCCTCCGAGACGATGTTGAAATCCGGGTACTCGCTCTGCAGGACCCCGATCACTGTTTTCTCTGCCAAGACGTCGATGTCCGTCACCAGGTTGGCCCTTCCCTCCTTCTGCCCCAGCTTCAACTGGCCGTACATATGCTTTAAGAGGAGGCTTCCTGCCTCCTCTGCTGCCCGGGAGGCTACCTCGAGCGCCTCCCGCCCACTTCTGGACAGTGGCAGATGCACCATCAGGTGCCCTTCCGCACCAAGTTCATTCTCTCTTTGACTTCGCGGATAGTCTTTCTCGCGATGGCCTGAGCCCGGCGGGCGCCGTCCGACAGGACCTCATTGACGTACTCTGGCTTGCCCGCGAGTTCGCTGCGCCTCTCCCTCAGAGGGGCCAAAGCGGCATTGATCTCCTGCGCCAGCAACCTCTTGCACTCCACGCAGCCGATCTTGGCGCTGCGGCATTCCGCTGGGATGCCTTTCGCCTTGACCGGTTCGAAAGCCTCGTGAAGGTGGAAGATGTTGCATGTCTCCGGGTGCCCCGGATCGCTCTTCCGCTTACGCGCCGGATCGGTGTACGCCGTCATGATGCGCTGGGCGGTCTCTTCCGCCGTGGCCGCCAGTTCGATGTGGTTATTCAACTGCTTGCTCATCTTCTGCGTGCCATCCAGCCCGACGATCATCGGGGCCTGAGTCAATTTCGGCTGCGGTTCCGGAAAGGTGTCGCCGTACAGGCTGTTGAACCGCCGCACGATCTCCCGCGCCAGCTCGAGATGGGGCAACTGATCCTCGCCCACCGGAACCACCTCGGCCTTGTAGAGGACGATGTCCGATGTCATTAGGACGGGATAGCCCAGCAGTCCGTAGTTGACGTTGTCCGGTTGCATCTTGACCTTCTCCTTGAAGGTAGGCACCCTCATGAGCCAACCCAGCGGCGTGCTCATGCTGAGCAGAGTGTGGAGTTCGGTCACCTCCGGGACTTCGGACTGCACAAAAAGGATGCTCTTCTGTGGATCAAGACCGGCCGCCAGCCAGTCGAGGATCATCTCCTGGACGTTCTGCTGCAGGCCCTGGACGCCCTCGATGCCCTGGAGGGTGGTCAGGGCGTGGATGTCGACGATGCAATAGACGCACTCGTATTCGGCCTGGAGACTGACATAATTCTGGATGGCTCCGAGGTAGTTGCCGATGTGCTGTCTGCCCGTGGGGCGGGCACCGGAGAAGACACGTTTCTTCATCGAATGGCCCGGTTCCTTTGCGCGTTTCATTATAGCATTTCACCGCGCGCGTCCCAACCCGCCGCTGGCTCGAGAGATGTATTCATTTTGTGACAAAAGCGAGGACCCAAGAGAGGCGCACGCAACAAATGTGTAATAGGATTTCCCCGGGACTGCGGTCCTCTACGAGTGACGACACTAGGGCAGAGGAGGTATTGATGAACGCGCTTCTGGGGATAGACAGGATTGCCGAGGCTACTCCGTGGCTGGTGGAAACCAGCCCGTGGAGGGAAGACCCGCTAGCCATAGAGGAGACCGTGCGGGGATTCTTTGAAGCGTTCAACAGTATGCAGTATGACAGATGCTTGAGCTACGTCGCCATGAACATGGGCGGCGAGCGGGAAAGGCTGGTCGGCCTGTTGAGGCTGGCCCGCTACTTTAGCGGAACGGTAGAGGTGCAGCGGGTGGCCAACATCACCATAGCTGATTCTCAAGCCAGCGCCACTGTCAACGCCATGGTTCGCAGCGAAGCTACCAAAGAGGAAGTGAAGCTGGTGAAGACGGGCACCGGGTGGAAGCTGCTTTGGGACGGCGCGCCGACCCACAAGGTCATCAGCAAGCTGGACGGCAACGGCAAGACCGACGGCAAGTCTGGCAGGAAGGCCAGGAAGTAGCCTCAGGCCCCCGGGTATTCGAAGCGTACATAGGCCCCCGCCCCGTGGAGCGGGGGCTTTCTGTTTGTCCGGTGTGTCAGCTAGGTGGCATCATTGTGGACCGCAGGGCCCCGGGGGCCGGTCTCCGCGATCAGCAGGCCGGACGCAAACAGCAGTAGCGGAAAGAAGCAGGTCACCAGGAGGGCCTTTTCCAGGCCAATGGCGCCCGCCACGTAGCCGGCCAGAAGCGGCCCCAGGCCCGAGCCCGCTGTCACGACGGTGACTACGAGAGCAGTCGCCAGCACCACGCCCTGTGGCTTGATTCCCGGCAATTCGTAGGGGATGGTCATGGTAACCGGATAGTACAACTCCACCAGACCCCAGACGAACCAGAGGGAAGCCAGCACCGGAAACGAGCGCGAAAACAGCACCCCCATGGTAACCAGAGGCAGCATCAAGCCGGACACCATAAGCAGCGGCTTGCGTCGGCCGAGCCGCATGGTCAGCCAGCCTCCGAGGATCGAGCCGACGGTGAACCCGTAGTATGACAGGCCCTCGCAGAAGCTGGCCTCCTGAAGGGAGACGAAGCCCTTTGCCGTCGCGTAAGTCGGCCAGAGAGTCTCCATGGCGCCGAAGCAGAGCATGTCGCCTGTAACGCCGATGCCCACCAGCCAGAGCGTCTTGTTGCCGAGGATGGCTTTGAGGGCCCCCGGCTCCTGAGGCTGCTCCTTCACCCCGGACGCGGGGTTCTCCCGGCCCAGTATCATCCAGATCGCCATCAGCACCGCCGTGATTGCACCGAAAACATAGAAGGTGTTCCTCCAGCCGTCGAGCGCCGCCATGATGTCGCCCATGAAGAAGACAACCGTCCCGCCCGCCAAACCCATGCCTACGGTCAGCACGCCATTCACCAAAGGCACTTTCTCTCTGGGGAACCACTGCTGTATGAGGATGGGCCGAGCCGCGAACCGGGCCAGCCCGATGGCCATGTAGGCTATGCGGCAGACCAGCAATACCCAGTAGTTCGGGGCGAGACCCTGGATCAGAAGCAGTGGCGCCTCGCCTAGGCAGGATATGGTGACCAGTGCCTTTGGGCTGTAACGGGAAAGGCGGAAGGCTACCGGGATGGAGAGCAGGGCGCTCACTTCCCAGTTGACGGCACCGAGCCAGCTCGACTGGCCTAGCGTCATGTTCAGGTCATCGGATATCAGCGGCAGCATCAGGCCGAGGGAGAAGGTGATACCCATAATGATGGCGTCGATAGCCAGGAAGGCCCCGACCACCACCCAGCCGTAATTGGGAGTCGTTCCTTTGGATAGCCCCATTGCCGCTGGCCCCCTGCAGGGAATTGCGCATCACAGATGGCAAGATTGGCCAGTATGGTATTGCGGCGTGATCGAAGCTGTCAATCGGTAATCTGCACGGGCGACAAACTTGCTCCGCCGAATGGCTGAGGCTGGTGGGTGCTCTTGCTTGACATGTGTCCTTGCTGGGTCTAGAATCTCGGCGCTCGGTCAGTATCACGTTTTCGTGACATCAGAGAGCCGTCTGCTTCGGCGGGAACCCGGACACTGCCGGTGGGCCAAGAGCCGGCTCTCTCAAGATTGGCGGCGGTCTGCCCGACCGCGGTATCATGGTACAGACCGTCGGCAGAGGGGACGTCTGCCGCAACTGCTCTGGCAAAGGGAGATAGCCATGGAGTTGAATGAGAACGAGTTGGCTTGGTGGGAGATGTCCGTGACCTCCCTCATATTGCAGAGGGCCTGGCAAATGGAGCTCGGACAGATCGGTCTGACTGTCCCACAAACCTTGGTTCTGATTGCGGTGGCCGATTCCCCGGAACCGATTACGCCGATGAAGCTCTCGAGGATACTCCACCGGGAGCCGCATACCATCTCCGCACTGTTGACCCGCATGGAGGCCCAGGGCTTGGTGAAGAAAGAGCGCAACCTGGAGAGAGGCAACTGGGTCAGGGTGACATTGACTAAGAAGGGGAAGGAAGCCTATCAGCGTCAACTCAAGGCCAAGAAGGTCAGGAATGTCACGGAATGCCTCTCCAGGCAAGAGCTTGAAGAATTGAACAAGATGAACCGGAAACTCCGTGCTAGAGGCGTTCAACTGCTGCGCGAGATGTTGCCCAGTCCCTATGGCGATCCACTATGGTGACCTCCGTACATCAGCTGTCATAAGCCCGCAAGCGGGTGACCATTCTGGGGACTGCACCACTGGCGATGTCGGCACTCTCGCCCGTCCCGCAGGGTGGCACGCATGCAGAACCTGGCGTCACTGGAGCAACCTCGAGACGGTCGTGAGGAATATGTCAGTCTGCGGAGAGGAGCGCATCCATGGATTTGAATGAGAACGAGATGGCGTGGGCGGAGATGGCGGTCACATCCACGATCCTGAGGAGAGCCTGGGAGATGGAACTGGGGCAAGTCGGCGTTACGGTGCCGCAGGCACTGGTCCTCACCTTTGTGGCTACTTCTGCGGAGCCAGTCACGCCCATGAAGTTGTCGAGACTGATGCACCGGGAGCCGCACACCATCTCCGCTTTGCTGACCCGTATGCAGGCGCAGGGCCTGATCAAGAAGGAGCGCAACCTGGAGAGAGGCAACTGGGTCAGGGTGACATTGACTAAGAAGGGGAAGGAAGCCTACGAGCGCCAACTCGGGGCTAGGAGAGTCAGGAACATCACTGAATGCCTCTCTAAGCAGGAGCTAGAAAGCCTGAACAGGATGAACAGGAAACTGCGCGCCAAGGGTATCGAGTTGCTGCGAGATCTCCTGCCCAGCCCCTTTGGTGATCCCCTCTGGTGAAGAACATCAACCCCGCCATTCTGACCGGCTTGCTTGGCCTCATATCGTCCGCGGCATGCCGCCTGCGCCGTGCGTGACCTGAGAAAATGTCGAAGGCGGGGCCGGCGTTCTCACACAATTGCCCGCCCCGCCTTCGCGTCCCTTGCTAGGACGCGGGCCACGGTCTACTTCAGTTTCAGATCCGTCAGGGTGTACTCGAAGTAGCCGCTGCTGCCTTCACCACTGGAGGCAACCTTCAGGTAGATTGGCACAGGGAGACCACTGGAGAAGGTTCCCTTGTAACTTCCTGAGCTGCCCTCATAAGCGCAACTGGTATCCACTGTCCAGGCGGAGAAGGTGTAGGCTCCAATGGTCTTGTTTCCCTTCGTGCACGAGTAGTTACAGCCACCGTAACTCCATGACCCCACCTGCAGCTGCTGCTGTCCACCCTCCGCGAAGCCCTTGAACCAGTACCAGCCCCACCCGTAAAGCCCGTAGAAGGCCCAGTCATCGTAGCCGTGGAAGTCACCTTCGACCACCGGGCTATACAGTACGGTGGTGCCTGCAGGAGGGTTGTTCATCTCGGCCTGCATAGCATCGGTCAGGTAGTAGCTCCATTCGCCCTGCTGGCCATCGGAGTCGACATAGGTCGCCTTGGGATAGATCCAAAAGAACTGCGCTGTCGTCTCCAATTCGCCGGTCGGTATCCAGAGAATGACGTCTGCCCACACGGGATGTATCTCGCCGGTCTCGTCCGTCACCACCGTGACTCGGTGTTTCACCTTGTAGCACTCTAGAGTAGTGCTGACGTTCTCGGTCGACGAACTGTATGTTGGAGATGTGACGATCACCATCTTCTGGGTTTTGATCTGCGTCATTTCCTTGCCCAGATATGTCCCCTCGATCCTGAACTTCCGCAGCTTCCCGTCCTCACTGTAGGCGGATTCAATAGTGAAGGTGTCGATCTTGCCGCTGCCGCCCGAGCTGGGCTCGATCGTCTCATCGAAGACCCAGGCTGCCCACTGGGCGGTGTCGGTGCCGTTTCCTCCATCCCCGCCATCGACCGGGACCATGCCGTTGCCGTTTCCCTCACCGTCCTTGTCTGTGGGTGTGGAGCCGCCGCCACAGCCGGCCAGCGTAACGATCAGCAGAACGGCGACCATGAGAAACACGATCTTCTTCATGACTTACCTCCGGATGATATTCCAGCCGTCTGGTCTTGTGGTTGTTGCCTTGTCATGGCGCCTCTTCTCGGGTGCCATGGCTCATGTTACATCACCGGGCAAGGCGACTGTCAAGAGCGACGGTTCAGCCGGAAACCGTGCAGAGTGGCGTATGGTCTGAGGAGGCATCCAGGATGACGCAAGTATTGCCGCGCCAGACTATGATCGTCTCGGCAATGCCAGGCGCCGCGCTCATCAAACGGGAAGCGCTGCTTCACTGGTTCAACATGTAGATGACGCCGCTCACAATGGCCCAGATGCACACGCCGAGAAGCGCCACCAACGCCGCAATCGGTACCACGACCGCGGCACCGACAACACCGTAGCGCACGGTTCCCCTGATGCCGGCGGCCAGCCGATCGCGCGAGGCCGCAATAGTGGCGACCGTCAACAAGGCGAAGATCCCAGCCATCACGTACAGAGCGATCAACATATCACACCCCCATCAAACACACTGGCAGCTTCCGGCTGCCGGCCCCGGGTCAACTGCCCCCTCAGCCCGGGGAAATCCCATTCACCTCTGCTCCCAGATTCGCCGGTGTTCTGACCGGTATCATGTGAAACAGGCTACGCCGAATGCTAGCACAATAGACGTACATCTTCAAGCATTTCTTGGGGCTGCAACGCGGCCTTGACACTGGGAGGAAGGCCTCTATATCATTCCTAACGCTGCCGTGGCGGAACAGGGTAGCCAGTTGGACGTCCACGGCCGGCGATTGGGGGGAATCATGAAGACGCTGGTGACCGGAAGCACCGGGTGCGTTGGCACCGGTCTAGTTGAACGTCTATTGGCTAAGGGCTACGAGGTGCGCGCCCTGGCCCGTAAGACATCTGACCTCAGCTACCTGAAGACCACCAAAGCCGAGATCGTCTTTGGGGATGTGACGCAGTACGAGACCCTGGTGCCTGCGGTGCAGGGCATCGACATTGTCTTTCACTGTGCGGCCAAGGTGACCCCCGGCTGGGGGCCGTGGTCCGAGTTTGAAGCGGTTACCGTCGAAGGCACTAAGAACATGCTGAAGGCCAGCGCCGAAGCTGGCGTTAAGCGTTTCGTCCAATTCAGCTCGGTCACCGTATATGGCGATGCTGCTCAGAAGAAGGACGGCCTCGTCGATGAGAACACACCTTGCGAGGCCAAGAAGACACCAGCGTCGTACTATGACTACGCCAAGAGACTGGCCGATGAGGCTTGCTGGGAGTACCACAAGCAGGGCAAGATCAAAGTGTCCATGATCCGTATCGGGATTGCTTACGGACCACGCGACCGGCTGACCGCCGACCGGACCTATATCCAGACTCTGATCCCCATAGTCGCCTGGCCGGGCAAAGCCAACCCGCGCTTCGCAGTGGTCCACACCAGAGACATCGCGGAATTGGCCATATTGGCTGCCACCAGTGATAAAGCCATTGGCCAGGTCTATCATGCCGCCGGGCCCGAAGTGGTTAGGATGAAGGATGTCACCAGGGCCATGATGAAGGCTCAGGGCGGCCCTAAGGTTCTCATCACGATACCTTTCACGCTGGGCTATGTAGGCGCAGTCCTCATAGAGGGTTTCGCCAGACTGGTGCGGACGAAGAGCACGCCGTTCCTCAACCGGAATATTATGCTGCAGCTTACCAAGGAGGGTGCTCTCGACGGCACGAAGGCCAGGACTGAACTGGGATGGGTGCCCCAGATCTCACTGGAAGAGGGCTGCCGGCAGTACGTGCAGTGGCGCCGCAACAGGAAGAAGAGCCCATAGGCCAACCGCTGTCCGCTATCTCTTCACTACCACCAAAGTGCTGGCCATCATGTCGTGAAGACCCTGCTTCTTCTGCGTGAAGGCGATCATGAAGTACCCGATGAACAGTATGATCTGCGAGATGATCTTGCCGAGATTCCGGCCCAGCGCTCGGCCAAATGAAATGCGCCTGCCTTCGTAGTCGGTGACCACTATTCCCAGCACCATCTTCCCAAGAGTCGCCTGTTTGGAAGAACTCTCCATGATGGCGAAGTAAAGCAGCTGCACAAAGAACATCACCACGCCGAGAATCCAGAACATTGCCATCAAGGGCCCGAGATCTACGGTATCCGGATTCGCCTCGAGGTCTTCCATGAACTTGTCGAGGTTAATCACCCCCGCACTCGTGAGAATCACCTGAAGCACCGACTGAACCGCCCCCATGATCAGGCCATCGATTATGGCCGCTGCGAGCCGCCGCCAGAAGCCGGCGTACTGGACCGCCCCCGCAGCCGCCACCGTGCCCGCAGCTGGTGTGGCGCCAACCTTCGGAAGGGCCGCTCCGCACCTGTCGCAAAAGGCCGCCTGGTCATCATTCTGTGCTCCACATTTCTGACAGTACATGTCATTCCCTCCTTATGCTGCAGTCTGGCGGTTCAACGGGATTGTATCATCCCTGACTTGCCTGTGCACTATGAGGAAGCGGACTATATCCACATGATCAGCGATCAGTCGGCCGCTGGCCCGGCGTGAGCCGCCCTCTCAGCATGAAAGCTACTATCCCGGTGGCCGCCAGCATGGCCATGAGAATGTAGAAGCCGGTGGCGTAGCCGCCCGTGTGGTCATAGATGAATCCCATTACGTAAGGGGCGGTGGCCCCCACCAGCTGTCCGATGGCCGTGCTGATGCCGACGAGCTGTCCCAGGGAAGAGAGCCCGAACGTCTGCCCCAGGATGCCGATCTGGGCGGGGACCCTGATGCCATGGCAAGTGCCGTAGATGAGGACGAACGCATAGAGCATCCAGACTGCATCCAGGAAAAGGAGCCACGTTATTGAGAGGGCCATGCCGAGCACGGCCAGGGCTAGGGTGCGGCGCCAGCCGATGGCATCGGAAACGAAGCCCGAGATGAGCCGGCCCGGGATGGAGAACGCACCTGTCAGACCCACGGCGATGGCGGCGGATGTGTCGGATATCCCAACATCGGTGGCATGGGGCACCAGGTGCACGTTGACTGCCTGGAACGAGAAGATGGCCACCGTGATAATGAAGGTGACAGTGATGAACGCGCCGATCATGGCCCGCGTCGGCGCTCCACCCCGTGCCGGGAAGGAACTGGAGTCGCTGGCACCGGCTTGGGGAGCACGTCTGACGAGCAGGGCAGCGGCGAGGACTATGATGGCCATGATGATGCCGACGTATAGGAAGGCATCCCTCCACCCGTAGGCGCCGATAAAGTGGTTGATCAGCGGGGCGAAGATGATGGCCCCCGCCCCGACGCCGGTGGTGGTAACGGCCAGTGCCACGCTGGCCCTCTTGTGACCATTGAACCACCTTACTACCGTGCTGGTGGACACAGACCACATGGGCCCGGCGCCCAGCCCGGCGATGAAAAGGAAGAGGCGAAGCTCGTTGACACTGTCCGTCTGGCTACAGAGCGCGATGGCTGTTCCGGATATGACCGCCGTCGCTAGGAGGATAGGCCGTGGGCTGATCCGGTCGCCCAGCCGGCCGCCGACTACCAGGGATATGGCGTGTCCAATGAGGAAGCAGGTGTAGGCCGAGGACGTGACGGCGCGGCTCCAGCCGAATTCGGACTCCAGTGGCTTGAAGAAAACGCCGAAGCACCAGAAGGTCTCGCCCAGGGTCAAGGTCGCCAGAAAGCAGGCAGCGACCACCACCCAGCCGTAGAACAGACGCGGCCTCTCTTGGTCAGGGCTCAAGGAAGACGTCCTTCAAACGAACGGTCAGAGCCTCCCGCTGTTTACGCTCAATGACTGTCCGGTGATCATTGCGGCCCGGTCAGATGCCAGGAAGGCTATGGCCTCAGCTACCTCCTTCGGCTCGGGGAACCGGCCCAGCGGGTAGTTGTGGGCAAAGCCGCCGGCCATGCCTTCCTGACCGGGAGTGCTGACGAGCGCTGCGTTCACCACATTTATCCGCACGCCCGAGGAACCCACCTCCTTGGCCAGACAGGTGGCGAACGTCATGATGGCCGCCTTGGAAGCAGCGTACATGCTTTCCCCGGGCGGGGCCATCCTGGCCGAATCCGATCCCATGCAGACGATGCTCCCACTCCTTTGCGCCAGCATTGGCTTGAGCACGGCCTTGATGGCATTGAGCGTACCCCAAAAAGTGACATCGACCACACGGTGATGATCGTCCATGCTGGTGTGAGCGAAACTGCCATAGCCCATGTACGCCGGTATAGTGACCAGGATATCCACGCGGCTGAACTCAGCCAGCGCCTTGCTGACCATCGCCTGACATTCGTTGAAGCTGGTAACATCCGCATATGTGGCGATGGCCTTTGAACCCTGCGAATTCAACTGCTTGGCTACCCTGTCGGCCCACGGCCGGTCGATATCGTTGGCGACCACAATGGCTCCCTCACTGGCCAGCTCGTAGGAGACGCTGGTGCCGATGCCTCCACCACCCGCCCCAGTGACTATGGCCACCTTCCCCTTGAGGTTCAGATCCATGATGCCCTCCTGCTTCCGTTCTTGATGTTTTGCCGCTGGCGTACGCCGTCCCCGTTCTTATAGGATAGGCGTTCGCCTAAGGGCTGACAAACATGGGCCCACTTGTCAAGGGTCGGATCATTGGGGCCGTCAATCGCTTGCAGACTGGGGACGCCATTGGCCAGGTAGGGTCAACGACCTGCCCGCCGTTACTACCGCCGCCCCCTTTTCAGTGACAGGACGGCTGCAGCCAGGAATGCGGCGGCAAATCCGCACAGTGCCACGATGTCTATCCAGATGCCACCAATCCCCCAGCCTCTCAGCATTACGGAACGGATAGCGTCTACGGCGTAGGACGGGGGTATGGCGTAGGACAGTGGTCTCAGCCATTGCGGTATCGCTTCGACGGGCCAGAAGATGCCCGCCAGCAGGAAGGTGGGCAGGATGATGAGCGGAAAGAACTGGATGGCCTGGGCCTCTCTCTTCGCTAGGCTGGAGAGCAGGATGCCGAGACTCAGGCTGACGACCGCCAGTAAGGCGATGACGACAAAAGCCAGCACAATGTTCCCTACGATCATGATGTGGAATGCCGCCACTCCAATTACCAGAAGCACGATCGTCTGCAGCATGCCGATGATGCTGAAGGCGATGGCATATCCCAACACGAGCTCGCTCTCTCTCAGCGGTGTAGACTGTAGCCTCTCCAAGTTGCCGGTGGTTCGTTCTCCTACGAACGAGATGAGGGTCAGTAGAGTAGTCAGCAGGAAGACCGCAAAGGCCATGACCCCGGGGACGAAGAAATCCGCAAACTTGGCGCCTTTCCCATAGATCGCATCCTCGGCATCCACGCTCATCGGTAGATCCTGTCCCGCTTGCTGCGCGGTCTTCAACACCGCTTCACTAACGCACTTAGTTATCGCGTTGGCCACGTTGAAGTTGCTCTTGTCCGCTCTCACCCGGATTGTGGTGTCCCCCGGATAGGACGGATTTGCCCTCTTCATGAGTAGACTCTCCGTGAAGCCTTCGGGGAAAATGATTGCGGCATAGGCGTCGCCGTTCTTGACCCGTCGGACCGCTTCCTCAACATCGTTCAAGTACGTGATATTGAGCACTTCCTCATCGAGATTCGAGATGACAGCCTGTGAAACCGATATGGTGGCGTTGTCCTGGTTGACCACCACTGCGTTCACATCTTTCACGTCGCCACTGAACGCTAGGCCAAAGACGCACATGGCCACGGCTGGTGCTAGGAACATCAGTGCCACGGTGCGCCGGTCGTGCCTCAGGCCGCTGAAGATCCTTCTCGTAATGGCCAGAGCCCTGTGGATGTTCATCAGCCGGCCTCCTCTCTCTTTGCCAGCGCCAAGAATGCCTCCTCGAGATTCACAGCCCCGGCCGACTTGATTACGTCGGCTGGGGTGCCCTCGGCCAGCAGTTGCCCCTGCCTCAGCAGCGCTATCCGGTCGCAATGCTGGGCCTCGTCCATGTAGTGCGTGGTCAGTACTATGGTTACCCCCTTTCTTCTCAGGACATCGAAGTATTCCCAGAACGAGGCCCTCAGTTCCGGATCCACGCCCACGGTAGGCTCATCGAGGAAGAGCAGCCTGGGCTCGTGTATCATGCTGCAGGCCAGCGAGACGCGGTGCTTCATGCCTCCGCTGAGGTTTGACGCCAGCGAATCCCTCCACTTCTCCAGAGCCACGAACTCGAGCAACTCCTTCTCCCTTTCGGCGATTCGGCTTCTCGACAGGCCAAAGAGCTCCCCGTAGAGCGTCAGGTTGCCGTGCACCGTCAGGTCTAGGTAAAGAGCGGTCTCCTGGGGCATGTATCCTATCTCGGGCAGAACGCTCCGATCGGGAACTCTTCTGCCGAGGACGTACCCTTCACCGCTGCTGGCCTTGAGCAGGCCGCACAGTATCTTGATGGCGGTGGTCTTCCCCGCGCCGTTGGGACCCAGCAGGCCGTAGATCGCTCCCTTCTCGATGTTCAAGCTCAGGCCGTTGAGCGCCGTGAACGCCCCAAACCTCTTTGTGAGCCCTTTCATCTCGACGGCAAGAGACTGCATCTCCATATCACCTCTTTTCCCCCTCGGTGCTCTGGGACGAGCCGTTCCCTCTTCTGCCAAGGCCCGTCAGCACGAAGTCCGCCAGTTCTGACGCCAGTTCATCTCGGGGAATCGCCCGGCAGGGGCTTGACTCTCCTTCGATCATGGCCAGCACAGCGAAGCCGATGGCCATGCCTGCCAGCGCGCGCGCTGTGACGCTGGGATTCATGGGTCGGAAGGCGCCGGCCTCCGTTCTCGACCTCAGCCGTTGCTCGGCCTTCATCATTGCGGGCTGAACGACCTCTTGTGCCCATTTCCGCCGGAGGTCGTGGTCACGGTATGCCTCGAAAAGCATGAAGAGGAACTTATCGGCGTTTTGAGTGAGTAGAGTCAGCCGCTCTTCGATCAGCGAGCTGAAGAATTTCTTGTCATCGACCTCAGTTGGCTGTTCCATGAGCTGTAGGAAGGGCTCACTAAGAACTCGGCTGGCCAGAATGGACACCAGGACCTCCCGCTTGCTGGGGTAGTAGTTGTAGATAGTGCCCACTGCTATGCCGGCCTCACGGGCGATGTCAGAGATGGTAGCCTCACCGTATCCCTTCGTGGAGAAGACAGCCAGTGCGGCATCGAGTATTTGCCTCCTGCGTCGCTCTGTGATCAGTTCCTTCCTCTCGCTTCGAGTCGCCACCTCTGATTCCCCTTGTATGAATGAACGTTCACTCATTACTTTACATGGCGATCACAGTCTTGTCAATGCCCTCGTGTCGTGGCCGGCCGCCAGCAGGGCGCCTCCTCAAGAGCACCGTTCCGGTCGGAGTCGGCTGGCAGGAAGAGTCCCGCGCTCTTCTCAAGATGAACGGTGAGGGCTGGCGCGACTAAAGGGATGCAAACGAAGGCTGCAACAGGTCTCAAGATCGTGAGGCAAGAGCTGACACGGGCTGCCGACTGGGGAAGGATGGCATCCCTACTGCGTCAAATGAGACTGTGGCTGAAAGGCATCTTGACTTCGCCTTTGGCGGAGCCTAACATTTACCTCGGAAGCCGAGGCATGGTCTGGAGGTGTTGAGGAGGGCAGTATGCATACGGTGCTGTTGGTCGGCGCCATAATCATAATTGGCTACCTCGTCGGCAGTATCCCTACTGCCAACATCATGATGCACCTGTTTGCCAAGAAGGACCTGCGGCATGTAGGCACAGGGAACGTGACCTCTACCGCAGTCATGATTCATGCCGGCAAACTGCCCGGGATTCTGTCTCTAGCCGGGGAAATACTGAAGACGTTCCTCTGTCTGGCTGTGGCTGGCCTGCTGGTAGGTGAGTTGTGGGCGTACCTGTTGATCATGGTAGCGGCCTCCGTGGGGCAGATCTGGAGCGTGTGGCTCGGGTGGGCCGGAGGGCAGGCTCAGACGATCTTCGTCACCGGGTTTATGGTCCTGTGCCCCGTGGCAATGGCCCTGGCGGGATTGACGTTCGGGCTGAGTCTTCTCATAACGAAGCGCTTCTACCTGAGCAATACCATCTTCCACCTTGCTGCACCACCGTGCCTGCTGCTGGCCTGGTTCTTCAATCCCCTGCCTCTCGGCCTCGGCTATCTGTCCTGGGGATACGCGCTGACCTGTGCTGTGCTCTGCGCCATCTTCCTCTTGAGACACCAGCCCGACACGGATGACGTGGTCCAGACTGAAGCCTGGGGAGGCTACAGCCGCTAGAAGCTGGAGCCATGTGGCACATCTATCTGGGAGCGGTCACTTTAGGGCTCTCGGTACTTTTGGTCAACCTGCTCTTGAATCTGAGAGCCCTCCACAAGCTGGGGTCCGAAAAAGGCAAGCTGCCTGCTGACCCTCCGCTCATCTCGGTCTTGATTCCCGCCAGGAACGAAGAAGAGGACATCGTCCCGTGTCTGGAGTCCCTGACGAAGCAGGACTATCCCGCATATGAGATCCTGGTGCTCGATGACAATTCAACAGACAAGACGGCCGAGAGGGTGGCCGAGATTGCTGCCAAAGACCCTCGTGTCAGGCTGCTGCGAGGCAAGCCGCTGCCGCAGGGATGGGCGGGGAAACCATATGCCTGTCATCAGCTAGCGGCCGAGGCCAAAGGCTCGTGGCTCCTCTTCACCGATGCTGATACTGTTCATGCGCCAGGTATGCTCAGCAGCGCCATGGCCTATGCCCACGAACACAAGCTGTCGCTCATCTCCGGGCTGCCTCTTCAGAAGACGGTCTCCTTCAGCCAGAGGGTCGTCGTGCCTGCCATGTATTTCATCATCCTCTGCGGCATTCCGCTGTGGTGGGTGCAGGGGGCCCGGCGTCCCAGGCCGGGGCTGGTCATCGGCCAGTTCATCTTCGTGTCTGCTGCGGACTACCGCGAAGTGGGTGGGCACGAGGCTGTCCGGTCACGCATCCTGGAGGACATCTGGCTGGGATTCACGCTGGCACGGCACGGCAAGCGTCTGGGTGTTGTTGACTTGTCTGGGCTGGTCTCCTGCCGGATGTACGAGGGGGTGGGGGAGCTGTGGGAGGGGTTCGGGAAGTTCGCCTACTCCGTCGCTTCGCTCGGCACTTGGCTGTTCGTCCTGATAGCTTTGGGCGTTACAGGGCTGTTCATCACGCCATTTGTCCTCATAGCCTCACACCTCACTCCCTGGTTGCCCAACTTCGGCGACTGGTTTGCCATCATCGTGGCCCAGGTGGTGCTCATACTGGTGATGCGTGTCTTGGTGGACCGCCGCTTCAACTATAAGCGCCTCTATTCGATATCGCTGCCGGCGGGAGTCCTGTTCCTGGTAGCCTCGGGGATCTGGGCGTGGAAGAAGCGCCACACCGGTGACGGCGTGTCATGGAAGGACCGCACTTACAAACCCAGCACCAGAATCCAGTAGAGCCGTTCTCGCCCTCTACTGATCGATAGCTGATCTCAACTCTCTGATGAAGCTCCGTAGGCTGGCCGTCGAGCCTTCTCCCACGAGGTTCACGATGCGGCTTCCGACGATGACTCCATCGGCGATGCGTGCTACTCGGCTGGCTTGCCTGGCGTTGGAGATGCCGAATCCCACACAGAGCGGCAGTGTGGTGGCACTGCGCACCCTGGCAGTGAAGTCGGCCAGGCCGGCGGGCATTTCATCTCTGGCCCCCGTTACGCCGGCCACGGAGGCAAGGTAAAGGAAGCCCCGGGAATGTCTGGCAGCCAGCCTGATGCGCTCGTCTGTGCTGGTCGGAGCCACGATGTAGACGAGATCGAGGCCGTTCTTCTGGCAGAGCGCTTCGAGTTCCTGTCCCTCGTCAGGCGGGAGATCGGGAACGATCAGCCCGTCGATCCCCGCCTGGCTGCAGTCACGGCAAAACGAATCATGCCCATACTTCAGGATGGGGTTGTAGTAGGTCATGAAGACTAGAGGGGTTTTGACCTTCTGCGCGAGTTGCCGGGCGACGTCGAGACATGTGGCGGGCGTGACTCCGTTCTGCAATGCCTGAAAGCTGGCCTTCTGAATGGTGACGCCATCGGCCAGCGGATCAGAGAACGGGATGCCCAGTTCTACCAGGTCGCCTCCGCTCTCGGCGAGGAGGGGGACCACCTCCAGGGTAGCCTCTATGCTGGGGTAGCCGACGGTGACGTAAGGTATAAGTGCCTTGCAGCTGGGCCGGCCAAAGGCATTCTGGGTGCGGCTCACAGCTGGACCCCCCTGGCGCCAGCCACCACCCCGATGTCCTTGTCCCCCCTACCGGAGAGGCAAACCACGATCATCTGACCGCGGTTGAAGGACCCGGCAATCCTGCTTGCATGGTACACGGCATGGGCGGATTCGAGGGCTGGTATGATACCTTCCATACGCGACAGCAGCTCGAAACCGTCGAGAGCCTCCTCGTCGGTGACGGCTACGTAGCTGGCGCGCCCGCTGTCCTTCAGGTAGCCGTGTTCCGGTCCCACCCCGGGATAGTCCAGGCCTGCCGAGATGCTGTGAGTCTCCCGTATCTGGCCAGCGTCGTCCTGCAAGAGGTACGACTTGGAGCCGTGAAGAACACCGATGCGTCCTTCTACCAGAGATGCCGCGTGTTTGCCGGTAGCCAGTCCCCTGCCAGCGGCCTCGACTCCGATCAGCTTCACTTCCTTGTCAGCAAGAAAGGGATGGAACATTCCGATGGCGTTGCTTCCGCCGCCGACGCAGGCGACTACGCAGTCGGGCAATCGGCCACAGGTGTCGAGAGCCTGTTGTCTGGTCTCCCTGCCGATAACCGACTGGAAGTGGCGCACCATCAGCGGATAAGGGTGCGGCCCGACCGCCGAGCCAAGGAGGTAGTAGGTGTCCCCGACGTTTGTCACCCAGTCACGGATCGCTTCGCTGACGGCCTCCTTCAGGGTCCTGCTGCCTGCGGTAACGGAGTTGATTTCCGCACCCATCAGCTTCATCCGGAAGACATTGAGCGACTGGCGGTGCATGTCTTCCTCTCCCATGTACACGATGCACTCTAGTCCCATCATGGCGCATACGGCGGCGACGGCCACGCCGTGCTGCCCGGCGCCGGTCTCGGCGATGATGCGCTTCTTCCCCATGCGCCTGGCTAGCAGCGCCTGTCCCAGCGCATTGTTGATCTTGTGTGCCCCGGTGTGGGCTAGGTCCTCCCGCTTGAGCAGGATTCGCGCGCCGCCGCAATGCTCCGTGAGGCGTTCGGCGAAGTAGAGCGGAGTCGGTCTTCCTGAATAGCGCGCTGATAGTGAATCGAACTGGTTCTGGAACGCTGGGTCGTGGCAGGCCTCGCTGAAGGCGGCCTCCAGCTCATCCAGAGCCGGTATCAGCACCTCCGGCACGAATCGGCCCCCATAGGCTCCAAAATAGCCCCGGCCGTCAGGCAATCTCTCACTGCTCATTTCTCTCGCTCCGCAAGACGGTTCATGGCTCGCACGTCCTTCATCAATTCCGCGAATTGGCTTGGATACAACGACTGCCGGCCGTCGGACAGCGCATGCACCGGGTCATTGTGGACTTCTACCAGAAGGCCGTCGGCACCGACGGCGATAGCTCCTCTGGAAAGGGCGATGACATACTCCCGGCGTCCGGCTGCATGGCTCGGGTCGACAACCACTGGCAGATGACTGACCTCTTTGATCGAGGGTATGGCGCTCAGGTCCAGGGTGTTGCGCGTGTTGTCAGAGAACGTCCGAATCCCGCGCTCGCACAGGATGACATTAGGATTACCTTCAGAGGCGATGTATTCTGCTGACATAAGCAGTTCTTCGATAGTGGCGGCGAAGCCCCTCTTCAGCAGGATCGGCTTGCGGCAAAGTCCGGCGCGGCGGAGAAGGGAGTAGTTCTGCATGTTCCTGGCCCCGATCTGTATGATGTCGGCGTACTCCTCCACCATCTCGATATTGTCGTGGTCCGTAGCTTCGGTGACCACAGGGAGGCCAGTCTCTTCGCGGACCCTCTTCAGCATCTTGAGTCCTTCCTCGCCAAGTCCTTGGAATGTGTAGGGCGATGATCTGGGCTTGAAGGCGCCGCCTCGGAACACCTGCGCTCCGTACCTCTTCACCATTCGGGCTATGGCCAGAGTCTGTTTTTCGCTCTCCACGGCACATGGGCCAGCCATGACTACCGGTTTCCCGGCACCGATGACAACCCGGCCGATGGCTATCACCGTGGGCTGTGGATGCGTCTCCCGGCTCACCAGTTTGTAAGGTTTGGTGACCCGGATCGTCTCCTTCACACCATCGAGCGACAGCAGGCGGGAATCGTCTACCTCGCGCTGGTTGCCCACAATGCACACGGCTGTCCGCTGGGCGCCTGGTACAGGCAATCCGCGGTAGCCCAGGCGTTCGATCTCGCGGATCACAGCTCTCACCTGAGCTTCAGTAGCATCGTTCTTCATTATCACCAACATGGCTTGCCTCCTCGGTGAAGTGCGGCTTTCGCGGCGTCACACGCAGGTGAGACTGCTTCTGCCTCAGACTTGAGGTCTTGAGAAGCGCCCGCAACTCACAGCTTCACTGACCTCGCTGCCTCTATGAATGCTCTTATCTTCTGCGCATCCTTTCTTCCATTGATTTCTACGCCCGTAGAGACATCGATTCCCCACGGCCGAACGTCCCGCACCACCCCGGCGACGTTCTCCGGGTTCAGGCCTCCGGCAACCATCACCGGGCAAGCTGCGGCGACCTCCCTGGCCAGCTGCCAGTCGAACGGCTGGCCGGTCCCTCCGAAGACTCCTTGCACCTGTGTATCCAGCATTAGTATGCTCCCCCGTTTCCGAAGGAAGCCCCGTCCCCTCCTGAATTCGGCGATGATCGCGGCGGCGGGCTCTCTGCCGGAAACATGCAGGACCTTGATCACTGGTCTCTTGATGTCCCGGCAATATTCCCATTCTTCGCCGCCGCTCAATTGCACTTGATCCAGATGGCACTGTTCCGCCAGATCATTCACCTCGCTGGCAGGTTGATTGGCAAAGACGCCGACCACTACAGGGGGTGACTTGAGCGCATGCACGGCTTGGGAGATCTGCGAAGCTTCTTCAGAGGATACCCGCCGGCGGCTGGGGGCAAACACCAAGCCAACGAAATCGGCCCCGGCCGAGGCTGCTGCCAGCGCGTCCTCAATGCGCATTAGCCCGCAGATCTTGATCTTGATCACAGCAGTTCCTTCATCTTCGCGGCGATATCTGGTGCCACCATCAGCGCCTCGCCAACGAGGACAGCATCGACTCTCAAGTGCCGCATCAATTCCACATCGGCCCGGCCCCTGACACCGCTTTCACTCACCACGACACGGTCGGGCGGTATGAAGGCGCGCAGCCGCTTTGTAGTATTGAGGTCGACGTCAAGCGTGTCCAGGTTGCGGTTATTGATGCCGATAATGCGTGCCTCTGTCTTCAGGGCTACAGACAGTTCCGCCTCGTTGTGCACCTCCACGAGGCATTGCAGGCCGAGCTGGTGACTGAGGAAGAGCAGCTCTCTCAGGCTGTCCAGCGTCAGGATGGCCACGATGAGCAACACAGCATCTGCACCGTAGGCCCGGGATTCGTAGATGTGGTAGGGATCAAAGAGGAAGTCCTTTCGCAAGAGCGGAACCCTGTTCTCTCTAAGCGCATCATGAACCGCTTTCAAATCATGGAGGCTCCCCGCAAAGTACTTCATCTCCGTCAGGACGGAAATGGCTGAAGCGCCGCTGAGGGCATACGTCTTAGCTATCTCCACGGGGTCAGAGTACAGCCTTATGGCGCCCTTCGAAGGCGAGGCCCGTTTCACCTCGGCGATGAGGCGCACGCGGTCGCCCTGCATGGCGGCGGCGAAGTCCAGGGTGGGCGGCAGCTCGTGGATCATCCGGCGGAGTTCCGCCAGAGGCAGGCTGCTCTGTCTATTCTTCAACTCTTCCCGGCTATGGGCTACGATCTCGTCCAGAATCATCTTGCACCTATGAAGACAGGGCTTGGCTGAGGCTGACCAGTTGCTGCAACTTGTCCAACGCACGGCCAGTGTCAATGGCCTCCGCGGCCAGCCTGGCTCCCTCCGGTAGGCTCTTCGCCCTGTCTCCGGCAACGATTGCGGCGGCAGCGTTCATCACGACTACCTCCCGCTGTGGGCCCAGGGTTCCTGCCAGAATCTGCCGCACCAGCGCGGCGTTCTCAGTTGGCGTGCTCCCCTTGATCTGTTCGAGTCCAGTGCGGGAGAAACCAAAATCTTCCGGACCGACCGAATAAGTCTTGATGCGGTCGTTTTCAACTTCGTGCACTTGGGTCTTGCCCGTTATGGTGATTTCGTCCAGGCCGTCGTCACCGTGGACCACCAGCGCATGGCGGCATCCGAGCGTGCGCAGCACCACGGCCATCTTCTCCGCCAGCGATGCGTCCGCCACGCCGAGAACCTGGGCCTGGGCGTGGGCTGGATTGGTCAACGGGCCAAGTATGTTGAACACGGTGCGGATGCCGATCTCGCGACGGGGCGGTCCGGCATACTTCATGGCAGGGTGAAACGCGGGGGCGAACATGAATCCGATCCCGACTTCCTGTAGGCATCTCTCGACCTGCTCTGCATTCAGCTCAATCTTCACGCCGAGGGCTTCCAAGACATCAGCGCTGCCGCATCGGCTGCTCGCCGCCCGGTTGCCGTGTTTGGCCACCTTGAGTCCCGCACCAGCCGCGACGAATGCCGCGGCGGTGGAGATGTTGATGGTGCCGGCGTTGTCGCCACCTGTCCCGCAGGTGTCTACCACGACCCCGTCGGCGCGGACCCGGATGGCCCTGGCTCTCATCACTCTAGCCATGCCAGCGATCTCCTCGCTGGTTTCCCCCTTGATCCGCAACGCGGTGACGAACGCGCCAAACTGTGCTGGCGTGACTTCGCCGTTCATGATCTCGGTCATGGCCGATTCGGCCTGGTCCATCGAGAGGGACCTGCCGGTCACGAGAGTAGCAATGGCTTCCTTGATCATGGCTGCCGCCCCTTATTCAGGAAATTCCTCAGTAGGTCCTTGCCTACCGGCGTCATGAAAGATTCAGGATGGAACTGGATGCCTTCCACTGGGTACACGCGGTGCTTAAGGCCCATGATGGTGCCGTCGTCTGTCCACGCGGTCACCTCCAGGCAGTCGGGGAGTCCCGCCGGCATTACCGCCAGAGAGTGGTAGCGTATCGCGGAGAAAGGATTGGGCAATCCCGCAAGGACTCCCACGCCATTATGATGAACAAGGGATGACTTACCATGCATCACTGCCTTCGCCCGCCCCACGGTGCCGCCGTAGACATGGCCGATACACTGATGTCCCAGGCAAACGCCGAGCAGGGGCAATCTCGGCCCGAAATGGCGAATGACATCATTGGAGATGCCGGCGTGCTGCGGTGTCGAAGGACCGGGGGAAATGACTATCCGCTCAGGCGCGAGCTTCTCGATTCCTTCGATGGTTATCTTGTCATTGCGCGCCACCATGACATCCTCCCCAAGTTCGCTAAGATACTGAAAGAGGTTGTAAGTGAAGCTGTCATAGTTGTCGATCAGCAGGAGCATCTTGATTCCTCACTCATACCGAGGCCTCGGCTTGTTCGATCGCCTTCAGCATTCCCTTGGCCTTGTTCTGAGTCTCCTCATATTCACAGTGTGGCACGCTGTCGTAGACCACGCCACAGCCCGCCTGCATATAGGCAACCCCGCCCTTCATGATGATGGTCCTGATGGCAATAGCCATATCCATGTTACCGGTGAAGGAGAAGTAGCCGACGGCGCCGGCGTAGATACCCCTCTTCTCGGGTTCCAGTTCGGCGATGATCTGCATGGCGCGTATCTTGGGGGCGCCGGAGACGGTACCGGCCGGGAAACACGCGCGCAGGGCATCGAAAGCCGACATGTCCGGTCGGAGTCTTCCTTGGACGTGTGTCACCAGATGCATGACGTGGGAGTACTTCTCGACCTCCATCAGGTCGCTGACCTCGACGCTGCCTGGTTCGCTGACGCGGCCGATGTCGTTGCGCCCGAGGTCCACCAGCATGATGTGCTCGGCCCGCTCCTTCTCGTCATTGCGCAGCTCCTGCTCCAGCCTGGCATCCTCTTCCGGGTTCTTCCCGCGCGGCCGGGTCCCGGCCAGCGGCCGCGTGATCACGGTCTTCCCTTCCACCCGGAGCAGGATCTCCGGCGAAGCACCGATGATGCAGAATTCCCCCATATCGAAGAAGAACATGTACGGTGAGGGGCTGATGGTTCTCAATGCCCGATAGACGTCGAGCGGGGCGACATGCGTTGCCTTGGCGAAGCGTTGAGAGAGAACCACCTGGATGGTTTCGCCGGCGGTGATGTATTCCTTGATCTTGACCACGCAGGCCTCGAAATCCTCACGCGTGAAGTTGGAGGACAGTTTGGCATCCGGGCGGTGGTGTGGCTTGGCTTGGACATGGCGGGGTGGGAGGGGCTGGCGCAGCTTTTCTACCAGGGCGTCGATTCGATGCACTGCCTCCTGATAGGACTTCTCGATATTGCCATTGAGGCGAACGTGGCTGCATACCTTGATACGGTGGGTGACATGGTCGAATACCAGGAGCGTGTCTACGAACATGAACTGGGACTCAGGCAGTCCGAGAGGATCTTGGTGCGGTGTCGGCAGGTCTTCGAAGCGGGCGGCGGTTTCGTACGAAAGGTAACCGACCGCTCCGCCAGTGAAGCGGGGCAGCCCTTCGACGGATATGATCCTGTACTTGGCCAACTCCTGGGCGATGGGCTCGAAGGGATCGGCGCCTGCCCTCCCACTGGAGCTGACCACCAGATAGGGGTCGGTACCAATGAAACTGTAGCGGGCCAGCCACTGGCCGCCCTCGACGCTCTCCAGGAGGAACGCCCGACCGCCGTGGCTGATCTTCAGGAATGCCGAAACCGGCGTTTCCAAATCAGCGACGATCTCGCGGTAGATGGGCATGAGGTTGCCCTCGTTCTGGCGCATCTTCGCCTCTTCCAGTGTCGGACTGTACATGGTTCCCTCTCTTAAGCCCTGCCCCAAAAGCAAAATCCCTCGCCTGTAGGGGCGAGGGATTGTCCTTCGCGGTACCACCCCACTTGGTTGCTGAACCCTGTTGCTCAGCAACCATCTCTCTTCAGGTACGGCTCCGGGATTCCCGGGCTATACCCTGAGCTGTGATAACGGTGCTCTCTCCGGCGAAGCCTACTCGAATCTGCTTACGCTCTCCGTTTCGGTTCGCGGCTCCCGAGTCCATTCAGATCTCTGCGCCAGCACCGGCTCACACCTTCCCCGGCTCTCTGAGCTTCGCTGGAGTCCTACTAGTCTCGTTCGCAGCCTTTGCTATGCGGGTCACATAGTACAACAACCCGGCGGGACTTGGCAAGTCCTTGATCCGCCGGAAGGCTCCCAAAGAAGTCACAAGTCCCCGCGATAAGCTCACATTCCGGTCGCACGCCGCGCGGATTCCTAAGCCCCGGGGGCATCGGCCGGTGGTGCCGAGGCGCAGGGCGGGTATCGCGCTGAAACTCACCGGGGCTTCTGAAGAAGATGTTGAGACGAATAGCGGCAGTGATCGATCAACAACCCGAAGAAATGGCTCTGCGGATTGACATCTATACGATCAAATCGTATCATTAATACGTGCTCTGTTTGCTTAAGGAGGCGAAATGCTGAGACGCCGGTGGACCATCGCGGCTGGCGTGTGCCTGTTGCTTGTCATTGTCTTTGGCGCGGTATTTGCACCGAAGCTCTTCAGGAGCAGTCACAGTGACCAATCAGCGGAGATCGTCAGGCCAGCACACTGGTGGAAGGCCGATCTCAATGAGCGGCAGTTGGGGATACTCCAAGCCCTGTGGGGAAACGACGCCACCATACAGGAGTTCGTCGTGGCTCTGTGGCCGGAGGTCATGGCCGAGCTTCCGTCTGAAATGGTGGATGCGTGGAAACAAACGAGAGTCTACTGGCCAGCGGAGGATTATGAGGACTGGAGGTGTGGTCCTCTTCAGACGATGTGTTTTGGATTGGTTGTCCCCGGAAGCGAACAGACTGCGAAGTGCTTCGATGTCTACCTCGGCAGCCTGGCGGCCGAAGAGACAACTCTCAGACGCTCGACGGATCTGGGTCTCATGGAGGACAGATGCTATCGCGTTTCCCTGTACACCGACCGGGCCATGGAATGAAGACCGGTCTCCTTGTCCACGGGCTCTTCAGCTCACTTGCAGGAAGGAGGTGATTCGCGCCGCTACTATACCAGATGGCAATCCGTTACCCGATTCGGCAGATTGGCGACAAGACAAAGAAGGAGGTGGGCAAATGACGATCACGAAGAGGAAGATCAGTGTCGGCACGCTTGTTCTCGTGGCACTTCTGATTGCCACTGCTTTGCTGCCGACTGTCACTTCAGCTTACAGCGTCACGGGGCATTCGTTCGACCCATGGAGGGGTAGCTGGTTGGCCAGCATATACGTATATGGCAAAGGTGAAACGAGCACTGACTTCACTTCGCCCTCGCTGCGGAACACCGTGTATTTATGGAAGTATGAGGGTGGTGCGTGGGTCGTGAAGCAGTCTGCGGTCGGCACCAAGTCAAATGCGAACTATCTTGCTGTCACCGTCAGACACTATCACCCCAGCGGAGGTACTTTCCTCACCCAAACCAAGCATGAGTGGAAGCTGCCTGGTCAGGCTTCATACTACTTTGGTTACTCACAGAGTGGCTCAAGAAACCTGTAGGAGCCTCTTCCTGTCAGGCGCCGCATAGAACCGGGGTGGGGGAGACAGGGAAGAGTGGCGATCTTCCCAGCACCCCGGCCTGTCATATGTGAGCAAGCATGATAAGCAGTCGCCGTTGCCGCTATTCGGGGTGATGGACTTGCCAAAGCCTCATTGAGGCACTGTGCGAGACGGTAGATGAATTGACGAAGGCTACCCTGGACAACGGGATCGAATAGCGTAAAAGAACCGAACTTGTACACAAATATCTGTTGACACATGCACTGCTGGTCTATAACCTATTAGGTGTCAGGATGATGGTCCGCAGCGCAGCAAGCGGGGCACAGAGGTGGCGCATGCCGGGATCTCTTTCGGGCGCGTGCGCACATGCAGCGTCCAAGAGCACTTTTCACAAGGTTGCACGAACAGTCATCACTTTCTTGGCGGCCATCCTCATGAGCTCTATCGGCGTCTGTCCTAGCTGTTCCAACAGTCGTGAGCCGCTGGGGGCCGCATACGGTCAGCTTTCAGCACCATCCGTCGACTGTATCGACACGCTGGGCATTTCCGGTGACGTCATCCAAGTAGTAGCCGGAGGACTGACAGAAGGGGGACCCGTGGTCGTCCTCCTTGCCACCAGCGACGGGCTGTATGCCGTTTCCGATGGCACGTTGCTGTGGCAGCAGCCTCGAGTCCACTGTCTTGCGCTGGTGGACGACGTGTCGGGAGACGGGGCCAAAGACCTCGTTATCTGCCGGGGGTCATCAATCTGCGGCTGCGATGGCACCACGGGTGAGATGCTCTGGCAGGTTACTCCCAGACAACGGGTTTTCGGGCGTGATCTTGGATGGAGTGATTGGGGATTCGACGCCACCGATCTACAGGTCATCGGCACTCGCGGCTCCCAGATAGTTGCGGTCGCGAGTGGACAGTGTCTCTTTGGGATCAGTGCCTTAGATGGAACTGTGCTATGGAGATTCAGAGGGCACGACAGGTTGTTTTCGTTGGCCGCGATACCTGACCAGGACGGCGATGGGACAGATGAAGTTGTGGTGGGCACTGAGACCGGCTTCATCCGCCTCGTCAGTGGCGATTCGGGGCGTGCGAAATGGAAGAAAAAGGTGGGCGAGAAATGGACCGACGAGTACGGGCAACTCATGTATGGTTGGGCAGGCAGCATTGCCGGCCTGCATGGCCGGAGTGGTGCCGTGGTCATCGGCACGCATGATGGCAGGGTGTGCCTGTTGGACCTTGGCAGGGGCAAGATTGAGTGGGAGAGTCGAGTCGCCGGCAGAGAAGACTATGTTGATGTCAGGGCGTGGCCTGTAGCGGATGTAACCGGTGATGGGCTGCCCGAGATCTTGGCGGATGTTGGGGCGGCCGCCGCTGTGGCCGGGGAGCCGTCACCGAGAGGCGTGGCCTTGCTCAATGGCGCGAGCGGCGAGCGGCTATGGGCAACCGAAATCTACTTCTGGGGCACGCTGGGGTCTCGGGTCGCATACCTGGATGGTCAGCCAGTGGTGCTCGAGTCCCATCCGGATTCAGGTCTCAGAATGATCAGCCTCAGAGACGGCAGCACAGCCAGGTCCCTGAAGGTGACGACGCTCGATGGAAAGACGCCGCAGGCTATGCAACTGTGTGACAGCAGCTACCTGACATTCTCCAATGACTCGGACTTGGCTGTCGTCTCGGCTGATGGATCTGTGCAGTGGCACTATCCGAGGGTGAGCAGCGTCTCGGCTGCACGGGGTCGATTCAGCACGGACAACACCCCTGATCTCTTGGCGCGCGGCGAGTGTGCCCAACATTCTGGCGAGGCGACAGCGACCAGGGTGATCAGCGTGTTGGACGGTGCAACGCACAAGGCAATTTGGCGGTACGAGATCCCGCCTGCGGACTTTGCAGCAGCGGGTGGCCTTCTCAGTGTTCAGGCAGCTGATGACCTGACAGGGGACGGGATTCAGGATGTGGTGGCCTACAGCGCGTCAACCGTCTTCCGTTTTGACGGCGTCAGTGGCTCACTGACCCGGTTTGAAGTCGGCGAGAGCATTGTCGACCTGCAGCTGATGAAGATTGGCGCCAACGCCACTGCCCTTCTGGTGGGAATCGAAGATGGAGTGCTGATACTCGACAAGGACGGCAATAGGCTCTGGGAAAGTGCCTATGCTGATTGGGGCAGCGCCGAACCGGGAGCGGTCCGGGTATTGAATGACCTGAACCAAGATGGTACCGATGACCTGGTGATGTTCCTTGCCGACTGCATAGTCGTGGCCAGGAGCATCGGGTCGAGTCCACTTGGTTTTGAGATTCGCACCTCTATACTGGCTGGCGACAACAAGGTCATCGAGATGAAGGAGTTGGTGGGAGACATCAATGGCGACGGTGTGCAGGAGATAGCCTATCTTGAATATGAGCAGGGCGGGACCTCTGAAAACAGCGTTCTGCTGGTTGTCTCGCCGGTTGGCGGCGAGGTGTGGCATCGGTGGGACATGCCGGTGACAGTGGATATAGCGTGTGCTGACTTCAACGGGGATGGTTTCCCAGACTCTCTGCTTCATTGTCGGGGGCCGAAAAAGCAGGAGCCAACGTGGACTCCCTTCGGTATGCAGAATCTCAACCAGACGAAGCTTGAGGTCTACTCTGGAAAGGATGACAGCGTTCTCTGGAGCTTGTCCTTCGCCGAAGACTGGTGGAATGCCGGTGGCGAGAAGATGCCGGCGGCGCCTGTCGGCGACATCTCAGGTGATGGAATAGAAGACTTGGCTGTCTGCTCAATAAGGGGAACATATACTGGAGGGAATGCACACGAGACGAAGCTGTCTGCGTACAGTGTGGTCAGCGGGTCATTGGTCAAAGAGGTCACCATTCCCGAAGTGCAGGAGGACGATAAATGGCTCCGAGAAGAGAAGAGTGAGCACGGCCCCGCACGTTGGTATGGCCCGGGCCCGGGAGACGAGTTTCGCTCTGCAGGCGACCTGAACGGAGACGGAATTCCTGAGGTATCTGTTCTGGCTGGCTACAACAGGTACACCGCTGACAAGCACGTCGTCGCCCTGGTTGACGTTCTTGGCGAACGGGTGCTCTACTTCCTCTCCTCATTCATGTCGCTGAGTCTTGTCCCGCCCGACGTGTCGGAATTCGCCGTTCTCACCGCAGGAGGCAGCGTGTACTCTTTCAGGGCTGGCGGCAGTCTGCGGGTGACTTCACCCGTCGCCGGCAGCACCACTGGTTCCCCAGTAGATATCGCCTGGGAGGGCACCGACCATCTGGCCTTGGCCGAGGTCTTCGTAGATGGTCAGAAGAACGCTCAGACGCGAAGCTCGCAGATTGATCTGCGGCTGCATTCAGGAACTCACCGGATAGTGATTCGCTCCACCGATCAATGTGGTGTTGTGTCCTATGCTGCGGCAGATTTCGAGGTCAGCCGTGGCTTGCCCTGGGTATCCTGTTTGACCGGTCTCGCAGTGGCGGCCCTATTGGCACTCTACTTCTCCGGCAGGTGGGCCGGACTCGTGCGCAGGCGCTGGGGCGGGAGGCGGGGCCCATGAACAGCGACCTCATGATCGAGACCAAGGGGCTTACGAAGTCATTTGGCAAGCTCGTGGCTGTGAACGGGCTGAACCTGAACGTCCGCAGGGGTAACATACACGGATTTGTGGGGCCGAACGGGGCGGGCAAGACCACCACCATGAAGATGCTCATCGGGGCTATCAGGAGCACCGGAGGGGAGGGTTACATCAACGGCCATCCCGTCGGTTCGCTGGAAGCTAGGAAATCGCTGGGCTTCTCCCCGGAACGGCCGTCGTTCTATGTAGACATGACCACGTGGGACTACTTGGTCTACATGGGACGGCTGGCCGGCATGAAGACAGATGCGGCTCAAAAGAGAGCCAGAGAGCTCATTGACTGGCTGGAGCTGACCAAGTTTCGCGACTCCAAAGTTGGTGGTTTCAGCGCGGGCATGAAGCAGCGGCTGAGCCTGGCCCAAGCGATGACCCACCAACCGCAGTTGCTCATCCTTGACGAGCCCACTGCCAACCTCGATCCTGACGGCCGGATGTCCCTCACGGAGAAGCTGAGGCAGCTTTGCCAGGAACAGAGAATCACCATCTTCGTCAGCAGCCACCAGTTACTCGAGCTGGAGCAGCTGGTGGACGCAGTGACCCTGATTGAGAAAGGGCGGACGGTGGCGGAAGACAGCGTACGGGACCTGAAGCAAGAGTTGACCCTGAATCGGTACGTGCTGAAGGTATCCAAGCGCGAGGTGGTCGTCAAAGCGTTGCAGGGCCAGACGTGCGTGCAGGACATGACCGTCGATGCCGACGGCGCGATTCACTTGATCAGCTCGGACTTCGCTGCTCTCCAAAGCAAGGTTATTGAAGCCGTGACCAGAGCCGGGGCAGAGATGGAGTATTTCGGCAAGGAGCAAGCCAACCTGCAGGACGTTTACCGCCAGACCATGGGAAGGGACCAATAGAATGGCATTCCGGTCGGTATTTGAGAAGACCTTTACTGACCTGACGGGATGGAAGAGCGCGCTGTGGATGATCCCGCTCATGACTCTGTTCATGGTGGGGAGCGTTTGGATGGCGTGCACAGAGCCGCAGGCCTCTCTTCAGATGCGGATCTACTTCACTACCAGCCAACTCCTGCTCCTCGGTTACTATGTGCTGTCCGGCTTTTTCATCTGCCTTCTAGTTTCAGCCAGCGCAGCTGGGTTCATCGCCAAGGAAGAGAACGATGGCACCTTGCTCATACTGGCCAGCAAGCCGATCAGGCGGCGGGACATACTCCTGGGCAAGCTGGTCGCTCTCTTTGTCAGGACGATTCTGCTAGAGGCAATTCTGCTTCTGCTGGTGGCTCTGATATCGCGTTTCGTGCTTCACTTGGACGAAGCCGCTCTGACTTCTTTCCTGAGAGCCGTAATGTGGCTTCTCTTTTACTCAGTACTGACCATAGCGTTCTTCGGGACCATTGCCGCGGCCTTATCCACCCTGACCAGGAACCTGGTAGTCATCATGGTCGTGCTGGCTGTCTTGGTCATGTTCTGCTTTCTTGCCGGGCCGATGGTCCGCTCCATGCTGCCTGAAGACGGTGGATTCTACATCAAGTACCATCTCTACTACATCGACATTTCTTATCATCTGCAGAACGCGTTCGTTCCCTTCTGGGAACAGGGCAGCGGTGGGGAGATCATTCCGCAGTTCTCGAACTGGTTCGGCTTCCAGTGGATCGTGATGGAATCGGGCGACAGCGGCCTCCAATGTGACTCTGTGAGGTCGTGTGGCTATGTCAGCCCGGTGGCCTCGGTGCTTCTGGTTCTCGGGATTGCTGTTGTCGCTCTGGCTACAGGCTTGCGGGTTCTGGAGCGAAAGGAGATCCACCAGTAGTCCTCTGGCAGCACTGCGCGCAGCACGCATGGAGTCCCGCGTAGCCTCATGCCATCGGCACCATCTTCACTGCCTGACCCTTTGCGGGTCGGAACGGCTTGCCCCGCCGCCCCGCACCCCAGGCCCACTCGCACCAGAAGTTGCTGCAGATCTGGGGCTTGGTTTCATAGATGGCGCAGGCATATGCCCGGTGGTCCACCATCCGGAGGAAGGGGCAGTAGGGCAGGGCCTCATGCGTATCCGGATCGGCCCAGTCTATCCAGACGTCATGGTCCAGGCTATCGGCGTGGCGGATCGGGATGTACCGGAGGATGTCCTCGCGCCCCTCGTCTTTCCAGCGTTTGAAGTCAGCGGGGGTCATGGTGAAGCCGGAGCCCTGCTTCAGGCAGCAGGCACCACAGCGTGAGCACCGCGGCTTCCGCACAGCCTCGGTGCTCACAGAACCTCTGTTGACGTCCAGGCTTGCCATCCCCGCTGCCTCGCATCCTCCAAAGATGCCTGGCTTGGCTTCCTTTCATCGTTCGCCGCCATTATAGCACCGGCATGCAAGAGCCCCAGCCTTTGATGAGCCTCTTCAACCCCGCAGACTCCTGTCTGCCTGGAGAGCACCTTCGACTTAAGCCGAATGCGAAGAAAGGCGTACGGGCTTGGCCCTCTCTTGGGTCCCAACGCCTTCGAATTTGGAGGGCGGCCCACAAGGGACTGCGTCCCTGTGGCCACACTGGGGAGGATGGCTAGAAGACGTTTCTTATCTTTGCGTGCAGACCACCGCCCACTTTCTCGATGGTCTCGTGCCTCAGCCTGTTGAGGTCCTTCTGGAGGGTTTCGAACTCGTCGACAGAGTAGAACCGCTCCGGGTGGAAGTACTTGCTGTCCACACCCGGCACCGAGGCCGGAACCTGAAACCCGGAGGGGGAGTCCACCCACTCGTCTATTCCTCCCCTGATGAGTGCCTCCAGAATGGCCAGCGTGTCCTCCAACCTTATCTTGGTGTATTGATGCCCCTCGCCGATGCCGCCCGTATTCATGAGGTAGAACCGCATGTGCGGCTGGTTCTTGATTATCTCGTAAAACAGGTTGGCATGTGCGGCCCTATCGCCGGCCAGAAACGGGTCATAGAAAAACTCCGTGCGGATCTTGCCTGCCTTGGTCGGGTCGCCTGCAGAGGACTCCATGGCTTGGCCCAAGATCATCAGCCCGACTGCTTGCTCCAGAGTCAACCGGGCTATCGCCGGAATCAGCGGGCCTCTGGTGATAAGGACCAGGTTGTCCGTCTTCTCAACGTCAATGTGGAGGCTGGCATGCAGGAAATCTCGCCTTTGGATCACGGCCCGGCTGTTGGAGGTTACCTTCAGGTTGTAGAAGTCAAGATCGCCGTCCTCAGTCACGTGGATATTCTCGCCGAAGGTCCCCGGCTTCAAGAGGCCGTAGTATATCTCTGCCTGATCCCCTGGGTTCACGCCCTCCGTCTTTACAAATATGCCGCCAAGCTCGAAGCCATGGA
The DNA here is from genome assembly GCA_030372995.1 of Dehalococcoidia bacterium. Lineage (GTDB taxonomy): Bacteria > Chloroflexota > Dehalococcoidia > UBA2247 > RBG-13-53-26 > JAFGCL01. The sequence continues at coordinate 45,384 of JAUCPZ010000010.1, forward strand.
AGGAACCGTCGGGCATAAGCGTCCCGCCATCGTCCTGCACCAACCAGGACTTCTCGCTTCCTTTGCGCGCCAGCACCTTGCTCGAAGTCGTGGTCTTTCCGTTGGCACTCAGCGCGGCCAGCAGCGTTCTGGTAGTGCGGTATTTCCCATCTACGCCCTGCAGATAATCCTCGCGGCAACCGGCATGAAGGAATATGCCACCCCTCTTGGTCTTGGCGGCCCAGTCCTCCGAAGCGAAGACGCCCTTCTTGTACTCCCCGATGTAGTTGGAGTTCCGGCAGATCTTGACCACTCTGCCATCCGGGAGCATAGCCAGCCGGATAGTGATGTCCTTCTGCGGCAGGGGCTTCGACTTGTTGGCTTCAAAGGCCTCGTCAGTGAACATGACTATGGTGTAGTCAGGGCGGTCGCACCTCCGTGTCAACGGCGCGAAGAGATTCTTTCCCCCGTAGGCGACGTGGGCGAATTCCTCGGGAACGATCAGCCGGACCACAGTATCGCTGTTTTGACTGCCGACCACGCGGTCCACGCAGACCAGCCTCTTGGTGGCCAGCGCAGCTTCACACTGCGTCAGCAGCCTCTGTTCTGCCTCGCCAAAGGGGTAGTCGACGCTGTTCTGGGTGAACATCGCGGCCCGGGACATGGGCTCGCTGACTGCCACCATGTTCCCGTACTTCGTGACCTTGAGCCCCGGCTCCTTTTCGACGATGGGCCGCAGCTCTTCATCGGGAGGGTTGTACATCAGCCGGCCTTCCTTGGCTGCTTTCTGCCTGATCCATTCGACTGTCCGCGGGAATTCCTCCAAATCGAATCCAGCCATTTTCCCCTCTGGTCAATTGATGGTGATCGTTCGGCGGAAGTAGGATAGCGCTTTTGGGGTACTGATGGCAAACCGCACGCGGGGGCGGCTCTAGTCAGACAGCATCATGTTGTCGATCAATCTAGTCTTGCCAATATACACCGCCATGGAGATGAGGGCCGGTCCTGTGATCCGTGAAAGCTCGTTGAGAGTGAGGGGATCGGCCACGCTGACATAGTCTATCCGTGCTAGAGGCTCCTTATTGATCAGGGTGGCCATTTCGCGGCGTAGTTTCTCAGCGTCCCGCTCACCCTTCTGCCACAGATCCCGGCCCAGGTTCATCGATCTCCAAAGAACAACGGCTGCCTGGCGTTCTTCGGGGTTGAGGTAGACGTTGCGGCTGCTCATCGCCAGTCCGTCCGGCTCGCGCTGCGTGGGGACGACGACAACCTCCAAGTTCATATTGAGGTCTGCAACCATCTTCTTGATCACCACCACCTGCTGCGCATCCTTCTGCCCGAAGTAAGCTCTCGTGGGTTCGA
>JAUCPZ010000011.1 GCA_030372995.1 Dehalococcoidia bacterium
CGCTGTCTCGTGGGCTCGGAGATGTGTATAAGAGACAGGGACACATACCTGTCCACCATCGAGAGCCTGCAGAAGCTGAGACCGGATATGCTCCTCTACTCGCACGGGTACATGGAGCGGGAACCTGGATGGCTTATGGCCAGGGCATCGGAGACGGCCCGCGTGTACAGCGGCATGATCCTGGACGCAGCCAGGAAGGGCCGGCTGGTGAAGGACATCATGAGGCTGGTTGGCGACGACTTCCACAGTCGCTTCGGCCAGCGTCTGACCAGCGCCGACCTGGAGATGGCGGTGGCCGGCTACATCTTCTACTTCACGAGCCAGGGCATGCTGCCCTGAACCCCCGGGCATCGGAACGCTGTGTCCCACTGGACCGATTGGCAGGGCAGTGTATAATATCGCCCAGCCGCCGAGTCACCTGGATTCTGCTTGAAGGAGGCGCTGGATGGCCAAGTACGTGCAGTGGATAGAGCACAAGGGAGTGAAGATACTTTTTGTCAACGGAAGAGGACTGCCGGAGCCGGAGTATGTGGCTGCTTTCGAGGAGCTGAGGCAGGAAATCCTGAGAGAGCGATGCAACGCACCCACCCTGATCGATCTCACAGACACCTCCATGACCCAGAAGACCAAAGACAAGGCCAAAGAGGTGGCCGAGGCCAACAAAGCCATGGGCCTTCCGGATGCGCCCAGCGCCGTAGTGGGCCTGTCGAAGCTGGCGAAGATGGTGGCGCAGTTCCTGACACCGGGAACGCACTACTTCGACACCGTTGATCAAGCCAAGGAGTGGCTGGCCAAGGAAGCCGGCAAGCGCGGCTGACATTCCCCATCAGCAGTCCGGGCGCGGCCGCATGGCCGAAGGAGGGTGGACAGGACGTCCACCCTTGCTCTTTCTCAGAAGGGGGCCAGGGTCTCAAGCCGGCTGGTCTAGCCCTTTCGCGGCTTGTCGCTCTCCCTGACCAGCCATTCTGGGCCCTCTTCCAGCGTATTGCAGGAATGCGTCTGCAGGCCGACTCTGGAAGCAGTCTGTGACCCTGGGGTGTCAGGATGAGACCCAATTGTGAACCGGCCGTGCTAGCTTCAAGATGTGGAGGCCAAAGAGAGATGTTTGCCTACTTGACCTGCCGGTCGTCAACCAGTCAGCTGTTCAAGAACAGGTCAACCCTCTGGTGGTACAGACGGGATATCCGCCAGGAGCAGCAGCCAGATGCTGCCCCGGAGCCCGCGCCGGATGCCGGCGGCGACCCAGGCACCGGCACC
>JAUCPZ010000012.1 GCA_030372995.1 Dehalococcoidia bacterium
TACCAGAAGAGGCCGGGGTCGAGATCACCCGACCGGGTGCTCATCGGCACACCGGCCACGGGGGTGAAGCCCATGCTGGTGTCCACGGGCTTGCCTTCGCGAACGGCTGCCAGGCTCGCTCCACTGCCGAGGTGAGCCAGGATGATCCGGTCCCGCGCCGCTTCCGCGCCGGCCAAGCGAGCCAATTCTTCCATTAGAAACGCATACGACAGTCCGTGAAGGCCATACCGACGCACACCCAGCGCTTCGTAGCGGCGCGGGATCGGCAACAACCGCGCCACCCGCGGCAGGTCATGGTGAAAAGCCGTATCGAAACATGCGACCTGGGGCAGGTCAGGAAATCGACGATAAAACGCCTCGACCATCAGGACCTCCGCCGGCATGTGTTCCGGATCGAACGGACTGAGACGCCGCAGTTGCATGAGCATTTCCGTGGTGACCCGCTGCGGCTGGCTGTACTTTGGCCCGCCATGCACCACGCGATGACCCACCGCGGCTAATGCATCACGCCAGCCTCTTTCCTCGATCCAATCCATTAGAATCCCCACCGCCGCCTCGTGATCCGGTGCCTCCACGGACCTCGAGAGACTGTCCGCCGGGTTCGACCCCTTGACGCGGAAGGTAGCCCCCGGCAGCCCAATCCGCTGAATCTCGCCCTCCAGGACACTCCAGAACGAGGGTCCGGTCTCGAACAACGCGAGCTTGATGCTCGACGAGCCGCCGTTGATCGTCAGGATCCGCGGATTAGCTGTCTTCATTGACGACTCCTTATGATCATCGCTGCCACAGAATGTGCGTCGCTTCCAGTGGTACGGAGGCGCCGGAATGGTGCGGAACCATTCGCGCCGTATAATCCGTCGGCGGGCGAACTGCGGAGACAGCCGCACTGTAGACCCAGCCAACGGCTTCGCCCGGCAGTTGTCGCACTCTCTTCATCTCCTGTCGCTCTGCGGGGCCGCCGGCAATTCCATCGGCATAGAGGTCGACCCTCACTTCCCCGTGGATCAGGTCGCCGAGAAACACCTGGACCTCGAAGATGTGCTGTCCTTCTTGCGTCCTCACACTCACTTCGCCGAACCGCAGCGCCGTCCAATTCCGGTCCAGATCATGCCGCCAATTGACTATCTCCTTACCGATTGCTCCGTTGCCAGCGGCGCGCTCACGGTAGGCAGCCGCAGCTGGCAGGTACCGTTTCTCGGTGTATTCGCGCACGGTGCGGTTGGCGGAGAACCGGGGCGTCAACCGCGCCATGCTCTCGCGCATGCGAGCCACCCAGGCAGTAGGAATTCCATTCGCGTCACGCGTGTAGAACTCAGGCACCACTTCGCGTTCGAGGACCTCATACAAGGCATGGGCTTCGACAGCATCCCATTCTGGATCGTCGCCATGTTCCTGCCCGTCTCCTATGGCCCACCCCACTTCAGGTGTGTACGCTTCCGCCCACCATCCGTCCAGCTCCGAGAGATTAATGCCTCCGTTGACCAGCACCTTCATGCCGCTCGTCCCGCTTGCCTCCCAGGGTCTGCGCGGAGTGTTGATCCAAACGTCCACACCCTGGATCATCTGCTCGGTGAGCAGCATGTCATAGTCACTGAGGAATACCACATGGGCACGCGCCTCCGGACGCCGGATGAAACTGGTCCATTCCTGTATTAGGGCCTGTCCTGCTTGGTCTGCCGGATGTGCCTTGCCGGCGATGACAAGCTGCACGGGGCGTCCCGGATTCGTCAACAGGCGCAGCAACCGCGCCGGGTCGTGCAATAGGAGATTCGGCCGTTTGTAGGCGGCAAAGCGCCGTGCAAACCCCAGCGTCAGCGCATTTGGATCGAAGATGTGCCCCGCCTCCTGGACCGCCGAGGGCGGTGCCCCGGCGGCCGCAAGCTGCTGGGAGAGTCGCTCACGGATGTAATTGACAAAAGATACGCTTTCATCTTTCCGCATCTGCCAAAGGCGCGCGTCAGGAACATGGTGGATATGCCGATCGAGGTCATCGGTGGTGCCCATCCAGCGGTCTTTTCCACAAGCCTCTGTCCAGAGATCATCGGCCGCCGCCGAGTCCCAGCTTGGCATGTGGACGCCATTGGTCACATGCCCGACGGGAACTTCTTCTTCCGGCCAGCGTGGAAAGAGAGGAGTGAAGATGCGCCGGCTGACCTTGCCGTGCAAGTGGCTCACTCCGTTGATTGCCCCACTTCCCCGAATGGCCAAGTAGGCCATGTTGAAGCTTTCCGCCGGGTCGTTGGGGTTGCGCCGGCCCAGGGCCAACAGATCATGAAGCTCGATGCCCAGCTTCGTCTCAGCATAACCACCGAGGTACTGGCCAATGAGTCCCGGGCTGAAGATGTCGAAACCGGCTGCCACCGCTGTATGGGTGGTGAACAGATTGCCGGCTCGCGTCACGGCCAGGGAGGATTCGAAGGATGCCCCCGTCTTGTCCATGAAACTTCGGGCGCGTTCCAGCACCGCGAAGGCTGCGTGCCCTTCATTCAGATGACAGACTTCCGGTTCGACGCCCAGCGCAGCCAGCAGCCGCCATCCGCCGATTCCCAGTACTATTTCCTGCAGTAGTCTCAGCTCCGGACCGCCACCATACAACTCACTGGTAATGCCCCGGTGGGGAGGGAAGTTGGCGGCATCATTGCTGTCCAGCAGGTATAGCTTCACTCTCCCGACCTGCACCTGCCAGGCGCGCAGCCATAGCGAGTAGCCGGGCAATGCAATCTCCAGGCGCAGCCACTCCCCGTTTGGTTCGCGCAGAGGGGTGATCGGTAATTGAACGGGATCGTTGTAGGGGAACAGGGCTTGCTGCGCTCCGTTGCTGTCGATCACCTGGCGGAAGTAGCCCTGCTGGTACAGCAGGCCCACGCCAACCACCGGCACTCCCAGATCGCTGGCGGCTTTGAGCTGGTCGCCAGCCACGTTGCCCAGGCCACCTGAATAGATTGGCAGAGCCTCGCTCAGCATGAACTCCATGCTGAAGTATGCAATAGCATTCAGGCCGGTTTCCCCGTGGGTCTGCTGAAACCATGATGGTGTCTCCGCTGCATCCCGCTTGGCTTGAACCAGAGCGTCGACCTTCCGGTGGAAGGCAGCGTCTGCCAGCAGACTCTCAATCGTGTCCAAAGAGACCGTCTGCAGCACCACCCACGGATTGTGCGTCAACTCCCACAGGTCAGGATCAAATTCCCGCCAGATCTCGTCAGCAGCATGGTTCCACGACCAGCGCAGATCCAGGGCCAGTTCCGTAAGAGAATCGAACCCCTCAGCCCTGCTTGCGCGGCGAGTGTCCTTCCGGCCTCGTGGGTTGACACGACTTCGATCCTTCATTTTGTCTCCTCCGCACCTTCTCCAGACAGATCAGCTAGAACATGGCGAACCATAGACTGAGCCTCCTCCACTATCAGGTGCAGGTGATCCGGTCCGCGGAAGCTCTCTGCATAGATCTTGTAGGTGTTCTCAGTACCGGAAGGCCTGGCTGCGAACCAGCCATGTTCAGCGATGACCTTCAATCCGCCGATGGCCGCGCCGTTGCCCGGAGCACGTGTGAGAATGGTCTTGATCTTCTCGCCGGCCAGATCGCTGAAGGCGACCTGCTTGGCCGACAGCCTCCTCAGCGCCTCTTTCTGTTCCGGAGTGGCCGCCGCGTCCACGCGGTCGTAGACGGATTCGCCAAGTTCAGAGGTCAGTTGACGATAGTTCTCTCCGGGGTCTCTTCCTGTTCGGGCGGTGATCTCTGCCGCGAGCAGCGCCGCGATTATGCCATCCTTGTCAGTGGCCCAAACGCCGCCATCGCGACAGACGAATGACGCACCCGCACTCTCTTCGCCGGCAAAGCCAAGCGAGCCATCGAGCAGGCCATCAACAAACCACTTGAATCCGACGGGGACCTCGTAGAGCCTCCGGCCCAGTTTGGCAGTCACCCGGTCAATCATCTGACTGCTCACTACCGTCTTGCCCACAGCGGCGTCCCGGCGCCAATTTGGCCGATTCCTGAAAAGATAGTAGATGGCCGCCGAGAGGTAGTTGTTGGGTGGAAGGAGTCCTGCGCTCCTGGTGACAACGCCGTGCCGGTCATGGTCCGTATCGCAGGCGAAAGCAACGTCGAACTGGTTCTTCAGTGCGATCAGCCTCTGCATTGCGTATGGCGAAGACGGGTCCATACGGATCTGACCGTCCCAGTCCAGGGTCATGAAACGGAAGGTGGGGTCGACGACCTCGTTCACTACCTTTAGGTTCAGACCATAGCGCTCAGCGATCGCCCCCCAGTAGTGAACCCCGGCCCCCCCGAGCGGGTCAACCCCTAGGCTGATCTTCGACTCATGAATAACCCTCGTGTCAATCACGTCGCCAAGGTCGCCGACGTAAGAGTTGAGATAGTCATACCGGTGAGTCGAGGGGGCGCGGAGGGCCTTCTCCAGGGTGGTCCTCTTCACGTCCTTCAACCCGGCCTCCAGGTACTCATTTGCCTTCGCCTCTATCCAACTGGTGGTTGAAGTCTCAGCCGGGCCGCCGCTTGGCGGGTTGTATTTGAAACCTCCGTCATGAGGCGGATTATGCGAAGGCGTGATCAAGATGCCATCAGCAAGCCCGCTGTTGCGTCCGCGGTTGTGCATCAGAATCGCATGGGAGACAGCCGGCGTCGGCACATACTCATCCCTGTCGGCGATCATCACCTCGATATTGTTGGCAGCTAGCACCTCCACGGCACTGCCGAATGCCGGTTGGGAAAGGGCATGCGTGTCAGCGCCGAGGAAAAGCGGTCCAGCGATCTTCTGCTGCTCGCGGAACAGGCAGATAGCCTGTGTGATAGCCAGGATGTGGCGCTCGTTGAAGCTGTTCTTCAGTGATGAGCCGCGGTGCCCCGACGTGCCGAAGGCAACGCGCTGTTCCGGCACGGCAGGATCAGGCAGTCCGGCATAGTAGGCCGCAACGAGTTTGGCTACATCCACGACTACCGATCTCTCCGCCGGCTTGCCGGCCAGTGGGCTCATTCCCATGCTACCTTCCTCGTTCAAGGCACAATGTACCTGCGGGAGAATCAAGCCACTGTTTCCCACCAGGAGTCCCCAACCAGGCCCAGGCCTTCAGCGGGACCTGCACAATATTCTCGCTTCTCCTCTTCATGCTGGCGTCTTCTCGACGCTACCCCTCACCAATACTCCTGAATGGTTGCGGCTCAGGAATCTGTAGGCTATCAGTTTCACCTGATCGTTTATGAGGAACCAACCCAGGGCGTAGGCCCAGACGAATCCGGCCCATTTCCATCCTAGCGGAGTCATGAACAGGCCATACACGGCGATGAGTGTCGCCGCCAACTGGGTGCCTATGACGGCGATCAGCAGAATCGGCGCCGGCCTTATAGACCAGAACCGCCCGCGGGTGCGCGCTACGAATACCGTCAGATGCCCGGCAACGGAGAGCTTCAGGTACATCAACGACCGGATGGTGTCTTGATCGAGATGGAAAGTCCTCTGGGCTAGATAAAAAAGGAGGAAAGAGGCTATGACTCCGACAATGCCCAGCACGGTGGCTAGGCCTAGCACTGACCTCATGTCCCAGGCCTCAGGCTTGTCTCCGTGCCGCACGTTGTCATAGGCAATGGACAGTATGGCTCCGTCGTTGAGTATCGCCAGCAGCACGATCATGATGGCGGTCACCGGATAGAAGTTGAAGATGAGGATAGAGAGCGTCATGAAAAGGAGCACCCGGATTGTCTCAGCGATACGGTAGATGGCGTAGTTGGTCATGCGCTGGAAGGTCTTGCGGCTCTCCTTGATAGCATCAATGATCACGGACAGTCCGGGCGCCATCAACACGATATCGGCAGCTGTTCTGGCCGCATCGGTGGAGCCGGAGACCGCTATCCCGGCATCGGCTTTCTTGAGGGCGGGGGCGTCATTCACACCATCCCCTGTCATGCCAACTATGTGCCCCCTGTGCTGCAGGACATCCACGATGTGGTACTTGTGCTCTGGGAACACCTGGGCAAAGCCATCGGCCCGCTCGATGGCATCGGCAAGCTGACCGGCTTCGTGATGCTTGGTGTCGCCAAAGATGCTGGCGTCCACAATATTCTTTCCGAGCCCCAACTGCCCGGCAATCTCTCTGGCAATGGCCATCTGGTCTCCGGTCACCATTTTCACTTTAACCCCCATTCTTCCGGCGGTTTCCACAGTGGCTCTGGAGTCTTCCCGCAACGGGTCGAACAGGGGAATAATCCCCAGAAAATGCCAACGGTCTTGGCTGTCGGTCCGGGCAACACCCAGCGACCGGAACCCTCTGGCCGCAAATTCGCCGACCGCCTTGTCGACCTTTGCCTGGATCTGGTTGGCGTCAGGGTCAAGCGCCAGGATGACCTGAGGCGCGCCCTTGCTGAACTTGACCGTATTTCCATCCTTGTCTCTGACCGTGGCCTCAGTGCGTTTGTGAACCGGGTCGAACGGCAGGAAGTGGAGCAGTCGGTAGGACGCCGTCGCCTGCTTGTCCTTGACGCCGGCGATGATGGCCAAGTCGATGGGATCCTGGTCTTCAGCCTTGGAGGCAAGTGCGCCACCTAATACTACCGATTCGGGCGTGTTGTTGCCCACGACAAGCGGGTCTCCCATGGTCAGTTTGTTCTGGGTGAGTGTGCCGGTCTTGTCGGAGCACAAGACGTCGATGCCCGCCATCTCCTCTACAGAGGCCAGCCTAGTCACAATGGCCTCTTTCTTGGCCAGGACGCGCGCTCCCAGCGCCATGGTCACTGACAGTACAGCAGGCATGGCCACCGGCACAGCGGCAATCGTCAGGACCAGAGCGAATTGCACTACTTCCAGCAGCTTGTCGTGCCGGAAGAGGGCCACCATCAGAATGACCGCTGCCAGCACCACGGCAATGACGATGAGGTAGTCCGCGATCTTGATGACAGCACGCTGGAAATGACTTCGTGTCTGCGCCTTCTCCACAAGTTCCGCCGTCTTGCCATAATAGGTGTACTTGCCGGTCGCATAGATGAGCGCTTCTATCTCTCCCTGGCGGATAATGGAACCCGAGTAGACCGCATCTCCCGACTTGTGTTCCACTGGCAGTGACTCGCCGGTCAGCGCCGATTGATCAACTTCCACCGGGTCACCTTCCAATAGCCTGGCATCCGCCGGAATGATGTCACCGATGCGAAGGCGCACAGTGTCACCGGGGACCAGCTCGCGGGCGGCCACAGTGACCCACTTGCCTTCGCGTTTCACCTTCGCTTGGAGCGCCAGCTTGGCTTTGAGTGCTGCGATGGCGTTTCCTGCCTGATACTCTTCGCGGAAGCCGACGATCGCATTCAGAATCAACAGGGCCAGAATCACACCAAGGTCCGGCCAGTGGCGCAGCACCGCTGATAGAATCGCCGCTACTATGATCATGCCCGGAATCGGGCCCCAGAAGTAGGACAGGAACTTCAGAAACGGATTGGTCTTATTCTCCGCGATCTCGTTGTATCCGTATTGGATCAGCCGCTTCTGAGCTTCGGCCTGGCTCAGGCCGTTCCCGGAGTAACCCAGGCGCTGCTGGAGTTCGGCCATGGGCAAGTCGCGGAGTTGACTCTGCGCCGACGGCTTGGCCACCGTGGCTGTAGCTGATCTGGACTTACCTCGATTCTTCAAGTCACTCACACTTCACCCTGTCATTCTGCAACGGGCGATACCGCCTACTGCTCCGGCTTTCCCTGAAGGGCTGCATCACGCTTCTGCTCTATGGCCGCCAGCAGTCGGTCATAGGAATCGGCAAACTTGCGGACCCCTTCGTCTTCCAGTTGTTGAGTAATGGCTGCCAGATCCAACCCGGCCTCGGCCAGGCGGTCGAGAACATGCTGAGACTCCGCTGCCGATTCCTCGAGGCGGGGTGCCGGATCGCCGTGCAGACGGTAGGCATTGATGGTCTCCAGAGGCATCGTGTTGACTGTGTTGGCGCCGATCAACGCCTCAACGTATTTGACGTCACTATAGGATGGGTCCTTGGTGCCCGTGCTTGCCCAGAGCAGCCTCTGTCTACGCGCACCCATGGCGGCGAGTTTGTCAAATCGGTCACTCGAAAACGCCTGCTTGTACACCTGATACGCCACTTTGGCACTGGCGATTGCCGTAGCGCCGCGAAGCTGCCTGGCCAATTCTGCCTTGGCGCCCCCGGCGGCTGCTGCCTTGTCGAGCATGTGATCCGCCAGGACATCGATGCGGCTGAGGAAGAAGCTGGCCACGGAAGCCACGTTGGTGGTCTTGCCAGAGACAGCCCTGGCTTCGAGGCCGGCGATGAAAGCATCGACAACCTGCCGGTACCTGTCTATCGAGAAGAGGAGCGTCACATTGACATTGACACCTTCGGCAATGAGCTGTTGGATCGCCGGCAGACCTTCCCTGGTTGCCGGGACCTTGATCATGACATTCGGGCGCGCTAGCACAGCCCACAGTCCACGCGCCTCAGCAATAGTTCGTTCAGTGTCATGAGCCAGATGCGGCGACACTTCTAGAGACACGTACCCATCTTTCCCTCCCGAGCGATCGTGTATTGGCCGGAAGAGATTGGCTGCCTGCTGGACATCGTCCACGGTCAAGGTGCGGTAGATATCGTCGGCGCTCTTGCCGGACAGGGCCATAACCCGGATGGCCTCATCGTAGTCGTGACTGCCACCGATGGCCTTTTCGAAGATCGATGGGTTGGAGGTGATACCGCGCAGTCCGTCTTCATCGATGAGCTTCTGGATCTCGCCCGATGAAATCATGCTCCGCCTCAGGAAGTCCAGCCAGACACTCTGCCCGAAGGTCTGGAGTCTGAGCAGCGGATTCTGTCCATTGCCCCGGCAGGGCACCATCGAGTCCTCCAGCGCAGTCACCTTCGCCAGGCGCCGAGAGTGCCGTTGATTGTCGACATAGCGCGCCTTCAAGAACGCTTCCGTCAAGTCCCACGCCAGCTCAAAACCGGTGACCCGCGCGCCAAGGCAGATCATGTTCATATTGTCGTCTTCGACACCCTGGTGAGCAGAGAAGATGTCATGAATCAGGGCGGCCCTGACACCCGGCACTTTGTTGGCTGCCACGTTCGCCCCAACCCCGCTTCCACACACGGCTACCCCGCGTTCCACCTCCCCTTCGGCCACGGCTCTAGCCAGAGGGACAACGAGGTCCGGGTAGTCATCATCCAGGCTGAGGTCGAAGGCACCGAAGTCGGTCACCTCATATCCAGCATTTGTCAACGCCCTACGGAGGTCGTTCTTCAGGTCGAAGCCGGCATGATCGGCGGCAATTCCCACACGCACTACATTGTCTCCTTGTCAAGCTCACGTGTTTGAGGATCAGTATGCCGAGGGCTCTGCCAATTGCGTCGCTTGCACGAGAGAAGCAACTGCAATCGTAGTCACTCTCCCGCGGACTGTGTTTCAAAGGATGGCGGCAGCATCAATCCCGGACTATCGGCGCCAGCGGTACCCCGAGTCACAAAGCTATTGCTGGTTGCCGCGTCGGAAGCCACCGGAATGTCGACTCTGTCCGATATGGCTTGTACTGGCCTGTCAGCGCTCTTCACTGTGGCCGTACTGTGTCCACTGTGCCAGATCGTGCTCTCCTTCTTTCTTCCGGCTGTCCGGCTATCGATGCTGCGCGCTCGCCTGCCTTCTCGCCATCCCGCAGTGCTCGGCACGTAGCCAACCGAGTCTGAGCGTGACTCACAACCACAGTATGGCAGGGGCGCCTCAGACGGCACTATTCGGAAACCTACTTAGCAGGGCGATGTGGAGATTACCTATTTGCTGATCGACACCGAGTGGGATCAGGGTCCGGGTCGACCTTCTTGGATCACAGCTCGGGGTGAAACCAACCGTTCCATGGAGCTGTTCATCGTGCAGATCGTACGACTGGACAAGGACCCAGCGGTCGATCTGATTCCTTGTTCGGCTGAGCCCGGGTACGTACCCGCCGCAATCACCGGATACGTACATTTGCGCATACCCGACCTGGCCTGAAGATGCCACAATCGGCTTAGTTGGAGGCTTGGTGTGGAGGTCATCAGCGGCCGAGGCGTCAGTCGTGCAGATCATGCACCAGGAGCCGGGTTCCATGGCTAGTAGTGTCAGACTCGCGGCCTGTTCTCTTCATTCATCGCTGTGTTGCCCCTGTCGGATGATCAGACTTTGCCGAAAGAAGAGATGAAGTGGCAATGGGCGCTATACAAACAAGCGAGTCACCAAACCAGGTCCTGAGCCGAGTCCTCTTGTGGCGTCATGCGGCTTGGAGAGATACCCTCAAGCATGCATTCTCCGCTCTCAAAGAAGACTGGGCCGTATGGCTAGTGGCAGGCACCACGTTTCTAAGCGGGTCTTTGAGCATCCTTCAGATGGTCTTTGCTCAAGTCGATCTGCACTCTCGATCGTTCTCTTATGTGCTGCCGTTCGGATTGCAGTACTGGGGACGATCGTTGACCGTGCTTTTCGGCTTCATGCTTATCTACTTGTCGTTGAACCTCTTCGGACGCCGGCGGATGGCTTGGTGGCTGGCCGTGGTAGCCTCGGTTCTCCTGGTGGCGGCGCATATCCAGTCAGGACGCTTGTGGTATCTAGCCATCGCACCCGCCCTGGCCTGTGTCCTCCTGCTCGTCTTTCGCGGACGTTTCACCGTGCGCAGCGATTCCAGCAGCATCAGGCGAGGGATTGGGCTGATGCTAGTCAGCCTCTCAATTGCCGTCGTATATGGTACTCTTGGCTTCTGGTACCTTGACAGGCGGGACTTCGGCCTGGAGTTCAGCCTGGGAGACTCGGTTGTAAGAACACTGCGCCAGATCACCCTCATAGGCAACAGTGATCTGGTGGCCCATACCCGCCAAGCCAGTTGGTTTCTGGAGTCGCTGAGCGCCGTGGGCATAGCGGCCTGGGCAGTTGCTGCCTACAGCCTGTTTCGCCCTGTTACCTTCAGGCTACAAGTGCTGCCGCACGAACGTGCGCTGGCTCAAGCCATTCTGGAGCGACACGGGCGTTCCTCGTATGACTTCTTCAAACTATGGCCAGCCAAGTCCTACTTCTTCTCTGAGAGCAAGCGCTCGTTTGTCGCTTATGCCACCTTTCGCGGTGTAGCTCTTAGCCTGGGAGATCCAAGTGGGCCGGAAGATGAACTGGAAGACGTGACCAAGTCGTTTCTCGACCATTGCTACAACAACGGGTGGACAGTCTGCTTCCTCTTTCCGGACCTTCTGCCGATGTACCGTCGGCTTGGCCTTGGCATGCTCAAGATCGGAGAAGAAGCCGTTGTTGATCTGCAACTCTTCTCTTCACAGACTGGCCATAAGAAGTATTTCCGCTACCACCAGCATCGTTTTGAGCGGGAAGGATACAGCTTCTCGAGGTACAAACCGCCCCATCCTGGTTCACTCTTGGACGAGGTGGAGAAGGTGTCTGATGCCTGGTTGAAACTTCCGAAGCACCGTGAGCTTGGTTTCGTCGAAGGCCACTTCGATCGAAGTTACATGGAGAAGACAACGATTTGCGTGGTGCGTGATCGGTCAGGGCAGGCCGTAGGATTCCTGAACGAATCTCCGTCCTACAGAAAAGATGAGGCCAGCTTCGATTTGTTGCGCCATATTCCAGGTGTACCCAATGCAACGATGGACTACCTTATGCAGCAGACGCTCTTCGCTTTGCGGGGAGAAGGCTATCGGTGGTTCAACATGGGGATTGCGCCTTTTGCGGGGCTGGGCAACAGGCTCGACGCGCCATTGACGGAGAAGGCGCTGAGCCTGCTTTTCCGCATCCACTGGTTCGTGTCCAACCAGGGTCTGCACGACTACAAGGTCAAGTTTGAGCCGGTATGGCAGGACCGTTTCATAGCCTATCATGGGGGTACCCCCGGACTCGTCAGGATAGCTCTGGCGATAAACAAGGCAATTGGCGGCTGAATCAACGCATCCAGGTCCAAATGCGCCTTGCCAGGCGCCGTCTACCGAGCCGGGGGCTAGCCGGTGTGACCAAGGTGAGAGTCCGCCAATGTCAGCCCGATGACACCCAGCACAACAAGTGCTATGGAGACCACCTTTATTATCGTAACAGGCTCCTTGAAGTAGAGGATACCGACTACGCCCACCAGGGCTGTCGCTATTCCAGCCCATATGGCGTACCCAATGCTCACGTCGATCTTCTTCAGGGCCAGGGTTAGAAAAGCGAAGCTGAGCCCATAGAACGCCAGCATGAGTATCGAAGGCACGATTTTGGTGAAACCGCGCGACAGTTTCATGGCTGCAGTGCCTATGACCTCCGTGGCAACAGAGAGAGCCAGGTAAATCCAACCCATTCCCTTCACCCGGTCACAGGCTTAGCTTCAAATGACGTATTCGTCGTGTGGCCGTATCTCACTTTTTCATCACCTGGATGTATACGAATACGAATGTGGCCACACCGCCTATGGTCGCCGCAATGTCACAGAAATACCACGGCAGAGAATGCCATTCACTTCTATGACTGAAGACAACTGATTCAAATATTATGGACAGCATAGCCCAGAATATCGCTATGGCAATCGCCACGGCTGCCAGACCGCAGGTCTTCGCTTTCATCCCGGTTATTCTCCCCTGACTCGACGGCCCTCGTTGCTCCGGAACATGACTATCGTTGCACACCGTGACTGAGAAGTGCCATTCGTAAACCTAGCTAAGTTCGCATCGTGGAGGTTACGTAGCTGCTGCCCCTCTCCTATCCCTTCAGCCCCGGACAGTCTCAAGACCTTCGTCTCTGTGCCCACGTGCTGGAGCTGAAGGAACTGCTGCTGCGGTTGGCGAGGGAACCCGCTCACGGCTCCGGCGGAAAACTCGTTTCCCCAACCTTCGACTGTGTTATACCAGACTGGAGATGAATCGGAGGCTGGTCTATGAACAAGATGGCCTCCGTCGAGAGAGAAGCTGATCGGTAGCATGACGTGGCATCATTGCTCTGAGAGAATGGGCTCCTGTCGGTGCCATCCAGGGGCAATCATCGGGCTCTTCCTTCTGGCAGCTCTTGTTGGACTGGCAGTCGGGAGCATAGTGGCGCTCTTGAGACGGTCGACATCAAGCGGCAGAGGAAATGGCGCCACAGCCATTGTCAGGGAACGTTATGCCCGAGGAGAATTGAGCAGAGTGGAATTCGACCAACTCAAGAAAGACTAGCGTCAGTTATCCAAGCGGTAGTCTGTTCGAAGAGGGCAGCGCGGGCTCTCCCCCTCTTTTTTCGGGCGCAACCTAATGGCTGACGCATTTTGTCGCACCTTCGAGTGCAGTCGGTTTCTTGATACGTCTTGCCGCCTTTAGCTAGGCGAGAAGAGCGGCGACTATCGCTACCAGGAAGATGCCGTCGAACACGCCAGCACCCCCGATGCTCAATACTCCAGCCTGTCGGGTGAGACTCGGGAGATTGAGTAGATCGGCGCCAATCAAAGTTCCCATTGCGCCCGAGACATATGCTACCGGGGGAGCATTGTGCGGAGCCAGCAACAACGCCAGACCGACTGAGAGCAGCGGTGCAACCCATATGGGCATGACGATGCCCACTCCGGCCTTGGGTCGGGCAACGGCCTTAGCGGCCACGGCCACGATCGCCGTGGCAACGGCCGTCTGCCACAGCGGTGCCTTGGTGATCAGCAGGTACAAAGAAAATCCCGTCGGCACTACAGCGCCACCCAGGTTCACTGCCAGCACCTGATCGGCCACCCGTGGCGGAACATAGAATATCACGGAGAGCGGAAAGGCCAGTTCGTTGGGTGTTTCTGAGACTATCCTGCGCCGTCGTAAGGGGACGTTAATGACGCTGCCAATTATGGATACTCCTACCAATGCGAGCGCAACTCTCGGAGACACTCCCAGTCTGTCAAATGAGATAGCGGTGACTCCCACGAAGAAGAGGATCAACACCAGTGAGAGTGCAAGGGAAACAACCAGGATGACTCGCGCACAGCCGGCAGTTCTCATAGTACAAGTGATGGAGCGGCTTTCGCAGACCGGCGCCTACCTGGTGGTTGCGCGATTGAAGACAGGCACAGCAACGGCTAGAAACACAACGCCGAAGCCAAGCATTACCAGCATCTCAGTCCTCATTTCTGGGATGCCCGTGCCAAGGACAATGCACTTCCGCAGGGCCTCCACCGCATAGGAAAGAGGTATGCCCTTCGAAATCCATTGCATGACAGTGGGCATCTGTTGGATGGGGAATAGGGCTCCCGACAGGAATATCATGGGGAAGGTCAGTGTCATCATAATAGTGACCGCTGTCTCTTGATCAGAGGAGACCGCCGAGACAATGATGCCGATGCCGATGAACGAGAAGACGGTGAGCACCAGAAGCAACGCTAGAAGAGCCAGGTTGCCATGGACGACTACACCGAACAGCACCACCGCCAATACTAGGGTCAACGCCGCTTGGAAAAGCCCGCGCACAACTTGGGCCATGCTCTTCCCGACGACCACAGCCAATCTGCTCGTGGGAGCTGAGAGCACGCCATCCAGGGTCCCCAACTCTCGCTCTCTGGCAACCGAGCCAGCCAGTCCGATCATGGCCGCCATCATTATGACCATGGCCATAATCCCGGGAGCCATGAACTCAAAATAGTTAGGGTTCCCCGGAACCACCCCTATGGTCTCAACTACAAAGGGTTGCACCACTGCTTCAGGGTCGGTCAACCCAGGGTTCAAAGTCGATACTTCCCTTGTTCCTATCTGCACAGAGATACCTGACATCACCTTGTCCATGATCGAGCTCATCAACACCGATATCTGGGGGTTCGACTCATCGGTAATGACGGTAATGGTGGCTTGCTGGCCAGATCCTATGGTGGCGGAGAAGCCGGCCGGGATGACGACAGCACCGTTGCTCTCCTGCTTCTTTATTCGCTCCACAGCGTCAGACTGGTCTTTGGGGTAGGTGATGTCGAAGAGACGATTGTTGTTGTCAGTGCCCCACAGTTCTAGTGCCGATACTACTTGCGCTCCCAAGGGCCCCTGGTCGAGATTGACTACGCCGACGGGGGAGTGCTTCAACGCATTCTCTGTGGGAAAGACATATCCTGTCATCACCATCATGAAAATGGGCATGATGACAAAAGTGATCAATCTCAGGCGATCTCGGGCGAAAACGAGAAGATCCTTGATCCCGATGCGGTAGCTGTGTGCCATCGTTCTTGCGACCAAGCTGAACAGGTTCTTCATAATTCTCCACCCCATGTCAGCATACTGAAGCGCTCTACCTCGCCCTTGATGTCCCACTTCCCAAGACAGGACCGCGAACTGATGTCACCTTGCCACTGGCAGCATCGCGCATTTCACGCCCGGTGAAGTGCAGGAACACATCTTCAAGGTTCGGCTCAGCGGTGTTTATGGATCGGATCTGTCCGCCTTCTGCGGAGATGGCATTCACAATCGGGCCAGGAGCCTCGGCGCCCTTCGTCCGGACCCTGATGTGATGAGCATCTGTTTCTACAACTGAAGCTACTACCTGCATCTGCTTCAGACGCGCCAACATGGCCTCATTGAGATTCGGAATCTCCATGTCGATCATTCCAGAATCATTATTACTGACAAGGTTCTTCAACTCTGCCGGAGTACCAGAGGCAACTACGCCGCCTCTGTCTATGATCGCTATCCGGTGAGATAGAGTATCGGCTTCGCCCATACCGTGGGTAGTCAGCACGACGGTGGTGCCCTCCTGGCTCAACTCCAGAATAAAGTCGTGTATGAACCTCGTGGTCTGCGGGTCAAGACCCAGCGTTGGTTCGTCGAGAAAGACAACGCTGGGACGATGAAGAAGAGCTCGAGCAATGTTTATCCTCTGTTTCATGCCAGTGGAGAAAGTCCCCACCTGCTTGTCCTTCCACTGCTCCATGTGCAGACGGCCAAGCCATCTTTCTATTCCGCTGGTGATTTCACTTGCTGGAAGGTTGTTTAGCCTGCCGAACAGTGTCAGGTTCTCTGATGGCGTCAGTTGGTCATAAAGAATGATCTTCTCGGCCACTAGACCGATGTGCTGCCTCACCTTGTTTGCCTGCTTCACGATGTCGAAACCGGCGACTGTGGCGTTGCCGCCGGTCGGGCGCAGTAGAGTGCAGAGCATGCGTATGGTCGTCGTCTTGCCAGCCCCGTTCGGCCCCAGGAAGCCAAAAATCTCGCCTTTCTCCACCGTGAAGGTAACCCGGTCCACTGCAGTGAATCGCCCAAAACGCTTGGAAAGTTCTCTCACATCAATTATGCTCATCTCATTTTCCGATCGGTGCAGCCTCCGGACACTTGCCGCTTCACGCCGTCCTCACCAGAAGGACAGGGCTCGAAGACCCCATCAGAACCTTGTGTGCCACGCTCCCGTAGGCCCACCTGCTGACTCCTGAGCGACCATGCGTCGCCATCACGATCAGGCTGAAGGGAATCTTGTTGGCGTATTCAACGATCTCGTCAGCCACACTGAGTTTTGTCTCCTCTATTGGCTCAAAGCGGACCTGCAAACCACTCTCCTTAAGGTGGTTCTCAATATCATTCAGGTACTGCTTCGTGACCCGCCTGCATGACTCCCAGCTTTCGTCCACAAGTGCCTCATACCCGACCGGGTAATACGTAGGGCCCTGCGGTCCTGTAACGACCGGCACCGGTGGAGGTTCGCAGACCCTGACCAGTACCACGTTCAGCATTTCATTGCCGACCTGTTGTGCCAGTGCCTGAACGTCGGGCAACACAGACTCCGCCAGTGGTGAACCGTCCAGCGGGACAACCACCGTGATGTCGGTCCACTTCCCTAATCCGCCTTTCTCGGCTGATGCTGATCGGACGAGAAGCAGCGGAACTGGGGATGCTTGCAGAAGCCTGTCGGCCACGCTCCCCTACTGCCCAATGCCTTATCCCGGTATGACCATGCGTCGACATGACTATCAGGTCGATCCCCTTCTCGCGCACGTAGCGCAGGATTTCGTAAGCCGCACGGCCTGTGACCACATCGCCGGAGACGTCAGGCGTCTTCTGCTGTGACTTCTTGTCGAGCTTCTCCTGCACTTCTGATATGCGGCGCCTTATGGTGTCTGATGACCGATCGACATATGCCTGATGCATTAGCAGCCTGTCTGATTCCCTCGGGTCAGCAACGTGCAGTATGGTCACCTTCGTATCCAGCCTCGCAGCGAGTTCTTCTGGATATGAGAAGGCCAATTCAGCTAGCTTGGAACTATCTGCCGGGATCAGCATGCTCTTGTACATTCCAGCGCCTCTTGACCTATATTCTGCAAAGGATAATCAGCCGCCAGCTTACAATAGGCGCAAGGTTGCCGCGCCGTCCTATTCTTGCCGATTGCTCATCCCTGCCGGCCGATGCAGTTGCACCATCGATCTCCATATCAGCCGATGAAAAGTGCGGTCCACAACGACAGTATTGCAGGGCTATCAGAGTTCCCACCATTCGAAACTGTACTTATTGGCGTCATGTGGAGCGTACTTATTCTCGCACCCACGGCCTGTGGCATATCCAGCGAGGATCAGCCGGAACCTTTAGATATTCAGGAGTCTGGCCATGACAAGAACCACAATGAAGCCAGCCATGTTGAAGAGAAAGGAAAGCAATGGCGGATTCTTCTCGTGGGCTTCGGGCAGAACGTCACTGGCACCCAGGTAGAGAAATCCACCCGCAAAGAATGGCAGCACAAGAACTAGAAATCGCCCTGGTATATCTATGAACAGGGTCGAAGCTGCCCCCAGTACTGGCGCTATGGCATCTGCCAGCAGCATCAAGAAGGTCGACCTCAAGGAATTGCCAGAATTCAGCATGATGGTGACCGTATTGATGCCGTCGGAGAAATCGTGGGAGATGACGGCGATGGCCACAATGATCCCGACGTGGAAGTCGAAGTGGAAGCCGACACCAAGTGCAAGGCCATCCGTGAAGCTGTGGATCGATAGCTCGGCCGCGCCAAACGCCCCGCCCTTTGGGTGGCGCACATTCCAACAACGATCCCCCTGGCAGACGCGGTGTACCGACACATAGC
>JAUCPZ010000013.1 GCA_030372995.1 Dehalococcoidia bacterium
CATTGCACCAGCTCGCCAGCCCTCGCCTGCGTCAGCTCGCTGACGGGTATGGTGATCCTGCAGCCCTGGCACCGCCCTTGCTCTATCTTGGCTACGGCACTGCCCTGCTTCTTCTGGCGCAGTCTCTCGTAGAGCTGCAGGTGGGCAGGATCGATCTGAGCAACTATCTCGTCCTTGGCTCTCCGGTGCGACTCTAGAGTGGCCATGAGCTCTGCCTGTTCGGCCTGCAGCTCCTTGCGCCTGTCTGCCCACTCCCGCTCCATCTTGTCTACGGTGGCCGCCTTGGCGGCAGCCGCGCTTTGCAGAGCCTCGGCCTGCCCCATCATGTCCAGGATCTTGTCTTCTTCCTCTGTGATATGGCTCTTCAGTTGCGTGGCCTGCTTCTCCATGGCAGCCAGTTCCTTGGGTGTGCTGCCGGAGATCTTCAGCAGCTTCTGCTGGATGGGCTTGAGCTTGGCTTGGAGGTCGTCCACCGTAAGCTCGGCGGCCCGTTGCTTCTCCTGCAGGGCGGCCTGTTCTTTCTGGATGGCCTGCAAATCCGCCTTGGCCCTCTCCAAGTCTTCGTTGTGGTTCAGTTGACGTTCGACGCGCGACAGCGCCTCAACAGTCCTCTCGATCCGAAGGTCCAGCTGTTGGAGGTCGTAGAGTCGTTTTCCTAGATTCACCAGCATCCTCGCATGGCTGGGGCAACTTGTCGGGAGGGCAACCCTGGTACTGCGCCCGCGCGAATCGCGCAGGCATCGGTTGAAAAGCGCGCTCGGTTTCCATTATAATCCTTTCGGTAGCAAGAGGAGAATATTGCTTAGAAGTCACAGTTCCAGCGATCTGACCACAAGCAGCATCGGTCAGTCGGTGACGCTGGCGGGATGGGTGCACAGGCGGAGGGACCACGGGGGGCTGATCTTCATCGATCTCAGGGACAGGGAAGGCCTGGTCCAGGTTGTTTTCGATCCGAGACGCTCCGAATCTGTGCACCGTTTGGCCGGAACCCTCCGGAACGAGTTTGTCATACAGGTCTCCGGAGAGATCAGCCGGCGGCCCAAAGGAAGCGAAAACCCGAGCCTACCCACCGGCGAGATAGAGCTTGTCGCCACAAGCTGCCGCATTCTCAACCCGGCGAAGAGTCCTCCCTTCTACATCAACGAAGAATCGGATGTGGACGAGAATCTCCGGCTGAAGTACCGGTATCTTGATCTTCGCCGGCAGCGGATGAAGGACAATATCATCCTCCGTCACAGGGTGGTGAAGTGCCTGCGCGAGTTCCTGGATGCCAGGGGTTTCATCGAGATTGAAACGCCCATTCTGATCAAGAGCACGCCGGAAGGCGCCAGGGACTTCCTGGTTCCCAGCCGGCTTCAACCCGGCAAGTTCTATGCCCTGCCGCAGTCACCCCAGCAGTTGAAGCAGTTGCTGATGGTGGCCGGATTCGAGAAGTATTACCAGGTGGCGAGATGCTTCCGGGACGAGGACCAGCGGGCGGACCGCCAACTGGAATTCACCCAGCTCGACATCGAGATGAGTTTCGTCGATGAGGCGGACGTTCTTCAGCTTATGGAGGACATGTTCATCTCGGTAGTAGAGAAGGTGAAGCCTTCGATGAAGCTGCTGAAGCCATTCCCGCGCCTGTCCTATGACGACGTCATGGAGAGATACGGGACGGACAAGCCTGACCTCCGGTTTGGCCTGGAACTGAGAAGCCTGACGGACATCGTGGCTGGCTCAGATTTCGGCGTATTCAAGGGTGCCATCAAGAGCGGTGGGATCGTGAAGGGCTTGTGCGTGCCCGGATGCGGCGCATACACAAGGAAGCAACTCGATGAGCTGATTGATCTGGCGAGGGCTTTCGGGGCCAGGGGGCTGGTGGCATTGGCCCTGGTTGAGGAGGCCGATGGTGTGGCCGTTGACAAGGCCAGTTCGGCAGCGGCCAAGTTCCTGGCCACTGAAGAAGTCAGGAAGATGGCAGACCGTCTGGGCGCGAAGGCGGGCGATTTGCTGCTGATTGTGGCTGATAGGGCTGGAGTGGTGAACAAGGTTCTGGATCAGATGAGGCGGGAGATGGGTCGGCGCCTGGGCCTGATTGACCAGAATACCCTGGCAGTAGCGTTTGTCGTGGATTTCCCGCTGTTTGAGTGGAGCGAAGAGGAGAAACGCTGGCAGGCATCTCATCATCCTTTCACCGCTCCGCGGGACGAAGACATCCCGATGCTGGACACCGAGCCCGCCAAGGTAAGGGCGAAGTGCTACGACATCGTCTGCAACGGATATGAGTTGTCTAGCGGCAGCATCCGCATACATAATAGAGATATCCAGGAGAAGGTTTTCCGCCTGCTGGGGTATGACGCCGAGCGGGTGCGGCGCCTTTTCGGGCACATGCTGGAGGCTTTCGAGTATGGTGCCCCTCCTCATGGCGGGATAGCTCCGGGGATCGACAGAATGGTGATGATTCTGGCCGGTGAGGAAAGCATCCGGGAGGTGATTGCGTTTCCGAAGAATCAGGCAGGGTGCGATCTCACCTTTGATGCGCCTTCCGAGGTATCGGACGAGCAGCTTCGGGAGCTGCATCTGATGAGGCGGGACGAAGACTAGGCCTGTTTGCGGCAGGCCTGACGGCAAGCGGCCTTCAAGAAAGGGATTGGTGACAGGTGAAGACATCAACAGAGAGTGCTGAGAATCGCCAAGTGGTGATGAGGGTGGAGGTTGAAGCGGCGGAGATAGACGCTTCCCTCGAACAGGCTTATCGCCACGTGGTGAAGGAGGTGGCCGTTCCTGGCTTCCGCAAAGGCAAGACGCCTCGGGCGGTGCTGGAGCAATATGTCGGCAAGGAGGTGTTACGGAAAGAAGCCCTAGAGGACCTAGTGCCGGACTTGTGCATGAAGATAATTGAGGAACAGAAGCTGGATGTGGTAGCTCCGCCAAACGTCGAGATCCTCCAGGAAGACCCAGTTGTATTCCGGGCGACATTCTCTCTGCGTCCGGAAGTGGAATTGGGAGACTACCGCAACATCAGAATCGAACCGCCCTCGGTCGAGGTCGGCGATGCCGAGGTGGACGACTTCATGCAGAAGCTGCGAGAACGGCACGGGGAGTGGGCTCCGGCAGACCGGGCGGCGAATTTCGGAGACATGGTCATAATAGATCTCACCCAAGGGGAGAAGGGTGGGGAGCCGAGAAGCCACGAGGGACAGCAGTTGCTGCTCGTCAAGGATTCGATACTGCCTTTGCCGGGTTTCTGTGAGCATGTGGTGGGGATGGCCGTTGGTGAGGAAAAGGAGTTCACTCTGCACTTTGCCGAGGACTACAAGATAAAGGAACTGGCCGGCAAGGAGTTCACTTTCAAGGTGAAGGTGAGAGAGGTGAAAGAGAGGCACTTGCCGGAGCTGGACGACGAGTTCGCGAAGAGCCTGGGCGAGGGGATGGACACTATCGACGGACTGCGCAAGTACGCTGCAGAAGCCCTGAGAAGGGTAGCCGAAGATAACGCCAGGAGAGAATATGAGGACAAAGTCGTGGAGGCTGTGGTCAACTCTGCCGTCAGAATAGAGTATCCACCTCTTCTCGCAGAGCAGGAGATCGATAGGCTGATGAGGGACCGAGACATGGCTTTGCGGGATAGGGGTGGCTTGCGGGCCTATTTACAGAGCATGAAGAAGACCGAGCAGGAGTTGAGAGAAGAGCTCAGGCCGAGGGCGGTGGAACGGTTGAAGCGCAGTCTCGTTCTGGCCAAGGTGGCCGAACAGGAGAAGATCACAGCAGCACCGGCAGAGATAGAAGCAGACGTCGAGGCTATGAAGAACAGCGTCGGCAAGGAAGATGAGAAGATCCAGGAATTGCTGTCGATGCCGCAGGCCCGTGATGTGGTGGAGAACAGGCTGATGGTTCAGAAAACGGTGCAGAGGCTGGTTGACATCGCGATGGGTAAGTGTGGCAAGAAGGCAGAGCAAGAGGAGGAAGCCGGGAAGGAGGCGAAGGATGGTGCAACCTAGAGATATCATCCCGATGGTCGTGGAGACCGGCACAAGGGGGGAGCGCGCCTTTGATATATATTCGCTCTTGCTGCGAGAGCGGATCGTGTTCCTGGGCACGCCGATAGATGATCAGGTGGCCAATGTGGTCGTAGCCCAGCTTCTGTATCTTGACCGTGAGGACCCGGACAAGGATGTCAGCCTCTACATACACAGCCCGGGCGGCTACGTGCACTCAGGTCTGGCCATCTACGATGCGATGCAGTTGATCCGGTGCGACGTGTCGACCATATGCATTGGCATGACGGCCAGCCTGGCGGCGATACTGTTGTGTGCGGGGACCAAAGGAAAGCGTTATGCTCTCCCGCATGCGAAGATCATGCTGCACCAGCCAACGGGGGGCTTGGGGGGGCAGGCTGCCGACATCAAGATCCAGGCTGACGAGATCATCAGAACCAAGAACATGCTGGATGAAATCGTGGCTAAACACACGGGGCAGAGCATAGAGAGAGTCCAGAAGGAGACGCAGCGGGACCGATACATGACGGCACAGGAGGCCTTGGAGTGGGGTATCATAGATGAGATCATCACCGGCAAAGCCTCGAAGGGCAAAGAGGCAAAGGCGAAGTAAGGCCGGCAGTGATCGGGAGGGAGAACGGAATGTCTAACGGGACGCCGATCGTGATCGAGCCCAGTGAGACGGGCGAGCGCACGTATGACATCTATTCCCGGTTGCTGAGGGACAGAGTGATATTCCTCGGTGGCCCGGTGGAAGACGAGAAGGCCAACCTGATCATAGCGCAGATGCTCTTCCTGAACGGTGAGAATCCGAAAGCGGACATCCATTTCTACATCAATTCTCCGGGAGGATCGGTCTCTGCCGGATTGGCGATCTACGACATGATGCAATTCATTCAGTGCGACGTTAACACGTACTGTGTAGGTCTGGCGGCCAGCATGGGGGCAGTTCTGGTGATGGGGGGCACGAAAGGAAAGCGCTACACGCTTCCGAATGCGAGTGTCCTGCTTCATCAACCTCTGATAAGAGGCAACATCACTGGCCCGGCAACCGACCTGCAGATTGAGGCTGAAGAGATGCTGCGCGTTCAGGCGAGGCTGTACCGCATTATCAGCCATCACACTGGCAAGCCGCTGAAACAGATCGAAGAGGACTGCGACCGCAACTACTGGCTGGATGCCAAACAGGCAGTGGAATACGGAGTGGTGGACAAGGTGCTGGGGAAGCTCCCCTAGTCTCGACTTTGCGCCTTCACACCGCATCCGGCGCAGGCGGTTCTCCGTTCTCCTATGTTCAGCGTTCAACCAGACGGTCGATCTCTTCAGTCAGGTCGTACCCGGCGATAGGGTTTCCCTTCGCGTCCACCACGGTCTCCCCTTCGATACGGACTCTGCCCTGGCTGAAAGCGTTGATAGTGGAGAGAACCAGCGGGTGCTCTCTGACAACGCCACGCTGTCGGATTAACTTGAAGAGGGCGTTTTCTTCCCCCTGCTGCGCCTTGATCTGGGCGACTGAGAGTCCTTCGATTTCCTTCCAATATCTGTCGAAAGGCTCACCTCGGAGCGAGAAGGTGCAGTAGGCCACGGGAGGACCCTGGTCCAGTTCGGGTGTGACGAGGTGCATCATAACGCCCGTACTCTGAGCTTTCTGTTCAATGAGCTGCCAGATCACGTCCTGCCAGGTGCCTTTGGGGCCGCCCGGGGCGGCCGGGTGGAGGTTCACCATCTTGTACTTCCGGCACATCTCACTGCCGACCACCAGCATATAGCCGGCCAGTACACACAGGTCGTGACGGTATCCCTCCAGCCTCTTCATCACCTCCCTGTCGTACTCCAGGCGCCATTGATCGGGAGCCTCCGCCTTCAGCTCGCGCCTGTACCTTCTGGATGAGAAGCAGACCAGCGGCAGGCCGAAACTCTTGACCAGCTCAATGAACTGGTCGCTTCCAGGTGCATCTCCGGGCTCGCGGCTGCAGAAGACGACGGAGATCGCGGCTTCGAGCTGACCCTGGCGAATGGCCTCTTGGGCGACCGTCAACAAATCGCGTGAACCCTTGCCTCGACCGGTGGAGAACCAGGCGACTTGGTACATGAGACACCTCTCTATCTGAGGATCTTCTTCTTGAGGGTTCTGAGCATGCTGGCAGTGTGGACCAGGGGGCAGGTGTGGCGGCCGTAGATGTGGCCATCCGTCAGGGAGCGGCGGAAACTGTCGACGTCATGGAAGTCTGGCATATCCACATAGGCGTGGCCGATTTCCCAGAGTGTGTGGGCGTCGCTGCCGGCACTCATGAGCAGATGGTGTTCTGTGGCGAAGGCCAAAGCTTTGGGATTGGGTCTGCCAAACCGCAGAGACCTGGAATTGAATACCTCGATGACGTCGACTTGCGGCAATAGGGCGGCTATCTCGCGGAAACCGCGGCTATGAATACCGCGCATGCTGTCAAACGGATGAGGGAGGCAGACCAGACCGTTCTGGGCCTTGATACGGGCGAAGGCTTCGGCGACGGAGATATTGCTGGGGATGGTCTCGGAAAGGAACATGCCCATGACCTCACCCAAAGGGGTCAGTATTTCCTCGGCGACGATCACCTTGAAAGGCGCGGTCTCCCGCAGGCGCAACGCTCCTTCTATGGTTCCGTGGTCTGCTACGGCGACGCAGTCGATGCCTATCTTCTGGCACCGCCTGATTATGGCCTTTGGCGTTGTGGAACAGTCGAAGGAGTGCTCGGTGTGTATGTGGAGATCGGCCCGCAGCATGCGAGGGTCCGCATGGGAGGTGCCGGGGGGCAAGTGGTCTCCCACAGTACTCAAGCTGCCTCCAACGGGCAAGGATTCTTTGTAGCCTTGGTGAGCGGATGGGGCTTGCCGTTTCTGATGACGACGGTGTCCTCGATCCTCACTCCACCCCAGCCAACTATGTATATCCCTGGCTCGATGGTGAAGGCCATATTCTCCTGGATGATGTCTGCGGAGGTCAGTGAAACCCGCGGCCGTTCGTGGACTGCTAGCCCAACACCGTGTCCCAGCCCGTGGCCGAAAGCGTCCTTGTAGCCGGCGCGGTCAATCACCTCGCGCGCCACGGCATCGGCCTCCGCTCCAGTCATCCCGGCCTGGATGCCTTCAAGAGCTGACATCTGTGCTTCCAGAACAATGCCGTATATCTCCTGGAAGCGCTCGTCGCGGTTTCCAAGATAGATTGTCCGGCTAAGATCGCTGCAATAGCCCTTCCAGCGAGCTCCTATGTCGAAGATAATCGGTTCGCCTTCTGAGATGGGGCGGTCAGATGGCCTGGCGTGGGGCAAAGCTGCATTGGGGCCGGAGGCGACTATGATCTCGAATGGAACCGGTTCGCTGCCGTTTTCGCGAAGATGCTTCTCTATCTCCCAGGCCGCCTGCCTCTCCGTCATTCCCGGGCGGAGCCTGCGGGCCACATGGTCGATGGCCGCGTCGGCGATGAATGCAGCCCTGAGAATACACGAGATTTCACCTTCGTCCTTGGTCGATCTGAGCGACTCCACAATGTGCTCCGTCGGCACAAGTTCAACCTTCGCCTTCTCTGCCTCGTCGGACAGCTGGCGGAACTCGGCGACAGTGAGCACATTGGCTTCGAATGCTACCTTCCGCAGATTCCCGGCGCCGGAGAGCAGCATGGCAAAGGCTTCGGAGTAGC
>JAUCPZ010000014.1 GCA_030372995.1 Dehalococcoidia bacterium
GCTATGTGGAAACGGTGATGGGCCGGAGGCGCTACATACCCGATATCAAGTCCGAGAACCGTCAGGTCAGGGAGGCGGCGGAGCGGATGGCCATCAACATGCCTGTTCAAGGCACAGCCGCGGACATTATCAAGGTGGCCATGGTCAGGCTGCAAAGAGAGATCGACCGGCGTGGCCTGAAGAGCCGGCTCATACTCCAGGTACACGACGACTTGCTTCTGGAATCACCGCAGGAAGAAGCTGAGGAAGCCAAGACGCTCCTCAGAGAAGTCATGTCCGGAGCCATGCAACTGAGCGTGCCCCTGAAAGTTGAAGTCAAGATTGGCCGAAACTGGGGTGAGATGAACGGGGACACCAGCCATGCCCCCGCCCCCGATGCGCCCAGGCCCAACTCGCAGATGCCGCTTCTGTGAGATGGCACGGCGGAGGTCCGCTCTCTGGTAGCAGCGGGCGAAGCTGCCGCGATTGAAGGTCATCCGCCGCGGTGCTAACATCGTGTACTGACTGCAATGCCGCACCGTTGCGTCAGCTGTGAGAGTGAAGGGCCCGATGAGGAAAACAACAGTATTGATCGTCGACGACGACGAGGGCATACGCCTGATGGTTCGCCGGATGCTGAGCGAGGATTACACAGTCGTGGAGGCGGCGGATGGAGATGAAGCTGTTGCGCTGACACGGCAGCACAGGCCGAACCTTGTCCTCATGGACATCTTGATGCCGGGCAAGGACGGCTACTCGGCTTGCCACGAGATCAAGACGGATCCGGAAACGAAGTCTATACCTGTGGTCATGGTCTCCGCCATCGGGCACAAGCTGAACGAGAGGCTGAGCGCCGAAGTGGGCGCCGATGGCTACATCACCAAGCCTTTCAGTATTGAGAGACTGCTCCAGGCGATCGCCGACTATGCCTCTGACTGATCCGGGGCCGTTTCGTATCGGCCGGCAGGCAATGGATGCGTGCCATTCTGACAGAAGCAGAAGCTTCGAAGGGCGAGAGCAGGCATCTTGGATGATTCCATGACCTTATATTGGGCGGCCCGCTGCGGCCCGGTCGCCAATGGAGGGAGACACAGTGACTGGCAGAGCATCTGAGACGGAAGGCAACTTCGCGGCCCTCTTTGACAGGAGGATCAAGGAGGTCTTGGCCTCCGAGGCGAACCGGGTGAGAGTGGGAGAGTTGGCATACGAATACTACAAGAAATCCTTCGGCTGCTCCCAGTCGCTGCTACAGGCATTTCAGGATGTTCTGGAGATCAGGGATGAATTCTGGTTCAGAGCCATGGGAGGTCTCCAGGGTGGCGGCAGCTGCGGACTCACCTGCGGTGCCCTGGCCGCCGGTTTCGTGCTCATCAGTGCCAAAGTAGGGCGGGCCCGGATCGATCAGGGGCTGGAGGCCATTCTCCCAGCCTTCGAACCCTGCCACCAGTTGACCCTCTGGTTCAAGCCGATGTTCAAGAGCACCGTCTGTTCGGAGATCACGGGCGTCAACTGGTTTGATATGAACGAAGTGGTGGGCCACTATCTCGGGCCCAAGGGGCCTGAGACGATAGAGAAGTGCGCCCTGCTGACCGGTTCCACGGCTACCAGGGTGGCGGAGATACTGAGCAGGGTCTAGGCGGTCTCCGGGCCGGATACTCCGGTTGGTGGTTTGCCGGCGGGTGAGAGCTGCCTGGAGAGGCCTGCTGGCCAGTCAG
>JAUCPZ010000015.1 GCA_030372995.1 Dehalococcoidia bacterium
TTCGGAACTCGTCGGCAGCGTCAGATGTGTATAAGAGACAGCCTGGCCGCCGATCCGATCGAATTCCTCCCGCACTATCTGTTCGAGCTTGCGCAGCGCCCGCCAGCCCAAGGGAAGATAGGCGTATACGCCCGCGGCCACCTGGTGGATCATGCCTGCTCTGAGCAAGAGCTGGTGGCTGATGGTATCCGCTTCGGCCGGCACCTCCCGCAGGGTCTTGGTCAGCATTTGAGATACACGCATATCAGATACCTTTGACTCCTCCCACTTCGTGCATCAGGGCAGTGAGGAAATCGGCCTCTTTCACCGTCCGCACCACCTCGCCCTTCCGGAAGATCGCCCCCTTCCCCTTGCCGCAGGCAATCCCGACATCCGCGTCACGGGCCTCGCCGGGGCCGTTGACCACACAGCCCATCACCGCCACCTTGACCGGCTTTTCGATCCCCGCCAGCCTCTCCTCCACCGCCCGCGCCAGGCCCAGGAGATCCACCTCGCACCGCCCGCAGGTAGGGCAGCTCACCAGGATGGGGCCATGCTCGCGCAGATCCAGGCTCTTTAGTATCTCGTATCCCGCCAATACCTCCTCCCGCGGGTCGGCAGTCAGCGAGACGCGGATGGTGTCACCGATTCCTTCATAAAGGAGAATCCCAATCCCCACCGCACTACGGATCGCCCCTCCCCTTGGGAGCCCAGCCTCGGTGATGCCCAAGTGGAGCGGGTAGACCGTCTTTCGCGCCATCATCCGGTAGGCCTCGATTGTGGTGGGAACGTCGAAGGCCTTGAGCGAGATCTTGATCAGGCCGAAGTCGAGGCTTTCCAGCAGGTCGATCTGTTCCAGCGCGGCCGCCACCATGCGCTGGGCAATAGAGCCGCGGGCCGGTTTCTTCGGCAGGCTGCCAGCGTTAACACCGATCCGGATCGGCACCTGCCGCGCCCTGGCAGATCTGACTACAGCGGCAATCTGGCGCGGATCGCTGATGTTGCCCGGGTTGAGCCGCAGGCCATCGACGCCAGCGTCCAATGCTGCCAGCGCCAGGCGGTAGTCAAAATGGATATCAGCGATCAGGGGGACCTTGACGCGGCGCTTGATAGAGCGGAGGGCTGCTGCTGCCTCCGCATCCGGTACCGCCAGCCGCACCAGCTCGCAGCCACACTCCTCGAGTCCCCTGATCTCCCTCACTGTGGCCGAGATATCCCGCGTGTCGGTCTTGGTCATCGACTGGACGACCACTGGCGCCCCGCCACCGACCGTGACACCGCCAATGCTGATCGCCTTAGAGATCCTGCGTTTCTTCATAGGCCGGGGATCTCCTTGCCCACGATCGCGTTGTAGATGTCATTGTAGAAGACCACCACAAAGAGGAGGATCATCAATGCCGTACCCGCGATGTACACATAGCGCACCACCTTCTGGGGCAAGCGCTTGCCGCCGCGTATGCCCTCGATCAAGGCGATAAGCATGCCTCCACCGTCCAGCGGTGGAACCGGCAGGAGATTGAACAGGGCCAGGCTGACGCTGATGAAACCGCCCAGGAACAGGACACTCGTGAAGCCGCCCACCTTCACTACCTCTACCGTCAGCCGCGCAGCACCGACCGGTCCCATGACGGCCGAACCGGGATCTTGCCTTATCAGCGGAATGGACTCCTTGATGAGAGAGGGCAAGTGCACAACGAAATCACCGGCATCCCATACCGCCTGCCATGGAGCGCGCCTCTCCCTAGTCAGCTCTGCGCCGTCGACCCAAGCCGTCGTGATGCCCGTGAGCGTTCCCGCGCCTATGGATCCCGCTGGCAGCAGCGGCCTCTCTTCCTTCACTTCACCATCAACGATGCGCTCCAGCAGCACTTCGAAATCCTGCCCCTTCTCTGCCGCCTTCTCCAGCGCCGCCGAAAAGCTCTCACGACTGTAGACCCACTCGCCATCTACTTGAAGGATGGCGTCTCCGGGTTGAATGACACCGGCCAGCGGCGAATCTGCGTCCACAGCGGTGACCATGTCCAGCCACGAAAGCAACGACACGCCCAGTATGTACCGTTTCCGGCTCTCATCGTACTGAGGCAGCACCATGATCGGGCCCATTTCCACTCCGGCACGCTGCAGCACCACCGCCTTCTCTGCGGTAGGATTCGCGTTCACAGCATCGCTGATGTCGCCGAAATCCGTGATCTCATTTTCATCGATCCGCAGAATGACATCTCCGGCCTGAATACCCGCCCCCTCGGCCGGCGAGCCCGCTGCCACCGAGTGCACCATGATGCCCTGGTTCCCGGTAATCCGCGTTGTCACCACACCCATGAAGAAGAAAGAGATGAGCACGAAGGCCAGCAGGACGTTGACCAGAGGCCCTGCAGCATAGACGCCCATCCTGGTCCAGGGGCCTTTGCCGGCCAAGCCTCCTTCCACCGTGGGGTCATCCTCGCCGACGGGCCTGACGAAGGCCCCAACGGGGATCAGGTTGATCGAGTAGGTTGTCTCTCCTCTCTTCCTCGAGAACAAACGCGGCGGGAAACCGATGCCGAATTCCTCGACCTTGATCCCCGCCCTGCGACAGGCCAGGAAGTGCCCCAGCTCATGACAGGTGACGAGGAAGAAGAGTACAGCGACGAATATGACGATGGTTATGAAAGTGCTCATGTTCTGTGGCTTCTCCACCGTGTGGCATACTGTCTGGCCCAAGCATCCGCTTCCAGGATTTCACCCAGTGAGGGCCGTTTCACACCCCGGTGATGATCCAGTGCGTCCTCGACCAACGGGGCGATGTCAGCGAAACAGATCCCGTGAGAGAGGAACCTGTCCACTGCCACCTCGTCCGCCGCGCACAGCACCGCCGGATACGTGCCCCCTTCCTCCCCTGCTTCCCGCGCCAGCCGCAGGCAGGGAAACCTTGGCAGATCGGGCGGCTCGAAGTTCAAAGCCAGCGCCTTGTCCCAGTCCATGACGGGAAGATCAGGGTTGAAACCTCTGTCCGGATAGCCCAGCGCATACTGAATCGGCAGACGCATGTCGGGCCGGCTGAGCTGCGCCTTGATCGAACCGTCGACGAACTGTACCATGGAATGCACGATGCTTTCCCTATGAATCACCACACCGATGCGGTTGTACGGAAGGCCGAAGAGCCAGTGGGCCTCGATGACCTCCATGCCCTTGTTCATCAGCGTTGCCGAGTCGATGGTCACCTTCCTTCCCATCTTCCAGGTGGGATGGGCCAGCGCTTGCTCAGGAGTAATAGTCTTCAACCTCTTCGCCGGGTAGCGCAGAAACGGGCCGCCCGATGCTGTCAGGATCAGCCGCGCTACACTCCCTCTCTGTTCCCCTTTCAGGCACTGCCAGATGGCGCTGTGCTCGCTGTCCACCGGTCTGATCTTTACTCCGTGCTTCCTCGCCTCCGCCGTTACGATCGCCCCGGCCATCACCAGGACCTCTTTGTTTGCCAGGGCCAGTTCCTTCCGGGCCCGGATGGCAGCCAGGGTTGGAGCCAGCCCGGCCTTGCCTGAGGTGGCTACCACCACCAAATCCACGTCCGGGTACGAGGCCATCTCCTCGAGTGTCACGATCTTCGGCGCCGCGGGGCCGCCCGGACGCAGCATCTCCTTCAGAGAGGCCCCTGGTCCTTGGAATGACACTATCTGCGGCTTGAATTCTTTGATCTGACCGGCCAGGAGCTGGCTGTTGGTGCCGGCACCGAGGGCGATGATCTTGAATTTGTCGCTGAAGGCTCGGGCTACTTCGAGTGTCTGCTGGCCTATGGAACCCGTGGAGCCGAGGATGGCTATCCTCTTCAGTCCACCCATAGCACAAAATAGTATACGATAACACCTATGAACACAAGGCTGTCTATTCGGTCGAGGACGCCGCCGTGGCCTGGCAATATCCTACCGGAGTCCTTCACACCAGCCCGGCGCTTGAGCACGGACTCCAGGAGGTCGCCGAGTTGCGCCACCACCCCGATCAGGCAGCCCATTCCTACTGCCTCCAAATAGTTGAGCGGCAGCGCCCAATCCCCCAGATTGAGCAGGAAGCAAAGCAACGCCGCGGCCGCAACTGCGCCGAGGAGGCCGCCAGCCGCCCCCTCCCACGTCTTGTGCGGACTTATCGCCGGCGTCATGTGGTGTTTGCCCCAGGCCCGGCCGACAAAGTAGGCAGTGGTATCACAGGCGAAAGTGGTGAAGAGCGCCAGGATGACCAATTCCCGCCCCTCGTCAAGCTGCCGTAGCATCACGTAGTAGCTCAGCATCCAGCCGAGGTAGAGAATGCCGGCCAGGGTCCAAACCCAGCTTTGCTGCCATGCGTCCCGCTGAAAGATCAACACCCACACCAGTGGCAGAACGATTGCTGACCCCAACAGGCCGGCCATCGCCCAGTCCACGTACGAAGCCGCCTCCCGGCTGGAGGTCCACTCTCCGTTGAAGAGTGCCGCCACAACAAAGAGCACGGCCCAGGCGATCCCGAACGCTGTCAGCGGCCGGGCTCCGGCATTGTTGCCCAGACGGTAGAACTCCCAGGCGCCTGCGGCTGCGGCCGCGCCGACCGCCGAGATGAACAGGGGGATCCGCTCAAACCAGGCGGTGCGAAACTCGAAGTCAAAGTAGACAAAAGTTAGCAGGAGGGGAATGCCTACGACAGCCGTGATGACTCTCAGCTTCATCTAACACCAGGACCGCCGCCATGCACGAGCCTCAGGCGCCGAAGTTGCGGGCCCTCTGGCTGTAGGCCAGCAGCGCCTTCCTGACCTCTTCTGTGTCGAAGTCCGGCCAGAAGACCGGCGTGAAGTAGTATTCGCTGTAAGCTGACTGCCACAGGAGGAAATTGCTCAGTCTCATCTCGCCCGCAGTGCGAATGATAAGGTCCGGATCCGGGAGTCCTGATGTGTACAGATACTGGCTGAAGAGGGTTTCATCAACCGCTTCAGGGGACACCTTGTCGCGAAGCATCTGCCTGGTGGCCTCCATGATCTCAGCCCGCCCTCCGTAGTCAAAGGCCACGCTCAGCGTCATCCTGCTGTTGTTCTTGGTGAGTTCGATGGACTTCAGCACTTCTTCCTGCAGCCTCGGCGGCAGCCTGTCCAGCCTCCCCAGATGGCGGAGCTTGATTCCCCTCTTGTGCATCTCTCTCGTCTCGCGCCCGATTACGCTCGCCAGTATCTGCAGCAGCTCCCTGACCTCGCTCTTGGGGCGCTGCCAGTTCTCGGTAGAGAAAGCATAGAGCGTCAAGTACTTGACGCCGCTCTTGCCAAAGGCTTCCACAACGCGGCGGATGTTCTCCGTGCCAGCGCGGTGGCCTTTGAGCCGCGAGAGGTGCCTGGCCTCTGCCCACCTGACGTTCCCGTCCATAATGATAGCCACATGGGTCGGCAGGGGACTGATTTGTGTCTCTTCAACCTTGGCCATGATGCCCTCAGGGTGCGATGGGATCCGTCCAGCCGGAACCCGCCGCCGGCCTCACCGGCGGGGCATGTTCAGCAGGACGCGAAACACTCCGTTCGCCCCGGCTAGACCTCCATGATCTCCGCTTCTTTGTCAGCACCAACCTTGGACACTTCGGCGATGAACCGGTCCGTCAGCTTCTGCAATCTCTCGGTGGCCCGCATGTTCTCATCGCGAGATATCTTCTTGTCCTTCTCCAGCCTCCGCAGCTCCTCGAGCGCGTCCCGCCTCACATTGCGCACCGCTATCTTGGCGTCCTCCACCCTCTTGTGCACGACTTTGACCAGCTCCTTCCGCCGCTCCTCGGTCGGCGGCGGGATCACCAGCCGGATGATTTCGCCGTCACTGATGGGGTTCAGCCCCAGGTCTGACTTCTGTATTGCCTTCTGCACATTCCCCACTATACTCCTGTCCCACGGCTGAATGATCAGCAGCCTGGCCTCCGGAATGGATATCGAGGCCAACTGGCTCAATGGGGTATTGGTGCCGTAGGCCTCCACCATGATGTGGTCTACCAGGGCTGACGTGGCTCTGCCAGACCTGATCGTCTCCATCTCCCTCTTCAGGACCTGCACGGTCTTTTGCATCTTGGTGTCAGCCGCGGAAAGTGTGTCGTCAATCATCCTTTCACCCCCGAAGATACCACGGTGCCAATCGGCTCCCGGGCCACTGCCCTCTTTATGCTGTCGGCCGCGTGCAGGTCAAACACCACGATCGGCAAGTTGTTCTCCATGCACAGCGAGAAGGCGGTCGCGTCCATAACGTGCAGCCCCATCCTCAGAGCTTCCCGATGGTCCAGGTGGTCCAGCTTCTTGGCCGAAGGATCTTTGTTCGGATCCGCGGTATACACGCCGTCAACCCTGTTCTTCGCCATGAGGAGCACCTCGGCCTTTATCTCGATGGCCCGCAGGGCCGCTGCGGTGTCCGTGGTCATATACGGATTCCCTGTTCCGGCCGCGAAGATAACCACCCTCCCCTTTTCGAGATGGCGGATGGCTCTGAGACGGATGTATGGCTCGGCGACTGACTGAATGGGGATTGCCGACTGCGTTCGCGCCACCAGACCCTGCTTCTCCAGAGCGTCGTGGAGGGCCAGGGCATTCATCACTGTGGCCAGCATACCAGCGTAGTCCGCCGTTGCTC
Source organism: Dehalococcoidia bacterium (assembly GCA_030372995.1). GTDB lineage: Bacteria > Chloroflexota > Dehalococcoidia > UBA2247 > RBG-13-53-26 > JAFGCL01. The sequence continues at coordinate 6,570 of JAUCPZ010000015.1, forward strand.
TGTCCATGCCCCTGGCGGCGGCGTCTGCGCCCCTCCAGATGTTGCCACCCCCGACGACAATGGCCACCTGCACCCCCGCATCCATCACGTCCTTCACTTGCCTTGCCACCATCTTCAAGGCAAGTGGAGGACGTGATGGATGCGGGGGTGCAGGTGGCCATTGTCGTCGGGGGTGGCAACATCTGGAGGGGCGCAGACGCCGCCGCCAGGGGCATGGACAGAGCGACGGCGGACTACGCTGGTA
>JAUCPZ010000016.1 GCA_030372995.1 Dehalococcoidia bacterium
GAGAGGTGCGCTTGATGGATGAAAAACCAGGTGACGTACTGACCATCGAAGAGTTGGCCGCCTACCTGAAAATACCGAAGTCGACGCTCTACAAGCTCGTTCGGGAAGGCAAGATCCCCTCCCAGAAGATCGGCCGGCACTGGCGTTTCCGGAAAGGAGCCATTGACCACTGGCTTGAGGAAACGCGAGCGAACGAGCCCGGTTCAGGAGGAGATCGATAATGGCGGAACCACTCGCCGACAGAGTCATACGAAGAATTGGACAGGCGGCCGAGCTGTACCACCGGCTTGTCATGCTGGTGGCCCCAGCCGGTGCGGGCAAGACCGCCGCGCTCCAGGATGTTCATGAGCGCACGGCGGCTCCTCTGGTCAACGTCAATCTCGAGCTTTCCCGGCGCATGCTCGACCTCACCGAGCGCCAGCGGGCATTACAGTTGCCCCGCCTCCTCGCGGAGATCGTGGGCATATCCGCAGCCGATGTGGTTCTTCTGGACAACGTCGAGGTCCTCTTCGATGTCTCGCTCAAGCAGGACCCGTTGCGGCTCCTGCAGGGGCTCTCCAGGAACAAAACGGTGGTCGCGGCCTGGAGCGGCTCCATCGACGGAGAGCACATGGTCTATGCGACGCCGGACCACCCCGAATACAAACGATATCCCTTACGAGATTTCCTGGTAGTGAATCCGGAGGCCGTTGCATGAAGACAAGGAACGAAAGCGCAGGAGGGCAGACGCGATGAAATACGGAGACCTGATCCAATTTGAGCCTATCGAGTCCGTGGTCCAGCTACGGGACGCCGACGAGGCCGCTGCTGCCCGACAGCTTGTCCAGACCTATGTCATCTCCGAGGAGATGGCCGAGAAGCTGATCAGTCTGGTCGTTCCTCAGCTTCAGTTCGACCAGCCCATGGACAACAAGGGGCTGCTGGTCGTGGGCAACTATGGCACCGGTAAATCGCACCTCATGTCCGTGATCTCTGCCCTGGCTGAAAACGGCGATCTCGCAACCCATCTGAACGACAAGAGAGTGGCCAGCGCCGCCGGAAAGATCAGCGGGCGGTTTAAGGTGGTCCGGACCGAGATCGGCGCGACCACCATGTCCCTGCGCGACATCCTCGTCGCCGAACTGGAGGAGCACCTGGCCGCAATGGGCGTGTCCTATTCCTTCCCGCCCGCAGACAAGGTGTCCAATAACAAACGTTCTTTCGAAGAGATGATGACCGCCTTCCACCAAGAGCATCCCGACCACGGTCTGCTCCTGGTGGTGGACGAACTGCTCGACTACTTGCGCACCCGCAAGGACCAGGAACTCATTCTCGATCTCAACTTCCTGCGCGAGATCGGCGAGGTTTGCAAGGACCTGCGGTTCCGCTTCATGGCCGGTGTCCAGGAAGCCATTTTCGACAGCCCTCGTTTTTCCTTTGTGGCCGACAGCATCCGCCGGGTGAAGGACCGCTTCGAGCAAATCCTCATCGCCCGCAAGGACGTCAAGTTCGTGGTGGCTGAGCGTCTGCTCAAGAGGACCGCCGACCAGCAGGTGAAAATCCGGGAGTACCTGACCCCCTTTGCCAAGTTCTATGG
>JAUCPZ010000017.1 GCA_030372995.1 Dehalococcoidia bacterium
CGCTGTCTCGTGGGCTCGGAGATGTGTATAAGAGACAGGAGCAGTTTCGATCTCCGCCGCTTCCGGCATCCCCAGAGTACAGCGCTTTGACAACTCGGCGTGCCTTTCTGATAGAATGTCGTCCCGAGGGTCACTGCCGACATGACGGCGACTAGTGTTCTTTCTAGTGTCCCACCCGTCAACCGGTCTGGCACGCCACACTGATCCATATAACGGGAGAGAGCGTACGCTATTCGAGCGTTATGAACAGGTATTCGCCAAGCGGCGAATGTGACCGACAGTGGCCAGCGGCGTACGCGCCAGCGGGTCGGCCCAACCAGCAGTTTGTCCACCTCTGGGATCCACTGGCGGCGCAAAGGCCTCCACGCCCGGGACAAGGAGCGAAGCCGGTCCAGACTCTTGCTGCGGGAGAGAAGGCATGATCTATGTAGTCTACGACAACGACTATGAGGTTTTTCTCGGTGCCAACTATCGCCCCGAAAGCGAGGTTCTGATAGACACTACCGAACGCATTCTTTCGGCCTGCGAGGACATCGGCGTTCGAATGACCTTATATTGTGACGTCACTTGTCTGTGGCGGTACCGCGAATTAGGGCACAATTCATTCCCTGAGGCCGTGGACGCTCAGCTGCAGCGTGCCGTTCAAAGGGGCCATGACGTTCAGGCACACATTCATCCTCATTGGCTGGTAACAGAGATCATCCGTGATGAACCAGGCATCGTCAAGTATGAGTTCGAGCGGGCCAAGTTCTTTCTCGGCAATTGGATTCCCGAGGGCGGACCCGCCCTGAGGCGTTTCTGCGCGGATGTGTTGCGGAGAGCCAAGACTTATCTCGAGGACCTACTTCGTCCTGTCAATCCGTCCTACCGGTGCATCGCCTTCCGCGCCGGAGGCTACGGATTGCAGCCCAACGCCGGCGACGTGCTCTGGGCACTGAGAGATGCTGGCTACCTGATCGATTCCTCAGTCGTACCCGGCGTGGTAGACCACAGCAATGTAGGTCATATGGACTTCAGCAAGGTGCCAAGACAGGGCAACTACTTCATCTCGCCAGAGACTGGGCTCGAACAAGCGGCAAAGGAAGGGCTGTTTGAGGTTCCGCTAGTGGCTCTAAGAGGAGCAAGGGCGAGATGGTCGATTGCCAAGATGGTGCCATTAGCAGCGACAGAGTATCTCCGTCGGGAGCCAACCCCAAGGCCATTGGGCATCTCCATCCAGTCGAAAGACGCAGGCATAGACAAGAGACTGAACGCCCTCTCCCGTGTGGCCAGCTTGTCCCGTCGACTCATGCGAGGCAGGTGGGGCCCCCTGCGCCTGACCACCAACGCAAGTATCATGGTTGACGTCACCAGGAGCTACATTGATCAACATGGCGGTGGTCGACAAGACCTCTACTTCGCCGTGACCTGTCACTCCAAGTCAGTCCATCCGGCCGTGATCGAGGCCTTTAAGCTATACCACCATCGCCTTAGCGGCATCTACGGCAATAGGCTCAAGGCCATAACTCTCCAGGAGGTAGCTCGCAACCTGGAAGGAAAACTAGAGGCAGGGTGACGTCACGTGCAGTTGAGGCAATAGGCCGCCAATCGACACCCGGCGCCCGCACGGACGCGGCGCCATCGGGTTGGGGCAGGTCCTGTGTACTGCATGGTCGCGACCAAACCGTCTGGTGCTACTCAGCTATGTCGGCAGTTCGTTGTCGGCTCGGCGCGGCATGTGACGCAACTTCGACCCCAAGAACTGCTCCCGCCGACTGACTGCCAAGACCGGCGGCACATGAATCAGACTCAACAGGCCACGACCTGCAGATCAGCACGCCTCAGAACACCTCAGTGAAAATGGCATTGATGAACCAATTGTTGGGGTCCTTCACTGTGGCCTCGTCGCAATGAACCGGATTGACCTTCAGAATAGCGGTCTTGGATCTCACGCCTGTGGCTGGGAGAAAGTACTTCCTCAACTGCTTGTTCAGCTTCGCTCCATAGCCGCAGCCACTGGTGAAGCAGTTCACCGTGACGTAATCGATCTTTGAACCCGCCTGTTCTATCAGCCCACCCAATATTTGCCCCAGGCAGTCTAGATGCCCGTCATCCAGCACCAAGTCGATGATCTGAAGCTCCTTGTACTCCTGCCCATCCCTCGTTACCGCTATGCCGTAGCCTTTCAGTTGTCCGTCCGCCACCAGTATCGCCCTGACGTAGGGGTCATGGGCGAAGCGCCAGTTCAGATGACGAGAGGTACGCCTGATGGAGATCATACCATGACGTTCAGCCAGACTCTGCCAAAGACGGTCGACCCGTTCGTCAAAGCTATCCACGGGGATCACGCTGTGCTTTCCGCGCCTCTCTGCTGGGCGCAGGAATCTCGTGACAACCCACAGAGGTATGGCAAGAGCCCACTGCATCACCTGTGACCGACGTCGGCCACCCACTTTCTCGGAAAGCAACCTCGCGCTTCGGAATACATTGATAGGCCGAATCAGCCCCTGTTCCTGCAACAGCCATAATTCCCACCCCGCCTTGAGATGACCGTACAGCGCCATCCTGGTGGGAAGACCGAACATTATCGCCACGTCCCGCGCCATTGCGCTTTCCCATAGTTGACGCGACAGATTCAAGAAGATCGGACGGTCCTTTGGAGGGAGGTGAGTCAGCATTGCCGCAGCCTTGTGGAACTCCTCGGACACCACGGCGCCCTCCGCCTTGCCACCCAGCACAGTCTTTCCACCAACCGTCATCTGCATCAGGATCAGGCCATTGTGCCCAACTATTCGGCCATCTACCTCGCAGACGCGACTCACAGACGGTCCGTCGGGGCTATCTATGAACTCATGAATCCAGTCACGCTCTTCCCTGATGCTCTTCCAATGCGGCATCATCAGTTTGGCGATCTGCTTCTCATCACCAGGTCGGTAATCACGATATATCAATTGTGGATGTCTGGATGTCTGTGCAGAAGGATTAGTGTCCATGACCCACGGCCAATGTGTATCTCCTTCCCGATAGCATGCCCCCGCACATGGTAGCATTTGGGAAGTCGGCGTAGCAAGCTCTTGAGACTTTCTCGCCTCCACAGTGGATGCAATGTCGGTTTGCCAGTCGGCTACTGACTGCGTTTGCTCCGGCGTCGCGGTCTTCGCCGCGAGCCTGCGACGGCACCTGCTACACACTTGCCCTTCCCTGTTCGGGTTCCCCCGGTATACGAGCCGGGGACACCGCATGCTCCCCATCGCTCGCTTCGCGAGCGGCCACGGGTTGACGCGTTCCACAACACGCCTGTGACCTACACCCCGTGTAACCGAAACGCACCCGCCGGATTGACATCCGCCGAGAATTGACTGTACGATTCCCACAGTCAATTCAATGGTGCGAAAGGAAACGTCCGACGTTAACACCAGGCGATGATACGTGCCGGATCAGAAGAATTCAAAGGTCGATTATCCGCTTCCACCTGCCAAAATGCCCCGGGGGCACACAGAGGGCATCGGCATAGCAGGCACCACCATACCCGCCCAGTTGGCGATTCACCCCATAGTGGAACCAGTCCTTCTACCTGCAAACACCGCTGGTTCCCAGTAGTCGCGAGGCTGGCAGCCTAAGCGGAAGGGAGGTCCGATGCTGGTTGACTCCCACATGCACGTTAACTTCAATGGCTTCGCGCTGAACGATATCATCAAGTACCTTGACACCAACAGGATCGACTGTTGCTGGCTTCTGACCTGGGAGGAAGTCCAGCCAGGGAAATGGCCGTACCAGCACTTGCCCGTCGAAGAAGTCTTCGATGCCTATTCGAAGCACCCGGACCGCATAGTCCCTATGTACGCTCCTGACCCAACCATGGATGACGCCGCGGCAAAGTTGGAATCGTGGCACCAGAGAGGCATAAGGGGTTGCGGCGAGCTTAAGACCACATTGAACTGGGACTCGCCCAGGCTCAGGGGACTCCTGGCCGCTGCGGCCAAGCTCGGCGTCCCTGTCGTTTTCCACATGGAAGAGGCGCGCAGCATACTCACTCCCCAATCGACTGCCATCCGCGACAGGCTTGTCTGCGCCGCAGCCCGGCTGGCCACCCGCACGCATCTCTTCAAGAGCCGACTGGAGCGTCTCACGTTTCCCGGTTACCTTCTTGACTTTGCCTCTCTGGAACGTGCCTTGAACGACTTCCCTGAACTCAACTTCATTGGCCACGGCCTGATGTTTTGGAAGTACATCTCGGCCGACGCACCTCAGCGCCGGGAGTCCCTGCCGACCGGGCCGGTAACGGGCGAGGGCCTCATCTGGCGCCTTTTCAGAGAGCACCCGAATCTATACGCCGACATTTCCGGTGACAGCGGCTTCAATGCTCTGGCCCGTGACCCAGCAAACGCCAAGGTCTTTCTATCGACTTTCGCGGACCGCATCCTGTACGGCACGGACAATGTAATGGCAGGTCAGCGCCAATTCCTGGACTCGCTGGGGCTGGCACCACGCACCTACTCCAGGCTTTATGGGGAGAACGCATGCTCTCTGGTCAGAGTTCCGCCGCGCGGCGCTCCGCCATAACGTGAGCACCCATCTTGTCTGGGCGCAAGACATAGATCGGATCACCTTCACTGGGACGCTGGCAGAAGATCGCCTTGCATGCACTGGCCCTCAGCTACTTGTGGATCGGCAAGACCGTTCTCAAAGCCTCGCGGACGAAGTTGATGAAGAAGTTGATTTCGGCCTTGCTCAGGCCTCTAAGCGAAATGAGAACCACGAAATACACGACTGCTCCGAGGACGACACAGCCTAGGACAGGCCATAGTGAGCGCGGGTCCAGAAGCCAGATACACAATGCCATGACGCCCGATGACGCGATGCTCTTGGCCATAAATGGCAGACTCAGATCGAATTTGAGGAATCTTCGTGTTACTGTCAGCGTCATCAACCCCAGCACACCGTAGGCCACCACGGTGGCCACTGCCGCACCTACCATTCCCATCCGCGGGATCAGCACAGCATTCAGTACCACGTTCAGCAGGGCGGAGGAACCCAGCAACCAGACCGTCAGATAGGTCTTGTTGACGACATGGATGATGTATACGCCGATCTGATAGAGACAGAAAATGACACCACCAAAGGCCACCAGAGGTATCACTTTGCTGCCTTCCGCGAATTCGGCGGTGGTCAGCAAATCCAATAGTTGCGCCGAAAGCACGGTCAAGCCGAAAGCACTGGGGATTGATATCATCATGAGGTACTTCAGCCCGTATTTCAGGTAATTGGCTGCCTGTTCTGGATGGCCTTCGTCGTACGTCTTGACGATGTTGGGATACAGGACCATGCCTAACGGGAAGAGAGCAAAGTAGGCATAGTTGCCGATAGAGTAGGCTGCACTGTACACCCCGGCGGCCGCACTGTCTATGAAGTAGCTCACCATGTACCGGTCGCTGACATTGATTATCCAGAGTATGCCCGCGTTGGGAACCATGGGGAGCGACCACCGCAGGTACTTCTTCATATTGACAAACCTTGGGATGCGAAGACCAGTCTCGCGCAGTGTCAGAGCGAAGGCCACAACATTCGTGAGCACCAACGCCAACAAAGCCGCTGCCACGACACCAGTCAGGCCGTACCCAATGGTTACAAACAGGATGATCAGGCCAAGAGTCGCAAGGCTCTGCAGAAGAGCCAGGACCGTCCGCAGTCCGATCTTCCTCTGCATCCTCATGAAACTCTGGGTGCAGTTGAACATGCAGGTGAGGATGATCAGTGCCGATGCCAGCCTGACGTAGAAGTCTGCGTCCGGGTCGCGGAACACGGAACGCGCCAGAGGTCCGGCCAGGGCGAAAAGCAAAAGGGATGCTACCGAGGCAGATATGAAGACCACAGTGCAAATCGAGAGAAACGTGTCCGCCACACGGTCCCGGTCCTTTTCCGCCGCCAGGAACCGGATAATGGCATCGCCGAGGGCAAGGCCAGCAAAGGGGACTATCAGGCCATTGGTCACCAAGATCAGCGACCAGATCCCATAATCCGACGCACCCAGGGCCTTGGTGACAATTGGGATCTCAACCAATCCCGCAAGGAGCATCAGTATGTTAGCGGCTATGATATAGCCGACCTGCCGGCCAAAGATTGAATACTCCCGCCTGCTAGCCATTGTCACCAAAATCTGACCCGTCCATCACTTCGTCATCCATGACGGTTGAAGCATTACCACGAGACAGAAGTCGCAGCCCCTGAGGCCGCTGATACAGATATCGGTAACAGAACTGAGCACAACGCCTAGCTTGGCCTCGACGCCGGCGTTCACGAGTAGCATGGGCCTCGGCTGACTCGCACAAGACAGGCATTGCCAAGAGTCAGGCAGAGATCTGCCCGCATTGCCTTCGACACAGCCGACATCTTGGCGCATGTTCCCTCAGGTACCTGATACTGGCAGCTCACATCAGCAAGGTCCCGGGGAAGCCATCGTGCCCTTCTGAAAACCCCCCGCCTGACTCTTTCATCGATACCCCCAGAAACGGCCCCTTCCAGCCATCACCATTGCGGATGGCCTCCTTCCCAGCACATTGCAGGGCTGTAGGGTGCCAGCCACTTCATTCGCAGTTCATCACGAGGAGGCACCAGTGAACTCACCTGCCCACGCCAATTTCCACGGGAACCCTTGACCTCAATAAGGCCGATGCCGCTCGCGAGAGCAGGAAAGCATGAGGGCCGAAGTCGCTCAGCCAGACATTCGACTTTACCCTCGGATCGAGGAAATCCAAGACCACTCTCGGCAACGCCTTCGGATTCTCCTTCAAGTGCCACAACTCCCTTGGTGCCGGGAATTGAAACCTCAACCCCCTCTCGTATTCTTCCGAATAGGTCAAATCCTTGCCCATAGCCACCTGGATGAGATCGTAAGGGAAGTTGACTCCGGCCCGCAAAGCTACTTCCAGCGAGGCCCAGAACTTGGGGTTGATTTCCATGAGCACCAACCTTCCAGTGCCCTTCTCCAGCCTGAACTCTATGTTCGCCACTCCGTGCCAGTGTAGACTGCCCAGCAACCTCATACCGTATTCTTTCAGGGTTGGGTCATAGAAGCTCTGAGCATACGAAGCAGACCCTCCACGGACCGGAACAGACCTGATTTCTTTGAACATGAATACCCTCTTGCAGGCTCCTTCCTGGTAGAGGCCACAGAATGAGTACGTTATGTCGCTCCTGATGTACTCTTGAATCATGGGCAGAGTCTCGCCATGGAGATTGTTATCCTTGCACATGGTATGGTATTCACGGATCAATTCCTGACGGCTGGCAGGATACCTGACCAGCTGCCCTCCAGCTTCAAGGATGCCCTTGATGACAACTGGATACTTGAGGCCGGCCGAGATGTCATCCAAGTCCGAGAGACTCTGCGGGCAAATGGTCGAGGGATATGGTACTCCAACCCTTTCGGCAAGAGCGCAGGTCTTCCTCTTGTTCAGGGCTAACCCTAGGCTCTCATGGTCAGGTAAGACAACTCTGACAAGGTCCTTGAGGACCCCTCTATGGCTGGAGACCACCGACGTGGTGCGGTACCCGACTGGGATCAAGACATCGAATGTGTCTTTCCTCAGAGTCGACTGCAAGAACTCAACGTATTCGTTCTCTTGCGACGGATTCGGGCCGATAACCCCGCCACGACAGTACTTTGAACGTAAACTCAGCGTCGACTGGCCCTCGCCGATTACCCACACTTCTATACCCAGTCTGCCGAGGTATCGGACTATGGCCAACGTATTCTCGTACGAGCCGTCAGTGACCAGCACCTTCATTTCACAGCCTTCGCCCACAAGCGACTCGGGCACGAGCCGCTGGTGACAGTCTTATCATCACTGACCCCTGCATGGTTCACCGCCACCCTCAACACTAGAACGGGCTTTGATCCGCTTGCTGCAGGTACCAGTTGCCGCGATCACGGAAGAGCACTGGATCGATTTCTTCCGACAGCGAGTATGCTATCAAGTGCACATTCAAGTTCGTCCTCCAAACTGCATGGCGTGGAGAGAACAGCGCCTTTAGCGGCCACGTTCGGTCGAGCAACGATATCTGAAGTGAGCTGCAGGACTGCCCCTTCAGGTGCTCCAACGTACCCCTCAAGAGCCGTGCCAGGATCTGTCGATTCCATCCAGGTGCATAGATATCCAGTATCGACGCACTTTGTGATACAGCGTTGATGTAGGCAGCCAGGTAACCTGCCATTCTATCCGATTCGTACAGGGCGTAACAACGGTAATCACGGTCCGGCCTCCTGAACCGCCAAGCGAGGAACTCGATGCTTCGCTGGCCGTATATGCCCTGCCGCGCAACGTCGCTCAGATGCAGGCTCGCGATTTCCTCGGCAAACCTCTGCACAGGCCCATGTTCCAACCGGTAATGGCCCAACTTCTCGCCGGGCAAAGCCAAGCTGACAGCTATTTCCGCAATCGGCAGCGCAGCCTTCTGAGCAAAGCGCGGTACTCCCCGCCGGGTCAGGTAGTCCCCTACAATTGCCTTCACGTTAATGAGCATGGCACAACGCCGCAATCGCCCAAGATAGGTGCACCCCATCTTGATGTGCCCCGGCAGTGACTGATGGTTGGGATAGCCATAAGCGATCTTGTAGCCCCTGCGCCGTGCATCCTCAATGGAGTGAGTCGTTATCTTGGTGAAAACACCGCCATGCCTGAAGTCAGGATGAACCATCGCATTGTTGAACTGACAGGCTTTGAGCCATTCCATCCTTTGGCCGTAGCTGACTGCCACCACCGATGGCAGCAGGGAGCGCGCCCCGACAATGCGACTGTCTGCTTCTGCAACGTATATTAAGGGCCCATCAGCGTCGTTGTAAGGGTTCTCCAGATACTTCCACTCCCAGACCTGCTCCGGATACTCGCGCCCGAAAACGATACGGTAGAGTCCTCTCCACTGGTCCATATCTTCCCGGGAATCCGGCGAGAGTCTGCGGATGCTCACCTGCATGCCACGGTCCTTCCACTCATGCGGCTGCCGGTCTGTGTCGGGAACGCCTGATTCAGCCTTCCAGCGAATCTTGATCTCTTCCCTTAGCGTATCAAGTAACACCCTCGCTGCGCAGTCAGACGGTACTGAGGATTGCCCCCTCCAACCTAATCCGGCTCATCCCATCCGCATCCCATGGACGCTCCAATAACCTCGGAACAGTGACCATCCAAAGATGTCCTCATTGTCACCGTGTAGGCGCCCCGGATACGCCCCGATCGTTGTCTCCCTCGGCTGCAGCTACTAATGCTCCTCGTGCGGCCTAAATAGCCCATACGTTGTCAGGATCTGAACGATGGCCACAGACGACTTGCCGTCACCGAAGGCTGCACTGGACCGTCCCGCTGTCCTCGAATCTCGTAGCGCAGCAAGTATCCTGGCTTGGTTGGACCCAACCAGAGTATTCCAGCCAGACTCCAGCGTCTCTGGCCATTCCGTGGTCTCTCTCAAAGTGACACACGGCACTCCCAGTATGTAAGCCTCCTTCTGAAGCCCACCGGAGTCAGTGACGACCTTGCGCGCATGGCTCAGCAGTTTCAGGAAGTCCAAGTAGCCCAGAGGCTCCACCAGAGACACGTTGTCCGCCGGCGGGTTGACGGCCATCTCCATCATCGCCCGCCTAGTGCGGGGATGAACCGGGAATATGACCCTTTCCCGCGCGGCCGAAAGCGCGTCCAAAATGTTCTGCAGGTTTCTCCTGTCATCGGTGTTGCTCGCCCTGTGAACCGTGGCGACCACGTATTGTTTGGTCACCAGCCCCAGCCGCTCAAGTATGTCAGACCTCTCAGCCATCTCCCGCCAGCCAAGCAGGGCATCAACCATTACGTCTCCCGTCAAATAGACGCCCTTCGTGATACCTTCGTTCCTCAGGTTTCCTACCGCGGTCTCCGTCGGGCAGAAGAGGAGTTCCGAAATATGGTCGGTAAGGACTCGGTTGATCTCCTCCGGCATCGTCCTGTCGAAGGAACGCAGCCCTGCTTCCACATGGGCCACGGCAATCTGCATCTTGGCGGCCGCCAGCGCACCGGCCAGCGTCGAGTTGACATCGCCCAGGACCATAACCAAGTCAGGCTTGTACTCGCTAAGCACCTTCTCTATTTCGATCATGGCACGCCCGGTCTGTTCACCATGAGTACCTGAACCCACAGCCAGGTGCACATCAGGCTCTGGAATAGCGAGTTCCTGGAAGAATATCCGCGACATCTGGAAGTCATAGTGCTGGCCAGTGTGTATGAGGAAGGTATCCACCCAGCCGCCGCCGGCGCAAGCATTGTAATCGCGGGTCGCCTTCATGATGGGAGCGAGCTTTATGAAATTGGGTCTCGCCCCCACCACGACGGCGAGCCTTAGGCGGGAAGCAGCCATCATCGACCCATCTCCCTCTTGTGTCCCGGCAAGCGCACCTCATCACGCGCCCGGATCGTGCCTTCATCTCGCATCTCGCCAGAGAGCGTCTTGCACCTGGCAATGGAAGCAAGCGTCGAGTGCAGCCAGCAACCGCTCCACATCATCGTTGCGCAACCGTAGAGGCGGCCTTTCTTAGGAGGAAGCCAGTCCGGGCATACAATTTGGCGGTCACTGGAGTGACCGCACTTCTTCTTGTTCTGTTCCGTTGTCCGTATGTGCGCCGCGTTTCAGTATCCTGCTTCTGCTCAGTTCGTCGAATTATAGCGCGGGCGGACGCATGCTACAAGCATCGCGCTACCCATCATTCTTGCCCTCGTATCACATAGCCGGGACACACGGTTCTGCCGCCGTGTCCGGACTCCGCACAAATTGAGATACTGGTGTCCCCTTTCCCAGAACATACGCTTCGGAAACCGGCCCAAGGACGAGGTACCGCGGGACGGCTGGCGCCTCGACTCGGCGAGGTTGCTTGAAGCCATCAGGAAGCCGTCGATGGGTGTCAAGACGCCTGTCGATGTCCGCCGTGCGGCGAAGGCGGGATAGGCATTCCAGCGGGTCGAGGCCGATGTGAGCAGCCGCGCCGCGATATGGATCTCCCCTCATCAATGGCCAGACAAGTCGCGGATGGTCCGGACAAGAACGATAGCCATGATGCCGCTGAACACTGCAAGGCCAATAAGATCCACAGCCTTCCTTGTCCTATGACCTAGGCGGATGTGCAGCACTGTGAAGCCCAGGAACAGGACAGAGTTCACGATGAGATAGACTTCAAGGCTCTCTTGCTCTCTGAAGGCCATTGCGGTGTTGGCCAAGCCGGTGAGTATTGCCAGGCAAAGTATGTACTGGTTGTACGGCCTCAAGGTAAGACCTCCAGTCCGATATGGCCCTGCCCCCGGCTAACGTGTTCTCTGCGGATTCTGACCGGGCTGCAAAACGCTTCGCTGCAGATGGCTGCCGCCACGGAGGCAATCGGACTTCCCACGCAGTGCTGGTACCATGTTTCTTCCCCGTAATGCAGCCTGCCTCCTCTCACCAGTATGTCGACCCGGCTGTCAGACACACTGACTGTAACCGAGTCTGCCAAGTCCAGTGTGCCAACCAGGACATGCAAGAGTGCACCTTCGATTTCTTCGGCAGTGGAGCCTGGAACAGTCCTCAGCAGACCGTTTCCTACAGTACCCGGAGTGGCAATGGCGATCCCAACATCGTCGGGGCCGGCTCCGTATCTTACAATCAATCGTCTCGGAATCCTACCCTCAATGGACGCCTGCGTACCCCGCGCCAATGGAATCACTGCTTGTGGGCGGCCATTTGTCGTCGACGACGGCAGATACAGGGCCCTGTCTTCAAGACGAAGCCCCTCAAGCAGGGCCGCTACATTCTCCGCCCCACTTCGGAAGAGCATCTCGCTGGCCTCTGGTGATACGTATGGTCGGTAGTTTGGTAGTGCCAGACAGACAATGCCAACCACAAGGGTGGATATCCCAACAGCAGTGACAGGCACCGACTCCATGATGAGATGCGCCAACGCAGCCAGAAGAGCGCCGACCAGGCAAAGCCACATCCCGAGCCAGCGGTATGGATTCTTCATCTTCCTGCTTGAATCTAGTACATCGTGACGGTAGCTCGCCAAGTCTATATCGACTGCGTCTGGAGTGTCAATCGGATTCAACCACATTGGCCGCTTAGACCGCGGGTGTAGAATCTCAACGGCAAACAGACGGTCGAGCCCCGCATTGCAGCACCCCACCGCACATCCGCAGGAAGACAGGCGACGCCTTTCTTGCCTGGAGCAGAAGCCCTCTGAACCGGAGCCGTCAAACAATCCGTTTGACACTTCTGGTATGGCCAACCTAGACTGAATGGCAACCCCAGGGGCGAAACCTAACCCGTTTCCCTCACGGTGAAGCACAGGGCCAGCGTAGTAGGTAGCGGACACGTGAGAGCGACTCTTCGACACCTGTTGAGACCAGAGGCGGCCGTGGCGGGTTTCTCGTTCATCCTGCCGGACCTGGTGGACAAGCCGCTTTGGATGGTCGGTGTATTCACTGACGGCAGGAATATTGGCCACACCTTATTCACCACGTTCCTAGTGGCACTCGCATTCTCCATCAAGAAGAGAGTATACGGTGTGGTCGCCCTGTGCGGCGGATTGGCGCACCTGCTCTCGGACACAAGTGGAATGGTGCCGTGGCTGTACCCGTTCAAGTCATACGACTTCCCAACCGTTGACTGGCATGGGATACTCACCCTCCGCAACTTAGCTCAGACTATGCTCGAGATGGCGCTCCTCGTCCTCG
>JAUCPZ010000018.1 GCA_030372995.1 Dehalococcoidia bacterium
GGTGAGAAGATCAAAGTAGGTCTGTCGTTCTCGGACTTTGCGACCGAGCGGTGGAAGAACGAAGAAGTACTGCTGCGCAAGCTGCTGGAAGAGAAGGGTTACGAAGTTCTCAGCCAGGAAGCTAACCATGATGTGAAGGCGCAGAACGACCAGATCGATAACATGGTCAGCCAGGGCGTGAAGGGTCTGATCGTGGTCGCGGAAGATGGCGATGCGGTGGTGACCTCGGTTGACAAAGCTGCGGATGCTGGCGTGAAAGTGATCGCCTATGATCGTCTGATCAAGACTCCGAAGATTGCTGCGTACCTGTCGTTCAACAACGTGGCGGTAGGGAATGGCCAGGCCGATGGCGTGATGAAGGCTGTGGACATCGAGAACTGGGACGTGGCGAAGAACGGCAAGCTGCGCCTGGTGAAGCTGGGTGGCTCCCCGACCGACAACAACGCGATCCTGTTCCGCAAGGGTCAGGATGAGATCCTGGCGAAGTATGAGGACAAGATCGAAGTCGTAGCTGACCAGTGGGTAGACAACTGGGATGCTGCCAACGCGCTGAAGATGATGGAAAACATCCTGACGGCGGCGGGTAACGACATCGATGCGGTTGTGGCGTCGAATGACGGCACGGCGCTGGGTGCGCTGCAGGCGATGAAGGCGCAGGGTCTGGCAGGCAAGGTACCGATTTCGGGCCAGGATGCCACCGCTGACGGCTGCAACAGCATCGTCAAGGGTGAACTGACCGTTTCGATCCTCAAGGACATCCGCGATCTCTCCCCGCTGGCTGTCAACACCCTCGACACCCTGCTGAAGGGTGGCACAGTTTCTGGCCTGAAGAACTACACCATGGCCGAGCTGACCAACGATGACACCAAGACCGGTGAGGTCCCCTGCTTGTTCCTCAAGGTCCAGCAGGTTACCAAAGAAAACGTGTATGACCTGGTGGTCAAGAGCGGATTCCAATCTTATGATGATGTCTATCGCGACATCCCCGATGCTGAAAAACCGCCCAGGCCGGGTGAGTCTGGCGCTGCCCAGCCTTCTGGTGAGAAGATCAAAGTAGGTCTGTCGTTCTCGGACTTTGCGACCGAGCGGTGGAAGAACGAAGAAGTACTGCTGCGCAAGCTGCTGGAAGAGAAGGGTTACGAAGTTCTCAGCCAGGAAGCTAACC
>JAUCPZ010000019.1 GCA_030372995.1 Dehalococcoidia bacterium
ACAGGGCTCACTGCACGACCAGGATGGCGGTGGGTCAATGCCACGCGTTTCACCCACCCTACGGATACTGAGCCTACGTAGCTTTCGTTCTGGCGGAACCCAAGGCTGCACGCCGCCAGATGTAGGGTGGGTGACGCGGCGCGTCACCCACCAACCTCTATTCCAAATCCATCTCCAAGACTTGCTTCTGAGGACTCTTTCCCCAATCACTCGGATACAGTCCTTGTCTCACGAACCTATGGAAGCTGCTGTGTTTCCACTGATCCGGCGAAGTCGCGAGGCCGTGCTTCACGGGGTTGTAATGGATGTAGTCCCGATGTCGGTTCAAATCCGCCTCATCTCGAATCATGTGTTCCCAGAACCTTCGCTGCCAGATTGCCCTCTCCTTCTTCATGCGCCTCGAATCCGAGGCGGGTTTGGGCAAAGTCACAGGCTTGCCGCGGGTGAAGATCGTCTTGATCAGTCTCCATCTGACAGAGAAGTCGGAATCATCTTCGGGAAGCACCCAAATGGCGTGGAGATGGTCTGGCAACACCACCATGGAGTCAACCTTGAAGGGATAGAGCGCTATCGCCCGCTTGAAGGAGTCCCGCAAGGCACTGACGGCGGATTCCGTCTTAAAGAGAGGGCGTCGTTCATAAGTGGCGACGGTGAAGAAGAATACGCCGCCTTTCACATAAGCTCTTCGGTAGTCTGACACCGGTTTCTCTCGGGTGACGGTGGCGGGTCGACCCACCATTTGACCCGCGCCACGGATGCGCACAGAATTGATTGAACATGATTATAGCATTGCAGATGTAGGGTGGGTTAGAGCGCAGCGTAACCCACCAACTCGCTGACAAGGCTCACTGCAAGACCAGGATGGTGGTGGGTCAATACCGCGCGTTTGACCCACCCTACGGAAGCTAAAAACCTAACCGGTGTCATGAATGTAGAACGCTGACAGGGCCGTTGACACCCTTTCCAGGTGGCCATAGAATCAGGTCACTACGATGAGAAAGAGCCGGATCGGAATCCTCACGGGCGGTGGTGATTGCGCCGGCCTCAACCCGGCCATCAAGTGGGTAGTGAAGACCGCTACTGACGACCGCCTTCAGGCCGAACGCGGCATCCAGTACGAGGTGATCGGCATCCGCGACGGCTGGAAGGGGCTCATCGAGGCTGAGCCGTCGCGGGGGGACAGCCAGGAATGGCTCACGCCCCTGGACCAGAACATCGTGCGCACTTGGGATCGGTTCGGCGGCACTATGCTGGGTACCTCCCGCACCAACCCCTACAACCCCAAGAATGACCAGTCGAAGAGGGTCTTGGAGAACATCGAGAAGCTGCGCCTTGATGCGCTGGTGGCTATCGGTGGGGACGACACGCTGAGCGTGGCCTGCAAGCTGGCCAAGGAGGGTGTGAACGTCGTCGGCATCCCGAAGACGATCGACAAGGACCTGTGGGGCACCGATTACACGCTGGGTTTCGAGACGGCCCTGAACGTCATCGTGGAGGAGATTGATCGGCTGCGCACCACGGCCGGCTCGCACAAGAGGATCTTCGTGGTGGAGACCATGGGGAGGACGGCGGGTTGGCTGGCCCTGGAGGGTGGGGAGTCGGCGGGAGCCTACATCATCCTTATCCCCGAGTATGACTTCTCCATCGACAAGGTGAATGAACTGGTCATGGAAGGCCGCAGGCAGGGCGCCCGCTACGACATCATAGTGGTGGCTGAAGGAGCCAAGCCGGCGGGCGGAACCGAGGTGGTCAAAGACAGCACCGTGGACGGCTTCGGGCACAAGACGCTGGGTGGTATCGGCGAGTATGT
>JAUCPZ010000020.1 GCA_030372995.1 Dehalococcoidia bacterium
TTCGGAACTCGTCGGCAGCGTCAGATGTGTATAAGAGACAGCGGCAGGCGTGAGGGATTCGTCTCGGACGATAGCATTGGGACGCAGGCGGTGTCAACTCAAGATGCGAATACGCGTGTGAGAACCTTGACTCCGCCCGCGAGCGGGGCCTATAATCCTAGGCGTCATATCCAAACCAGCAAGGGTGAGGTGGGATGGAAGAGAGATTCTGGGATGCTTTCACGGTCTTCTTGATTGGTTTGGGGGTACTGGGGCTGGTCTTAGGCCTTTGCACCGACCTTTACTCTGCGGCCCTGGGGGTAGTGGTCCTGGTGGGTTTCTGGGTGATCGCTATCAGTCTGCGTGTCTACATGTTAGCCAGAGACAGGGACGAAGAGTTTGGCAGCTATAGACCACGGAGGCTGTACGACGACCGTGACCGTTATTAGACGCTGTTGCGGCGGCGATTCCCGTAGCCAGGATTACTAGAGACTGCCGGCAACACGTCGAGGACAGCTCAACTAGCCTCGTCCTTTTCCAGTCTTCTTTTCTTCGTCCGCTAACACCCGGCGCAGAACCTTGCCGTCCGGGGACCTGGGAAGTTCCTTCCTGATGTCGACCTGCTTGGGGACCTTGTACTTGGCCAGCTTTGTCGCGAGGTACGCGGCGATCTCTTCCGGCGTGGCTGTCTGACCCTCCTTGAGCACCACCGCAACCTTGACAGCCTCGCCTTTGTGCTCATCGGGCACGCCGTAGCAGGCGGCTTCCTTGATCTTCTCATGCTGGTGGAGGGCCTCCTCCACTTCCCGCGGGTAGACGTTTTGACCTTCCGTGATAATCAGCTCCTTCTTCCTGTCGACCACGAAGAAGAAGCCATCTGAGTCCATCCTGGCTATGTCTCCGGTGGACAGCCAGCCGTTGCGAAGCACCAGGGAAGTCTCCTGCGGCTGGTTCCAGTATCCCTTCATTACCTGTGGTCCCTTCACTACCAACTCGCCGATCTCGCCGATGGCCATTTCTTTTTCCCCCTTATCGAGATCCACGATCCTGGCCTCGACGTCCGGCAAGGGAAGACCGATGCTGCCGACCTTGCGCTGGCCCATGATAGGGTTGCAGGTCAGCACTACCGGTGCCTCATTCAGGGTGTAGGCCTCCAGCAGCTTTCCCTGGGTGAGTTGCTCGAACCTCTGCTGCGCCTCCACCGGGAGAGGAGCGCCGGCACTGATGCAGGCCTTGACGGATTTCAGATCGTAGTGCTTGACCCCGCGGAAGTTGTTGATAGCCACATACATCGTGGGCACCCCAGGGAAGAAAACCGGCTTGTACTTGTTGATAGCCTTGAGCACCTGCTTGGTGACAAAGCGCGGCAGCAGGATCATGGACAGGCCATCCATGACGCAGAAGTGCATTATGGCAACCATGCCGTACACGTGATAGAGCGGCATGGCCCCCATGACGGCGTCTTTGCCGCTGGCGATGCCGATCCCTGTGGCCCAGGCCTTGATCTGCAGCGTATTCGCCACGACACTCCGGTGAGTGGCCACCACACCCTTGCTGACGCCGGTGATTCCCCCGGTGTACTGAAACAAGGCCGTGTCGTCTGGCTTCACGTCGACCGTTGGCGGGTTGGGCTGGTGCTTCTTCAGCAGGTCACGAAAGATGTGGGTGTTCTGCTGCCGGCCGATGTCGGGACGATGTCCTTCGCTCTTTTCCTTCAGCAGCGTGAAGAGCAGCCGGCTGAGCGGAGGCAGGTCCTCCCTGATGTAGGCGACGACAACGTGCTGCACCTTTGTCCTGGCTGTCACCTCCGCCACATCCTTGTAGAAAAGGCTAAGCACTATGATCACCTTGGCTTCACAATCGTTGAGTTGCTGCTCGGTCTCCCGCGGAGAATTCAATGGATTGAAGGCGACGGCGATGGCGCCCAGCTTGAGCGCCGCATAGTAGCTGATGACGAAATGGGTGCAATTCGGCATGACCAGTGCCACCCGGTCGCCCTTCTGTACACCCATTCCGGCCAAAGCGTTGGCCATCCGGTTGGCGTCATCATTCAACTGGCGGTAGGTCAACTTCCGTGCGTCGCCAAAAGCGCCGGGGAAGATGATGGCGGGGCTGTCAGGGAAGCGCTTGGCCGTATCCTCCAGCCGCTGATGAAGCGTGATCTGCGGATAGTCTATGGTCGCGGGCACTCCTTTGTCGTAGTGCTTAAGCCATATCTTATCCATGATGGGCCCCCTATCCCCTCATATTGGCGGCGCGGCCGCCTCCAGCACCCTGTGGCTTGGCTGTAAGATTCCCTTCAGATGGTTTTGCCGATGATACCACTCAGGCAATAGACTCTGTCAAGGTCGCTCACGACCAGACCCGGCCTTGCCATGGGCACAGCCTGAAGTTCTGTGCCAGGCCGGTCCGGCGACTCACATTCAGAATCATTGCGCCTTCAGCCCCTCCAGCGCCTTCTCCGTCCTGGCCAGGAAGTAGTCCATGTCCATCTCCTGGGACATGCGCTCGGCCTTCTTCAGGCTGGCCAGCGCCTTCTCCTTCTGGTCGGCGATGGCGTAGGTCTCGCCCAGGAAGACGTGTCCCCAGGCCTGAAGCGGTTTCATCTGCAGATCCTCGACCATCTTCAACCCATCCAGGATAGCCCGCTCTGCCACTCTTACCTGCGAAGAGTCCTCTTGGATGAGCAACGCCCCCAGACTCATTTTGGCAAGGCCCTCTAAGTGCCTCTGACCGTTGTCTCGGCTTATTCGAATGGCTTCCGCAAGAGAAGTACTCGCCTTTCCCAGGTCACCGAGTGCTATACATATAAGTGCCAGGAGGATGTCAATGGCGGGCAAATGCAATGCCATAATTCCTGGCGTCTGTGTCAGTTTCGAAGTCGATCTCTCTACGCATTCTCGAGCTTTCTCAAATTCATCCTGGAAGTAGTGCCCGTAGCCAATGAAGTACCAGCATACTCCTATCCAAGCGGGCGTCTGGCTTTCTTCACAGAATCTCATCGCCTCCCGGGCATGGCTCAGAACGCTACCGGGCTTGCCCCTATACACGGAGACTATAGCGGAGTTCACGTGTGCGAATGCCACGTAGTACACTAGCTTGGCCTCGGACGCGCAGCGAATGGCATTCTGGCATAGCTCCTCCCCTTCGTCAAAGTCCCCCAGCATAGCCTTGGCCCAACCTAGGTACCACAGGAGCGCCACATAGGATCCAAGTGGTATATCGGTGTCAGGATATCCGGGCGTCTGGATCATTCTCTCAGCTGATGCGATTGCCTTGGGAGCTACTTCGGCGATCTTGGCAGCCTCTCCGGTGTTGAAATAGAACAACGAGAGAGAACTGGCAGTTTTGATCATCGTTGTCTCGTCTCCCAGCTTCTCCGCCTCTTCGAATGCCTTCCGGGTGAACTTCGCACCCTCCACAGCATTGCCGGTAAATGTGTCGACCCAACCAATCATGCCGTATAACTCCAATGCCGCACGCCTGTCGCCCAGCTCTTCCGCGGTAGCAAGAACTCCCCTGAGGATGTCAAGGCAGCCTTCCGGGAAACCCAGCGCGGCCAGAACAGGTCGCATTGACCGTGTCATATCGATCTTGGCGCGCTTGTTCTCCTCGGTGTCGGGCAGCTGTTTCAGGGTGCTCAGCGCCTCAATGTAGTAGCGGTGGGCCTCCCGGGTGGAGTAGCTGCGCTGGGCCTTTTCGGTGGACAGCCTCAGGTACTGGAAGGCCTTCTCCCAGTTCTCGGCGGTAGAGTAGTGATGGGCCAGAGCCTCGCAGAACTCCTCCAGTCTGTCGGGGTAGAGTTCCTCAATGGCCTTCCCGATCCTTTCGTGGATCTGCTTCCGTCTCTTGAGCAGCAGGCTGTTGTAGGCTACCTCCTGGGTCAGGGCATGCTTAAAGACGTACTCCAGCTCCGGATACAGGCTCTTCTCATAGATGAACTCCAGTCCCTGCAGGTTGACCAGGTGGCCTTTGAGTTCCTCCTGCATCCCGGTGATGGTCTGCAGGATGCGGTAGGCAAAGTCCCTGCCGATGACCGAGGCCACCTGCATGATCCGCTTCAAGTTCTCATCCAAACGGTCCATCCGGGCGGCGATGATCCCCTGGATGGTGTCAGGGACATGGATTTCAGATGGTTTGCGGCTGAGGACATACTGGTGGTCCTTCTTCTGGATGGAGCCATTCTCCAGCAGGGTGTGGGTGAACTCCTCCATGAACAATGGATTGCCGGCAGCTCTGTTCAATATCAGCTGCCTCAGTTCTGGAGCTACCTCTCCTTCCTCCAGCATGGCCCGGACCAGGTCGGCGCTGGGCTTGGTGGGCAATTCGTCCACCCGGATCTGGGAGTAGCAGGACTTGCTGCCCCATTGATGGGTGTATTCCGGCCTATAGAGCAGAAGCAGCAGGATACGGGAGTTAGGCAGATGGCCGATGAAATAGGTGAGGAACTCCTCCGAGGTCTTGTCTATCCAGTGCAGGTCCTCCACAGCTAGCACCAAAGGTTTCCTCTGGCTCTGGACCACCAGGAGGTCCCTGATGGCCTCGAAGATCTTCTCCCTCTTCTTCTGGGGCTCCAGCTTCAGATAGGCCTCATCCTCTACCTTCAGGGAGAGCAGTTCCTGCAGTGGGGGCAGGATGGCCTTCAGCTTGGCATCTATGGAGGAGGTCTTCTCCTCCAGCCTCTTTCTGACCAGGAACTCCCTCTCCCCTTCCTTGAGGCCGAAGTAGGACCTGAGGATATCCAGCAGGGGGAGGTAGGGCATGGAGCTGCCGTAGTGCAGGCATTGGCCTTCCAGGTAGGTGTATTCGTCTGACTGGAGAGTCCGCCTCAATTCCAACAGCAACCTGGACTTGCCCACACCGGCCTCGCCCACGATGCAGACCACCTGGCCGGATCCTCCCTTGGCCTTATCGAAGGCCTCCCTCAGGCTGGCCATCTCCTTCTCCCGGCCGACAAACCTGGTGAGACCCCTCAGGGCTGCGGCTTCAATCCGGCTGGCCACCTCGGTGGGCTCCAGGAGCTCATAGGCCTCGACGGCCTCCTCCTTGCCCTTGACCGACATCTTCCCCCGGGCCTTGAAATTGAAGAAGTCCCGGGCCATCTTGTAGACATCGGCGGAGACCAGTATCCGTCCCGGCTCGGCCATGGTCTGCATTCTGGAGGCCAGGTTGACGGTATCGCCGACAGCGGTGTAGTCCATCTTGAGGTCCTTGCCCACGGAGCCGACGATGACCGGGCCGGAGTTGAGGCCGACCCTCATCTTGAAGGGCACCTTGCAGTCCTTCTCCACCTTCTGGCCATAGGATTCCAGGGTCTTCTGGATGGCCAGGGCGGCATAGCAGGCCCGTTGGGCATGGTCTTCGTGGGCCAATGGTGCTCCGAAGAGGGCCATGACGCCGTCCCCGGTGAACTTGTCGATGGTGCCCTCGTAGCGGTGGATCTCGTCCATGAGGATCTGGAAGCAGCCTTCCATGATCTGGTGGACCTCCTCGGGGTCCAGCTTCTCGGACATGGCGGTGTAGCCGGCCACATCGGCGAAGAGGACGGTGACCAGTTTGCGCTCACCCTCCATTGACTTGCCGGTGCTGAGTATCTTCTCTGCCAGGAACTTGGGGGTGTAGGTCTGGGGCTTGGAGTAGTCGACGGGAGCGGGTGCTCTGGTTTCCTTCAGGGCCTGGCCGCATTTGCCACAAAACTTGAAGCTAGGTGCGTTGGCGAAGCTGCAATTCGGGCAAATTGTCTCCAGTTTTGCTCCGCATTCAACGCAGAAGCGCATATCGGCTGGGTTTTCGAACTGACACACGGGGCATTTCACTGACCACCTCCCACTGACCCATGGCGGGCCACGACACCCTTAGACGGGATGATATCACAACCAAATACACTTGCGATAGAGGCCGATGGTTTCGGCGACTCCTCCTCAGACGCTGAACCGAACATAAGAGAAGGACCCTCCTGGTGAAGGGCCCTGGTTCAAGAGAATCTCAACCTTTGTCGGAGGCGCCTGTCTGGACATGTCAATGGTGGCGGCTGCCGTGGGGGCTACCGGTAGAAGACCCTGATGGTGATGGCCAGCACCCACAAAGCTACCAAGGCTATCAGGCCCGACTGGATGCTGTACAGATCAGCGGCGGGACCAAGGATCAGGAGGAAAACTCCCAAGCCCATCAAGAAGACTGACAAGGCGATTGATGCTCGTCTTTCCATCGCGCACCCCTCTTTGTTTTCTAGGCTCTGGCCTGCTACTTGGGAATGGCGCCACCTGCCTGTTCAGAGTGGCGATAATTCCGGCTTCACGATCTGCCGGCCAAGCCATCTCCTACGCTTCAGCCAATCGCTACTCCCTGGCCGAGTCGTCGGGTGAAATCGCTTGCTGGCATGATATCACAACCAAATGCCACTACGATAGGTGTCCGGAACCCGCGGACAGGTTGTCCTGCGCTCAGGCGGGCACGAGGCCCTCTTTGTGGGGTGGAGGGTTCTCGGTCAAACAAGGCAAGGGACACCATCGTGCAGGCTACCAAGGCCAACCCATGACGACCGCATAGCACCCCATGCCTGGGCCAAGTATCACCGCGACTATCGCCACGGCGATCCCGAAGATTGCCAGGGCATCTAGTTCTCTTCTGTTCCTTTCCATGTCACACCTCCGTTTGCTTTCCGGCTCCAATGGTAGTGGGAGTGAGTTGCGAGGTGTTATCAATCGGTTGGCACCGGAAGTGTAAAATCGGCGACAGTTCAATGGCTGATGGAGGCTGGGACCACGTTGGTCAGATGACGAGTACGTCGCCCTCGGAGGCGAAGGCAATTGGGAACTTGTGCTCCTTAGCTACTCTCTCCACTTCTTCCCTTATCTCCTCTTCGAACTGCGGTGTAACGTGAACCAATGTGCAGTCCGGCAGGTACCCCCTGATCCGTTTGAACTCGGCCAATTCGCCAGCCAAGGTCTGGGGACAGAGGTGACCAGCATCTTTCGCCATGTGAGACATGAAATTGGGGAAGGTCATTTCGGCGATGAGATGGTCGGGGTGTATTTTCTGCCAGACCTCCGAGAGGCCGGGCCCGGTGTCGCCGGTATAGAACACGCGCCGGCCGTCCTTGGAGACGATCTCGAAGCCGACCGCCGGCACGGGGTGTCTGACGGGGACGGGCAGAATGGAGTACCCTTCGACATCGATTCGCCGCAGGGGCTCCAAGGGGCATAATTCAAGGACACGCTTACCCAGATATGAGGTGCTGGCGGCGAAATTGGGGTAGACGACATCGTTGAGCAGGCTGGACGACAGAACATTCAGGGTATCCGGTATCGCCAGAATCTTGATGTCCTCATCGGTGTTGTTGAAGGCCAGGGACGGAACGGCCCTGATGTGGTCGTAGTGTCCATGCGACAGGAGGATGGCCGAGATGCGCTTCTGCTCGGAGAGGGTCAGTTCGCTGGTCAGGCTGCCGGCCTCCACAGCCAGAACATCGTCGATAACGAAACACACCAGTCGAGTGTCCTTCGACTCAGCCGTGTGCGTACCCAGGAACCTTATTCTCAATCCAGCATCACCATTTGCAGAGTGTCAACGCCGGTTGTTGACCCGGCCCGGCCAGAATCAGCGGGACGGTCTGTCCTGCCCTTGGACTGGGTATTGCCGGGCCAGCCGGCAGTTGGGCATCGTTCCTCAGTGTGCTCACCCTCTATGGCATCCCCGCTATTCTCACGTGATGATATCACGACATGATTGGCGATGCACATGAAACAGGCAGTCTGGCGTAGCTCCATCTCCGATCCCCTGGCGGAACAAAGAACCCTCCGCGCGGAGGGTTCTTTGTCAAGAAAGGGGGGCACCTTCCCGACAGAGGTCTTGTCAGCAGTCTCTAGTAGTATCGGCTCCGGCGCTCGTCGCGCGTGCCATGGAAGTAGAACACCCTGATAGTGACTGCGATCACCCAGCAGGCCACCAGTGCGATCAGTCCCGTGGCGATTTCGTAGAACCCGGCGCAGGGTCCGAGTATCAGGAGCAGAATTCCCAAGCCGAACAGGAATACCGAAAACGCATCCGCCGCACGTCTCTCTTCGCTCTCCATTTCGCACCTCCGTCTCGATTCCTCTGGCTCCAATAGTACCTGTGCATAGTCGTGGGGTGTTATCAAGCAGAAGACACTCGGAGTGTAAACGGGGCTACACTTCGGCAGCGAGGATATGGCGTGGCGCAGAAGCGCAGGCCCCAGACTCGGCCGGCGGAGTCCCGCCCGCGCCGCGTGTCTGAGGTCTGGAGAGAGGCGGAGCCGCTTTGCCGGCGATCCTGGGACTCTCCCCGGATTCCGTTACTTCCTTCTTACTGGCCGCCCGGCGTCCCTGGACTCTCGTCTTCTTGTGACCAGGTAGAAGATCGCGCCGCCCACCACCAGCACGCCGGCTCCTATCCCGACGCCGATCCAGACCTTGTTGCTCCCAGAGCTCTTCTCCGGGGTTTCCTTTGGCAGGACTGTGAAACCGCCGGACAGGGTGCCGGTGCCCGCTTCAGTCGTCACTGACACGCTCTTGGCACCGGCCGTGGCCGTCTCAGTGATCGTGATCACAGCCGTTATCTGGTTGTCATTATCCACGGTCCGGTTGTCGACAGTGATCCCCGAACCGAAGCCCAGTGAGGTGGTCCCCTCGAAGTAGCTCCCGGCGATGGTTACCGTCAGCGTCTCTCCCTGGGTGCCCTGATCGGGCGTCACCGAGGTGACCGTTGGTGAAGGCTTGGTGACGGTAAAGCCGCCGGGCAGGGTGCCGGTGCCCGCCGGGCTGGTGACAGAGACATCCCTGGCCCCTGGCGTCGCTGAACCGGCGACGGTGACCCCTGCCGTTATCTTGGTGCTGCTCTCGACGGTAAAGTTGTCCACCGTCACCTCTGAGCCGAAGCTGATACCCGTGGCGCCGAGGAAGTAGGCCCCCGTGATCGTCACGCTCGAGCTCTGCCCCTGGGCGGCTTTGGCGGGACTGATGGAGGATATGGATGGCCTCGTTGTTGCAGCCTCCTTGTAGTGGAGAACGGTGCCTCCGTCACCGACTGAGAACACGTTCTCGGCGGAGGTGCCCCAGATGCCCCGCAGGTGGCTGGTGGAAGCGCCGCTGGTCTGCGTGGTCCAGGTGCTGCCATCGCTGTGCAGAATGATGCCACTGATGCCCACAGCGAAGATGTCCGAAGAGGAACTGCCCCAGACACCGTGCAGGTTGTTGGTGGTGCCACTCGTCTGCGAACTCCATGAAGTGCCGTTCCACTTGACTATTGTGCCGCCGCTGCCAACGGCGTACACGTTGTCGGAGGAACTGCCCCAGACACCGTACAGGTTGCTGGTGGTGCCGCTGCTCTGGGAAGTCCAGTTGGTGCCATCCCACTTCAGGATTGTTCCGCTGTCTCCCACGGCGAAGACGCTGTCAGGAGCACTGCCCCACACGGCATACAGGTTCTTGGTCGTGTTGCTCTGCATGGACGTCCAGTTGCTGCCATCATAGTGGAGGACTGTGCCGCCATCTCCCACCGCGTACACATTCTCGGAGGAACTGCCCCAGATGCCGGAGAGCTTGCTCGACGTGTCGCTGGTCATCGAAGTCCAGCTGCTGCCGTCGTAGCGGCAGATAGCACCTCCGTCGCCGACCACGAAGACGTTATCGGTCGCGGCGCCCCAAACCGCCGTCAGGTCATGAGCTGTGCCGCTGGTCATGGCACTCCACAGACTCCCGTTGTAGCGGATGATGGTGCCGCCGTCGCCGACCGCGAAGACGTTGTCAGTCGCGGCACCCCAGATCCCAGTGAGGTCACTGTAGGTAACGCTGCCTGCGCTGCCCCACGCGGCCCCGTCGTACCTCAAGACCACACCCGAGTACCCCGCGGCGTATACCTCGGAGGATGAGCTGCCCCAGATGCAGTAAAGGGTTCTAGTCGTGCCGCTGGTCATGGCGCTCCAGGTGCTGCCGTCGTAATGCAGGATCGTGCCACCGTTACCGGCGGCGAACACGTTGTCCGTGGATGCGCCCCAAATGCCGTAAAGGTAGGTGCTGGAACCGCTGGCCATGGCGGCCCAGGCACTGCCGTCATAGTGCAGGATGGTCCCCAGGTATCCGATGGCGAACACTTCGGTAGGAGAAGCGCCCCATACCCCGTGGAGGTACTTGTCCGTATTGCTGGTCATGGCGGACCAGGTGCTGCCATCGTAGTGGAGGATAGTGCCGCCGGCGCCCACCGCGAAGACGTCTGAAGATGAGGTGCCCCACACGCCGTACAGATAACTCGTGGTATTGCTGGTCATGGTGGTCCAGGCGGTGCCGTCGTAGTGCAGGACGGTTCCGTTTATACCGACTGCGAAGACGTCTGAAGAGGAGCTACCCCAGACAGCATTGAGGTCATTGGTCGTACTGCTGGTCATCGACTTCCAGTCGGTGCCGTCATAGTGGAGGATGGTGCCGGCATTGCCCACGGCGAAGACATCCGAGGATGAGGTGCCCCACACGCCGAAGAGCACGTGGCTGGTCGGGTTGCCCATGGCCGTCCAATTGCTGCCGTCGTAGTGCAGGATGGTGCCCCCATGCCCCACCGCGAAGATGTCGGAAGAGGAGCTTCCCCACACGCCGCGGAGCGTATTTCCTTGCGGCAGGGGATTCTGCCACCCCCAGCCGTCAGCACTGACGACCGTTGCGGCAATCCCCGCAGCCGGAGCCAGCAGGGAGAACAGTATGATGGAGAGGATAGCCATCAGACAAAGTGGTGCCACTAGTTGTCTCGATCTCACGATAGCCCTCCCTTAGCGTCCGTACACCGCGCGGGTGCCCGATGCTGCGGGCCCCGACGCGTGCCGGCGGCTCTGTCTGCCCGGATGGCGGACCACTAACAGTATAATGGCCTGCCTTGATGGAAATCTACCTGACGCGGGAACCCTTCACCTCCGGCACGCCCATTTGCTCTTGGGCCTGAGGAGGCGACGCAGATCTCAGGTGCCAGCGCAGCGTCACCCGGACGGCCTCTGACCTAGCGTGGCCTGAGTAGTGAGGGTCTGCTGCCGACTGTAGTCGTAGTATGTGATGGAGACCTTCTCTCCCGGGCTGTGCTGCTGCATCGCGGAAGCCAGATCCTGGCTGGTGGTTATGGCCATGTCGCCGACCTTGGTGATGACGTCATAGGCCCTCAGGCCCGCCAGGTAAGCCGGGCTGCCAGACACTACCGAGACGATGAAGGCCCCCGAGCTCACCGGAAGGTGGTACTGCGACTTGACAGACTGCGTGACCGTCACGGTGTTTACGCCGAGCCAAGCCAGCGACTGAGAGCCTTCCGTTACCAGCGAGTAGATCGTATCGATGGCGGTGTCCGTGCTTATAGCGAAACCTATGTTCTCCGCGTTCGAAGCGACCGCCGTGTTGATGCCCACCACCTGGCCCGCCATATTCACCAAAGGCCCGCCGCTGTTGCCGGAATTGATAGCCGTGTCTGTTTGGATCAGGTCATCGAGCACGACGCCGGAGTTCATCTCGATGGAGCGGCCCAGGTAACTGACCACACCCGCCGTCCAGGTCGGCCCTCCGGGCAGAGCCAGGGCGTTGCCAACGGCCACTACCTCTTCGAGCAGGGACAGCTTCTCCAGCGAATGGCTCAGGAAGTGGGCGTAAGGCAGATCCTCTTCGGGAGATATCTGCACGACGGCCAGATCCGTTTCCTCGTCTCCCACCCATTTGACGGCGTCGTAGCTCCGCCCGTCGCTCAACGTCACAGTCAGCGTGGTGGCATCTTCCACAACATGGTAGTTGGTCACTACGTAGCCCTCGGGATCTATGATGATCCCGCTGGCCGCGCCACTCTCGGGGATCGGCCTGTAGAACATATCGTAACTGACGCCTTCTGTGGTAATAGAGACAACGACGATGGAGACTGTCTCAACCAGCTGGGCCTTGGAAAGGGCCGGACCGACCTCATCGTCCACGTAAATCGGCTTCCAGTCGGCGTTGATCGGGGTGTCCGCGGCAATGGTGTGGTCGCCCGACCTGGTGAGAAGGAAGGCGCCAACGCCGCCGCAGACTATCCCCAGAATCATCAGGACAATCAAGAGATACTTCACCAGCCGCATTGTTCTTCCTCCTGTGGCATGCTCTTGTCTCACAGTTTTGAGCTTAACGCGATCCGCGTTCCTTCTTCAAGTCGCATTCCTCCGCAGTCATAGCGGATACTTGCGAGGCACGGCAGTCTGAGACTTAGGTCACATACCGGCTTTGCACCGGTTGCGGAAAATACCGTAACCACAGATAGTAATGGCTACTACTTGGGCACGTATACGAACTTGAAACAAGTTAGTGGTGAATAACCAGACTGTGAGGAGGGACAGCAATGGCCAAGTCAGTCAAAGGCACCAAGACGGAACAGAACCTACTGAAAGCCTTCGCCGGCGAGTCTCAAGCCAGAAACAGGTACACGTATTTTGCCAGCATCGCCCGAAAGGAAGGTTTCGAGCAGATCGCCAACATCTTCACCGAAACCGCGGAAAACGAGAAGGAACATGCCAAGGTCTTCTTCGGTTATCTTGAGGGAGGGGATGTGGAGATACTGGCTGCTTATCCGGCAGGAGTCCTCAAGAGCACGAAGGCCAACCTGGAAGCGGCAGCGGACGGGGAGAAGTTCGAGTGGACGAAGCTATATGCAGACTTCGCCTGGATAGCGAAGGAAGAGGGCTTTCCGGAGATCGCCCGGTCCTTCGAGCAGATCGCCAAGGTCGAGAGATTCCACGAGTCCAGGTACCGTAAGCTGGCGGCCAATGTGGCCAGTGGCGAGGTATTCAAGAAGAAGTCGCCGGTGAAATGGCACTGCACCAACTGCGGCTACGTTTTCGAAGGGACGGAGGCACCGAAGGAATGCCCTGCCTGCAAACACCCGCAGGCTTTCTACGAGTTGCTGGCCGAGAACTACTAGCCTGAAAGCGCACCACCAGACATGCCTCTGGTATAATGCGAACTATCCCCAGTAGAACCGGGCGGGGGCCGGGAATTGAGGAGGAGGGTCATGAACGACGAGAGCAAGTGTCCCGTAACTGGCAAGAGCAGCAAGCCCGCATCCGGCGGTGGCACGTCTATCCGGGATTGGTGGCCGCAGCGGCTGGACCTGGGGATTCTGCGTCAGCACTCGCCGCTGTCTAATCCCATGGGTAAGGATTTTGACTATGCCAAGGAGTTCCAGAGCCTCGATCTAGCCGCGGTGAAGAAGGACCTGCGTGCGCTGATGACCGACTCGCAGGATTGGTGGCCGGCAGACTTCGGCCACTACGGGCCGCTATTCATCCGCATGGCCTGGCACAGTGCCGGCACGTACCGTGTGGGCGATGGCCGCGGTGGCGCCGGCGGGGGCCAGCAGCGCTTCCCGCCGCTCAACAGTTGGCCGGACAATGCGAACCTCGACAAGGCGCGCCGGCTGCTCTGGCCGATCAAGCAGAAGTATGGCCGGAAGATATCGTGGGCGGATCTCATGATTCTGGCGGGCAACGTTGCCCTGGAGTCGATGGGATTCAAGACCCTGGGCTTCGCCGGCGGTCGCGCAGATGTCTGGGAGCCCGAGGAGGTCTACTGGGGTTCCGAGACCGAATGGCTGGGTGATAAGCGCTACTCGGGTGAGCGCGATCTGGAGAATCCGCTGGCCGCCGTGCAGATGGGGTTGATCTATGTCAATCCGGAAGGCCCGAACGGTAATCCCGACCCGGTCGCCTCGGGCCGAGACGTTCGAGAGACATTCGCCCGCATGGCCATGAACGACGAGGAAACGGTGGCGCTCATCGCCGGCGGGCATACCTTCGGCAAGTGCCACGGCGCCGGCCCGGCGACCCATGTCGGTCCGGAACCTGAGGCTGCCCCGATCGAGGAGCAGGGCCTGGGCTGGAAGAGCAGCTTCCGCAGCGGCAAGGGTGGTGACACGATCACCAGCGGCCTCGAGGGCGCCTGGAAGCCCAATCCGACCAAATGGGATTTGGGCTATCTCAGGATACTCTTCAAATACGAATGGGAACTGGTCAAGAGCCCGGCTGGCGCCCACCAGTGGCTGGCCAAGGACGTGGCTGAAACTGACATGATCGTTGATGCTCATGATCCGTCCAAGAAGCACCGGCCGATGATGACCACAGCGGACCTCTCCCTTCGCTTCGACCCGATCTACGCGCCGATCGCGCGGCGCTATCTTCAGAACCCCAAGGAATTCGCCGACGCGTTCGCCCGTGCTTGGTTCAAGCTCACCCACCGCGACATGGGCCCGCGCACACGTTATCTCGGTCCTGAGGTTCCTGACGAAGAATTCATCTGGCAAGACCCCATCCCGCCCATCGATCACAAGCTGATTGACGCCCAAGACATCGCTTCCCTCAAAGCCAGGATTCTTGCCTCAGGTTTGTCGGTCTCTGAGCTTGTGTACACTGCTTGGTCCTCGGCCTCCACCTTCCGTGGTTCCGATAAGCGTGGTGGTGCGAACGGCGCGCGGATACGGCTGGCCCCGCAAAAGGACTGGGAAGTCAATATGCCCGGGCGGCTGGCCAAGGTGCTCAAGACGCTGGAGGACATCCAGAGTTCCTTCGACAGCGGCCGGTCGGACGGCAAGAAGGTGTCACTGGCTGACCTGATCGTTATGGCTGGTTGCGCCGGGGTCGAGCAGGCAGCGAAGAAGGCCGGCTATGATGTGACGGTTCCCTTCACGCCGGGACGCATGGACGCCTTGCAGGAGCAGACCGACGTGGCCTCCTTCGCGGTGCTGGAGCCGAAGGCGGATGGATTCCGCAACTACCTCAAGGGCAAGTACAGTGTACCGGCTGAGCACTTGCTCGTGGACAAGGCCCAACTGCTGACGCTGACTGCTCCCGAGATGACGGTGCTGGTAGGAGGCATGCGCGTCTTGAATGCCAACTTCGGGCAGTCGCAACACGGCGTCTTCACCAGACGGCCAGGGATGCTCACCACCGACTTCTTCGTGAACCTGCTCGACATGGGGACGGAATGGAAGCCGGTCTCGAAAGATGGTGACGTGTTTGAAGGGCGCGACCGGAAGACGGGCGAAGTCAGGTGGACTGGCACGCGCGTAGATCTGATCTTTGGGTCGAACTCCGAGCTCCGCGCTCTGGCTGAGGTCTACGGAAGCGCAGACGCGCACGAGAAGTTTGTCCGGGACTTCGTGGCGGCCTGGACCAAGGTGATGAACCTCGATCGCTTCGACCTCGCCTGATCTTCTTGACACCGGCGGCTTCGAAGGACTCCAACCGGCTGGCGGCGGGCTCAAAGTGTGACGCCGTCTGGCGCGGGGGCAGGACGCCGGATGCAAAGTGCCCTCAGGGTCCCAGGGAGCCGGACGTCAAAGAAGTTGTCGAGATAATGCGTGTCGGGAGGAGGTAGGACCAGATGATAAGTAAGGACAAGGCAACCCCGGCTCCTGATTTCACTGCGGCCGACAGCGAAGGGCGCACAGTACGGCTGGCCGACTACCGGGGGAAGAAGAACGTCTTCCTGGTGTTCAACCGGGGCTTCGCCTGACCCTACTGCCGCAGGCATATGGCGCAGTTGCGTCAGGACTACCAGGAGTTCATGAAACGGGATACGGAGATCATCGCGGTCGGACCGGAGAGCCCCGAAGCCTTTGCCGACTGGTGGCACAAGCACCAGATGCCGTTCATCGGGATAGGCGATCCACAGCACGTCATAGCTAAGCTGTTTGGACAGAAGGTGAAGCTGTTGAAGCTCGGGCGCATGCCGGCCCAGTTCATAATTGACAAAGAGGGAAGGATGCGGAACATTCACTACGGGGAGTCAATGGCGGACATCATGACGGATGAAGAGGTTCTGGCCCTTCTGGACGAGATCAACAAGGAAGAGGCCGGCGCAAGGACTGCCTAATTGGGGACGGCAGACTGTGGAGTGAGAAAGGAGGATATGGAATGAAACTGCCGGAGTATGTTACCAAGACTGAAGTGAAGAAGGTATGCCAACAGCTCGGCCTAAGGGACTGGTCGGCGCGCAAGGACTCCAGCGTCACGAAGGAAGAGGCGGCCATCATCCTGAAGGCGGTGAATGCGCGCGGCATGCGAATCCCGGTGGAGGAATTCAGGATGGGATTGGAGGTGGAACTGGAGCACGGGACGAGGTATCCCGATGCCAACGTCACCAACAATCACCCAGTGCTCACTGGGAAGATCGTGCTGGCGCATCTCAAAGAGACCATGGATTATTACGAGCGCCTCGATGTCACGGAGATCGAAGGAGACCTGCTGAAGGCGATCAAGGCCAGGGACATCAAGAAGGTCGAGCAGAAGTACAAGAAGCTCATCGCGGCGCAAGGTGTTCTCTACGAAGCACTGGCCAGGCAATTGAAGTGAGCCGGGAAGCAGTCCGAGTCTAGGTGGTTTCGCCCTGGAATGGGGAGTGAGAGGTGCTTCTATTGACTCGGGTCGCTGCGGATTGCGTCCCTCTGCTGGCTCGAACGGCACTGGCATGGCTGGGCTGGAGGCTATCATGAAGAGACAGTGGTTTCTAGTGACGGCGGCCGCGGTGCTGGTTGCGCTCAGCGGCATCATTTACCTTGTTCACTACGCCATCTTCCGCGATGCTCATCACATTTTCATCTACATGGTGGGAGACCTGGCTTTCCTGCCGTTGGAAGTCTTCCTGGTGGCCTTGATCATAGACCGCATTCTAGAACGGCGCGAGAAGCAGGCTATGCTGAGCAAGATGAACATGGTGGTGGGGGTATTCTTCAGCGAAATGGGGACGCGCCTGCTTGGCCAGCTTCTCCCCGCTTTCGACCGGCCGCAGATGATCGCCGGCCTCGGAGTCCGGCATGGGTGGAGCGCGGCTGATTTCCGGCGGGCGACAGAGCTTGCGGAGCATTTGAGGCCACAGGCTGACTGCCGCGCCATCAGCCTGGAAGACTTGAAGGTCTTCCTCCGCCAGGAGCGGGATCTCCTGCTGAGGCTGCTCGAGAACCCGAACCTGCTGGAGCACGAGAGGTTCACTGACATGCTCTGGGCGGTTTCGCATCTGGCTGAGGAACTTGAGGCCAGGCCACAGTTACGGGATCTGCCGCAGAGCGATGAGGCTCACATTGGCCAAGACATCGGAAGGGCCTTCACGGCCCTGGTGGCGGAGTGGCTGGACTACGTGCAGTACCTGAAATCGCACTACCCCTACCTGTACTCGCTGGTGCTGCGGACTCATCCCCTGCAGGAGAATCCGTCGGCGATCGTGACCTAGCGCCGGGTTGCGCAGCGGTGGGTGAAGGCCGCCCTCGTGGCCGGGTTAGCGGTCTCGCCGATCTTGGTTGAGGTCAGGGGCTTTGTCCTTTTCGGCGGTTTGGGTGGCGGGGACCGGGTGTGTTGCTCCGGCGCTCTCCCCAATGCCAGTGGTCTGCGTTTCCTCCCGTGCCGGACGCACGCGCATGGGGAGTATGACGAATGTGACCAGCGATGCCCCGACCATTATGAAGGCGGCAATGACTATTCCGCGCATCATCCCGGACATGAATGCCTGATTGGCGTTGTCAACGATCATGCTGGCCAGAGTGGGATTGATGCCCTGTATCTGTTGAGCGGCGATGTGCGCTCCCTGTATGCTGCTGCGGGCCGCCTCCAAGAGCTGAGGCAACGGGGACAGCGCCTCTCCCAGTGTGCCATTGATCCTCGTTATGTACATGTTGTTCATTATCGTGCCCAGAACAGCCACCCCCAGAGCGCCGCCCAGCAGGCGCGTCGTGTCATTCATGGCAGAACCGATGCCGGCCTTGTTGACGGGAAGCGATCCCATGATGGAGTTCGTGGCGGGGCTCATGGTCAGGCCCATGCCAAGGGATATGATGCACATTCCTGTGACGATCATGCCATAGCTCGCATCAACTGCGGCTATCCCGTACAAGAAGAAGAGACCTCCCGCAGCTATGAGAATGCCCGTCCCGACAGCCACCTTGGTGCCGACCTGTTGTGCCACCTTGGCGGACATGGCTGCAGCGACGAAGGACATACCTGCCATGGGGAGCAAGCGTATCCCCGCCTCGAGCGCGGTGTACTCTTGCACAGTCTGGAAGAACTGGCTCATGAAGAACATGATCCCGAACATGGCGAATGAGATCATGGTCAGAGCCATGTTCGCGCCGGTAAAGGACATGTTCCTGAAGAACCTCAAGGGCAACATTGGTTCTGACGAGCGCCATTCCGACAAGGCAAAGGCGGCGAGCAGTACCGCCGCGGCGGCGAAGGAATAGAGTACCCTGTCCTCTGTCCAACTCGTTTGTCCCGCCTCAATAATGCCGTAGACCAGCGCGAACAACCCGGCAATGGAGAGCACAGACCCCACGATGTCCACCTTGCGGGGATGCTCATCCCTGGAATCCTGGATGAAGAAGTACCCTCCGATCAGCGCGATCACCACGATCGGCAGGTTGATGTAGAAGACGGCCTCCCACTCAAAATGCTCCAGGAGGTAGCCCCCAACAAGCGGGCCGATGCCAGATCCAAGTGCAAAGACTGCTGCCCACAGGGCGATGGCCTGGGCGCGTTCTTTGGGCTCTCGGAAGGTCGCCGTGATTATGGACAGCGTAGAGGGCATCATCGCTGCCCCGGCGAGTCCCATCATGGCGCGCATCCCCACGAGCATATTGGTTGAATTCGACAATGCGCCTCCGAGAGAGAACAGGCCGAAAGCGGCCAATCCTATCTGGAGGGTTCTCTTCCGGCCTATCCGGTCGCCAATTGAGCCCAGAGTCAAGAGCGACGAGGCGAAGACCAGGATGTAGGCATCGACGATCCACTGGAGGCCGCTGGAGCTTGAGCCAAGCTCTCTGGATATGGACGGCAGCGCCAGATTCACCACAGTGGTGTCCAGAGAAATGACCAGCAGCGAGAAACCCAGGAAGGCCAGCGCTATCCATCTCCTCTTGTGCCACTTCGTCTGCTCAATATCCATCAGTCAAGGCTCCTTCAACGCGCAATGGTGCCCTCGTTAGAATCATCGACCGCAGGCTGGGGAATGTCATCGGGGACGTCTTTCAGAGTCTTCCGGATTACCCAGTATACGTCGCGGAGGTGCCGTTTCGCGAATTCAATCAGCGTCGCTCTGTGCCTGCAATCCCCATCCCGGGAGAGCCGCCCGTTCCTCGATGCACGGATTGGATGCGGTGGGAATCTCCCCTTTAGACTAGGCAGGGGTCCACTTCCCTCTGCTGAACAACCTGGGTGCTATGATCTTTCGTGCCTCTTCGGCCAGGAAGAGAGCTGCCGCGGCGCCGAAGATGACGGCCCAGTCCCAGACGCCAAGTCCTACCGTGCCGAAGGCCTCTTGCAGGAAGGGAACATAGACTACTGCCATCTGTAACGCTACTGCCACAGCGATACAGAGCAGGAGATACCGGTTGCGGAAGAGGCCCAGTCTCAGGACGGTATGTTCATCTGATCTGGCGTTGAAGGCGGAGAACCACTGGAAAGCGACCAGGGCGCAGAAGGCCATGGTCTGTGCCTTTGCCAGATGACCGGCATCGCCGCGGTAGGACCAGGCGAAGATGGCGAACACGCCCAGGCTCATCATGGCGGCTAGAAAGGCGATACGCATGATGAGGCCGCCGTACAGCAGGCCTACTCTGGGATGCCGCGGCGGCTGCTTCAGTTCGTCGCCAACCTTAGGCTCAAACCCCAGTGGCAAGCCGACCGCCGTGTCTGTCATCAGATTGGCCCAGATGATCTGGACCGCCAGCAGCGGTGCCTTGCCAATGAAGATGAGTGACAGCAGGAGAACCAGAAGCTCGCCTATGTTCGTGCTCAGTAGAAAGAACAGCACGTTGCGCAGCCCAGTGAAAATGGCACGCCCTTCCTCGACCGCAGCCACGATGGAGGCGAAGTTATCGTCGGCCAATACCATGTCGGAAGCTTCCTTGGCCACGTCGGTCCCCGTGATGCCCATGGCTACCCCGATGCTGGCGGCCCGCAGAGCCGGCGCATCGTTCACCCCGTCGCCGGTCATCGCCACCACGTGCCCCCGCTTCTTCAGGGCGTTCACGATCCTCAGTTTGTGCAGAGGCTCTACCCTGGCGAAGATGGATACATCCTCGACTACCTGTTCCAGCTCGGTATCGCTCATGCCCGCCAGTTCGGCTCCAAGGATTATCTTCCCTGGCTGCATTCCCAATTGCCGGGCCACCGAGGCGGCGGTCAGGCTGTTGTCGCCGGTGATCATGATGACCTTGATGCCGGCCTCGCGGCACTGGGCTATGGCCTTGATGGCCTCCTGGCGGGGTGGGTCGTCCATGCCCACCAGCCCCACAAAGACCAGATGCCCCCGGAAATCCACATAGTCCAGCTCCACCGTGTCCACTGGCAGTTCCATGTAGGCCATCGCAATGACTCTAATGGCTTCCGCTGCCATGGCTTGGTTGGCCTCTCTGATGGCCCGGGAGTGATCCTCTCCAAGAGGGATGACCTGGCCGTTGTAGAGATAGTGACTGCTCAACGAGAGAATGCGCTCGGTCGCTCCCTTGACATAAGCCACGCGCTTCCCATCCTGCGGATGGAGGGTGACCATGTAGAGGTTCTCGGTCTGGAATGGTATTTCGTCGACGCGGGGCGAGGCTGCCTGCAGCTTCTCCTTGTCCAGGCTTGCCTTGGCGGCCACGGCCACCAGCGCCCCTTCGGTGGGGTCGCCCAGAATGCAGACACTCTTATCTTCGCCGACAGACAACATAGCGTCGTTGCAGAGGGCTCCAATTCTCAACAAGGTGGGCAGCGACGGCACCTCTTCTGGCTTCACCGGCCTGCCGTCCACGCGGAATTCTCCGGTCAACTCACCCGCCTCGCCGGTGACCTCAATGACCTTGCCATCCACCACGATTCTCCTCACCGTCATCCGGTTCTCTGTCAGGGTGCCGGTCTTGTCGGTACAAATGACGGTCGCCGATCCCAGGGATTCGACGGCCATCAGCCTCCGGATGATGGCGTTGCGCCGGGCCATGGTGCGCATCCCGATCGCCAGCACCACAGTCACGACCGCCGGCAGGCCCTCTGGTATGGCCGAGACAGCGGCCGCCACGGCGACGAGGAAGATATCCAGTGCCGGGAGCTTCTGCAGCAGTCCTACTATCACCAGCAGGGCACAAACGGCCAGCAGCGTCACCACCAGGAACTTGCTGAGCCGGTCGATACTCTTCTGGAGCGGAGTCTTTTCCACCTCCACTTCCCTGATGGCCCTGGCGATCTTGCCCATTTCGGTGGACATGCCCGTGGCTACAACCAAGGCAGTGGCACGGCCGAAACTGACGATGGTGCCCATGTGCACCATGTTCTTCCGCTCGGCCAGAGGCACATCCTTTCGCAGCGGGTTGGAGTGCTTGGTGACGGGCATGGACTCACCGGTGAGAACGGCCTCGTTGACCCGTAGCTCGCTGACCTCTATCAGCAGAGCATCGGCGGGGACCTTGTCCCCGCTCTCCAGAATGATGACATCGCCGGGCACGATGTCCCTTGCCGGGATCAGGCGGACCGTACCGCCGCGCCTGACCTTGGCCTGGGGCGCGGCCATCTGCAACAGGGCCTCCATCGCTGCCTCTGCCCTGGACTCCTGCACGTAGCCGATGATGGCGTTGGCCAGGAGCACAACAAAGATGACAGCCGCGTCCAGGTATTCTCGTACTGCCAGCGTGACGACGCCGGCCGCCAGGAGGACGTAGATCAGGGGGCTCATGAACTGCTTCAGGAAGGCTATCAGCGGTGATGTCTTCCGCCTCCGCTGTAGCTCGTTGGGGCCGTACTGCAGTCTCCGGGCCCCGGCTTCTTCGTCCGTGAGGCCTGGCCGGTGTGATCTCAGTGCCTCGAAAGCTTCCTGGGCCGTGAGCATGAACCAGGGTCTGGCCTCAGTGTCGGGTGTCATCGCAGTTCACCCTGCCTTTTGGTTCTGGCCACGCACATGGCCTTGCCACGGGGGTGGAAACAGCTCGGGCCAAAGACTGACGAGAGGGTCGTCTTCATGTAGTACCATTTTCTTCCATGTGTGCCCGCGCAGGCAAATATCCATGAGCCGTCCCAACAGCCGGCTGGCAAGACGCTTGGTGAATGGCGGCAGAGTGGCCAGGCCATTGTCCGCGGGAGGTATTTGACAGATTGTTTCAGCCGATACTACGATCAGCCCTGGTTGCCCGGGTCAGTCAGCAAGGCTTTCAGGAGGATCATGTGGAAGACGAGAAACCGTCAGGGGTGAGACTTGGCAAGCTGTCGCACGTTGGGGTTGTGGTGAGAGATATGGACGAAGCGACTGAGTACTACAGCACGGTATTCGGGCTGGGGCCTTTCACCACAGAGGTCTACGACCTCAAGTCATTCAACTACAGGGGGAAGATGGCCAGCGCCAGAGTGAAGGCTGCCATCGCCTATTCCGGCCCGGTTTTCATTGAGCTGGTGCAGGTACTCGAGGGAGAGACCGTACACACCGAGTTCCTCAGGGAGAGGGGTGAAGGACTCCAGCACGTGGCGTTCCTGGTGCGGAACCTTGATGAGAAGCTGAAGGAACTGGCCAAGTCAGGGATCGAGCCCGCGATGAGTCTGCGGATACCCATAGATGCTCCTGCCGGTCAAGCTGGGACGGGAAAGAAGACCCGGCTGGAACTGACCGAGGTGTACCTGGACAGCGGCAGGATCGGCGGGACCATGATCCAGCTCATGGAATTCAGGGAAGTGCCGCTGGGTACCGTTCAGTAGCGCCGCCGCACAATCTCCTGGAGGTTCCTCGAGGTGGCCGCACCGTCGGGCTGCGGCTGACTTCCCGTCCCCATTGGGCGGGTCGGAAGCAGATGGCGGACACGCTGCATGGCTCGACAAGAAGACGCGGCATGTGAGGTTTCTGTCGGGCGGTTGGTGTAGAATGAAAAGTGAGCGTGAGGGTGGCGGTGTAACGTTTTCCTCATGAGGCCGCAGGGCCGTCATCGTAGACCAGGCAGCGCGTTCTGAGGTGGAATGTCATGGCCAGGGGAGTCATCAGCAGACTTGCGGTTCTCAGGGAAACCGGCACGGCCGGGCTCTGGCAGCACGTCCAGACGGCGCCACTGGTGGGTCTCGTTGCGCTCGAACTCGATCAACTCAGCAAGTTACTGGTTAGAGAGACGGTGCAGCAGGGACAGGCGATACCTGACGACTCTGCCATCCGCATAACCCACGTCGTCAACCCGGGCATTCTTTTCGGAGCGCCGGCTTCCCCCCTTGTGTCGTTGATCCTGCCCCTGGGCATGATACTGGCTGTTCTGGCCATATACTGGAGATTCCAGCGCTCCGGAAGTACTCTGCTCAACATTGGCACTGGTTTGTTCGTCGGCGGAACCCTGGGGAATCTGCTCGACCGGATCATCTTCGGTCACGTGACGGATTTCATCGAGGTTGTCACATTTGGCGGTGAGGTCAGGACAATCTTTAACCTGGCTGACGTCTGTATCATCGCGGGGATCGTGATCCTGGAGATCTTTCTAGTCCGGCATATTCTGAGGCTGATCAGGCAGAAGGGCCTGAACTACAACCCCGTGAAGCCGGTCGTCGCCGGATTCATCCGCCGGCGGTTTCCGCGCCAGAAGAAATAGCACTTGGCGAGGCTTCTCGTCTGCCCCCGTATCCAGCAGCATTGATATAACACACTTCCGTGGCTTGGACGATTGTCAGGTCACATGCCAAGGCATCTCCCTGAGATGGTCGCGGTCTGCGGACTTCCGACGGATCCCTCCGGTCGAGGCGGGTCTGTGGAAATTGATGCGCGGTATTGACAGAATCAATACGATATGCTAGAATGGGTTGAAAAAGTTAAACTGTCGATTGATATTTTCAACAGGTGATCGAGATGGCTAGAGAATGGCACGAACTGACAAGGATGACGCAAGGGAGACCGCTAACGGTGGAGCGGGTGCGTCTGGTACATGAGGACATTGCCATAGAGGGCAGTTTCACACTACCGCCTCTGGCGAGCCTTTCCGCCGAGGACCAGGTCTTTGTCATAGCTTTCGTCCGCTCGCACGGTTCCATCAAGGCCATGGAGGAGATGTTCGGCATCAGCTATCCCACGGTTAAGAACAGGCTCAACCGCATCGCCCGGCGGCTGGAATTCGTAGAGAATGTCGTTACCTCACCGGAGGAACAGGCGATAGCAGAACTGGAGCGGGGCGAGATCTCGGTCGATGAGGCGATAAGGAGGTTGTCGGAATGAGAAGGCCACCCTTGCTGATGCACATGAGGTTTCAAGGGGACAAAGGACGGCTCGGACTGTGGCTGCCGCTGTTCCTGCTGCTGCCGCTGGCTATGGTGCTGCTCGTCCTGCTGTCGCCGCTGATAATAATCGGCGCCGTCATTCTGTGGCCCAGCGGCTGGGGGAAGAGGGCTTTCTTGAGCCTGAGGACTGCTGTTGAAGTATTCTGGTCGATGCGTGGCCTCAAGGTCGACGTCCGCAGAGGGCGTCAATGGGTATCCATTTCCATCGTG
The DNA here is from genome assembly GCA_030372995.1 of Dehalococcoidia bacterium. Taxonomy (GTDB): domain Bacteria; phylum Chloroflexota; class Dehalococcoidia; order UBA2247; family RBG-13-53-26; genus JAFGCL01. The sequence goes on from JAUCPZ010000020.1 coordinate 24,443, forward strand.
TAGTCAATTGAAGGAGGATGAAAGCCATGTCGGACAACAAGAGGAAGATATTGGAGATGCTGGCCCAGAACAAGATCACTGCCGATGACGCCTACCGCCTGCTCAATGCGATCGATGGCGGGGAGGGCAGAAGAGAGAACAGCTCCAAAGGTGCCACTGCGGTGAAGGACAAGGCCAAGTACCTGCGCGTGACGGTCCTGCCGGGTCCCGAGAGCGACCGGTCCGGGAAGTGCGACCGCGTGAACATCCGGGTGCCGATGTCGCTGATACGTGCTGGCATCAAGTTCACCTCCCTCATACCGTCGGAAGCCCGGGACAAGATAAACCTGGCGCTGCACGAGAAGGGCATCGATATCGATGAACGTAACATGAAGCCCGAGGATATCGAGGAGCTGATCGGGGCTTTGGGCGATCTTGAGATCGATGTCGTGGGCAAGAACGGGGAGACAGTGAAGGTGTTCGTCGAGTGAGGATGTTTCCGAAGGTGAAGACAGGCATAGCCTGAGAATCAGAGTCGGTACAGAGAAGGAGGTGCTTTGGTGGCTGAGGGCAAGAAACCATACCCGGCAACTCTGTCCATTGACTACCCGGACCGCGAACTCAACAGGCTGACATCATTCTTCCGCCTCATCACGATCATTCCGATAGCCGTCATCCTCTTTCTGGTCAGTGGTGCTGTCTGGAGGCTGGGAGAGCGGGGTGAACAAGTAGTCATTGCGGTATCCGCCGGCGGAATACTCTTCTTGGCGACGGTGCTCATGCTGGTCTTCAGGCAGAAGTACCCGCGCTGGTGGTTTGACTGGAACGTCGGGTTGACCAAGTTCGGCACAAGGGTGGGAGCCTACCTGGCCTTGCTCAGAGACGAGTACCCTTCAACGGATGAGGAACAGGCGGTGCATATCGATATACCCTATCCCGATGCCAAGAAAGACCTGAACCGCTGGCTGCCGCTGGTGAAGTGGCTGCTGGCGATACCGCACTACATCGTGCTCTTCTTTCTGGCTATCGCCGCGTTCTTCGTGGTGGTAGTCGCCTGGTTCGCCATACTGTTTACCGGCCTCTATCCGAAAGGGATGTTCGGCTTCGTGGTGGGAGTGATGCGGTGGGGATTGAGGGTCTCAGCATATGCGGCTCTGCTAACGACGGACGAGTATCCGCCGTTCACGCTGGAATAGCAGTCTTCACACGCACAGCGAGAAACATTCGGGCAAGTATGAGGAGGAGAAAATGAAGGAAGCGTCTATCGGCGGGACTCTCTGGTTTGGTGGCTGGCTGTTCACCATAGGTTTCGCCCATCTTGTCTGGTGGAAGATCATCCTGGGGATAGTGGTCTGGCCGTTCTTTCTGGCCAATCACATTGTGTAGGCGGCGGCGCCACGCGTCCGGCAAGATGCCAGGTCTTTTCCACGCGAAAGGGCGTTAGCGGAAGGTCTGCTGACTGGGAGCCATCCGCGCTTTCTGCCCGGGAAAGCCATTCAGGCGGTGAGGGTCACGCTGTCCTGGTGTCTGTGGCTGCGGTGTGTCTGCGCGGATTGGCCACCACGGACTGAAGGACATGGGCCGGCATCATCCGGGAAGTGCCCCGCACCGCTATTCCTCCATTTGTGTTTCCCGAAGGCCTGGGAAATGTTCAAAGAGTGTAGAGATCGCTGCGCCTGTCTCTGAAGACAGGTATCGAGTTTCTGACCTCGGTGACCCTTGTCTTGCTGATCTCGGCAATGAGAAGATGTTCACCGGCCTCGGGCGCTGACGCCGCTACTACGCCATAGGGGTCGATGACCCGGCTGGAGCCGCAGAACTCGGTACCCCCGTCCGATCCCGCGCGATTGGCGCCGATGACGTAGCTCTGGTTCTCGATCGCCCGGCTGGCAAGAAGCGTGCACCAGTGATTGATTCTAGGCAACGGCCAGGCTGATGGCACCACGATGACCTCTGCGCCCTTCAGGGTCAGAGACCTCGCCATTTCCGGGAAGCGGAGGTCGTAACAGATCATGATGCCCCATTGCATGCCCTCTATGCTTGTCAGGGTCAGCGAGCTTCCGCGTTTCAGGAAGCGATCCTCACCAGCCGGAGTGAACAGGTGTGCCTTCCGGTAGTGGGCGGCCAGCTGTCCCTTCCGGTCAACGATGGCCACGGCGTTGTACACGCCGTCGCCCTCCCGTTCGGAAAGGCCGCAAACGATCCAGATGCCGAGGCCAGACGCCAGTTCCTGGAGCAGTTGCAGCGGGCCGGATGGCCATGTCGAGGCCTTCTCAACGATGGCGTGCATGTCATAGCCGGTGTCGGATATCTCTGGAAAGACTATGAGGTCGCACCGTCCCTCGCTTGCCCGGAGCGCCATGGTCTGAATGGTGGCGCAGTTGGCGGCGACGTTGCCGACCTCGCAGACTATCTGAGCCACCGCCACTCTCATCTAAGTCACTCTCCTTGCTTGGCGGTACCTATCTTCTCCAGCACAACCATACCGGGATGACCAGGCAGCTCCGCCGGCGTTTGCAGCAGGCGTGGTACCTGAGTACATCCACCCTTGGCGCGGGCTTTGTGCGACGACCTCTACCCTTCTCTCCAGAGTGCAGCAGCGATGGCTTTCTTGCCCATGACGGCGAGTGTGCGGGTGATGCTAAGCGTTTGCCCGAGCCAGGGCCAGCGCCCGCTGATATACGTTCTCAACGCTGAAGCCGTACTCGCGCATCACCACTGGTCCGGGCGCCGAAGCGCCGAAACGGTTTACGCCAATCACGTCTCCGCGGTCGCCGACGTATTTGTGCCAGCCGAGCGTGACTCCTGCCTCCACCGCCAGCCTGGCCGCCACTGATCTGGGCAACACCGACTCGCGGTACTCCGCAGGCTGGGCCTCGAACAGCTCCCAGCTCGGCATGGAAACAACTCTCACGGCTACTCCCTGCTCGGCCAGCTTCTGCCATGCTGCCACGATCAAGGCGACCTCCGATCCACTGGCCATGAGGATCAGTTCCGGCCGGGCACCGGGTGCATCGGCCAGTACGTAGGCCCCCCGCCGCAGCCCCCCCGCCGGCGCGAAGCGCCCGCGGTCCAGCGTCGGCACGTTCTGCCGCGTGAGGATGAGGGCCACTGGCCGGTCGCGCGTTTCCACCGCCACGCGCCAGGCAATAGCAGTCTCGTTGGCGTCGCAGGGCCGGATGACCGTCAGACCCGGTATGGCGCGGAGACTGGCCAGCTGCTCCACCGGCTGGTGCGTGGCGCCATCCTCTCCGACCGCTATCGAGTCGTGGGTGAACACGTATATCACATGGAGGCCCATCAGAGCGGCCAGCCGGATCGCCGGACGCATGTAGTCCGAGAAGACCAGAAAGGTCCCGCCGAACGGAATGATCCCGCCGTGCGCCGCCAGGCCGTTCATGATGGCGCCCATGGCATGCTCGCGGACGCCGAAGTGAAGGTTGCGGCCGGCGTAACCCCAGCAGCCGCCGGCCGCGCCCTGACGGTCGCAGGCCGCGCTGCCCGGGCTCTGGAAATCACCGCCGTCCTTGATCTCGGTCTGCGTGGAAGGATTCAGGTCCGCGGAACCGCCGATGAGGCCGGGAAGCTGCGGGGCGATGGCCTGCAGCACTCTTCCTGACACCACCCGGGTGGCCAGGCCCTTAGCGTCTGCGGCGAACAACGGTATGCCAGCATCCCAGCCCTGCGGCAGTTCCCCCTTCATCAATTGACGCAGCTCGGCAGCCTCTTTCGGATACTCTCTCTCGTAGGCGGCGAGCCTCCCGCTCCACGCGTCCTCCAACTCGCGTCCCTGCTCAACGGCGCGGCGGAAGTGCTGTTCCACCTCCTTCGGCACGAGGAACGGCGGCTCTGTCGGCCAGCCGAGATTCTGCTTGGTCAGCTTGACCTCTTCCTCTCCCAGCGGCGAGCCGTGAGCCGCAAAGGTGTCCTGCTTGTTGGGTGAACCATAGCCGATGTGCGTCCGCACCAGGATCAGCGACGGCCGCCCGGCTTCCTCCCTCGCGGCGTGGATGGCCTGGGCGATGGCCTTCAGGTCGTTGCCGTCCTCCACCGACACCGTGTGCCAGCCGTAGGCTGCAAACCGCCGGGCGCGGTCCTCGGTGAAGGTGAGATGTGTTGAACAGGCCAGGGTGATGCGGTTGTCGTCGTACAGATAGATCAGCTTTCCCAACTTCAGGTGGCCTGCCAGTGAAGCCGCCTCGGCGGCCACTCCCTCCATCAGGTCACCGTCGCTGACCAGCCCGTAGGTGTAGTGACTGATGATCTCGAAGCCTGGCCGGTTGTATCGCGCGGCTAGGTAGGCTTCTGCGATGGCCATGCCGACGCCGTTGGCAAATCCCTGGCCCAGGGGGCCGGTGGTGGTCTCCACGCCCGGCGGCAGCCCGCGCTCCGGATGACCGGGCGTGCGGCTGCCCCACTGCCGGAACAGCTTGATCTGCTCAAGGGGCACATCGTATCCAGTCAGGTGCAACAGACTGTAAAGGAGCATCGAACCATGCCCGGCTGACAGGACAAACCGGTCGCGGTTGAACCACTGTGGATTCGCGGGATTGTGCCGCAGGAACCGCGTCCACAAGACGTAGGCCATCGGCGCAGCGCCCAGCGGCAGCCCGGGGTGGCCGCTGTTGGCCTTCTGGATAGCGTCGACCGAAAGGAAGCGAATGGTATTCACTGAGAGTTGGTCCAGCCGGTCCGCATCAGATGTCATCGCCGTCTCTGCACTCATCCTTCGCTTCTCCTTCGTGCGTGTGAGAAACCCCCAGTTCCAGTCGGTCCGAGGGTGCACCTGCCATGGCAGCCTGCGCACCCCACCAAGTTTCACACACGCCCACCCGCTTTGTCCAGATCACGTTTGGGCCGTGGGCCGTGTGCCGAGAAGTGCCTGGCTGCTCGCGGTGTTGCCGCGATTACCACGGGCGACCTTGTGATATACTCAATTCTCGTACGGCGATGGTACTCACCGCACCGTCCCTGCTGCTCATGCGATCAGGCTGCAAGCCCAGTCTAATCTGATGCGTCGCCCAGCAGAGCGATAGTCTATACAGAAAGCGCTGTCAGGACAGGCGATCCTTCGTTGAGGAGGGTGGAAGCATGGGTCAACTCAGTCTCACCGTCGGCGTCGAGAGCGTTAGTGCATCCGTGGTAGTCTTCTCCCTGCAGGGCGTCGTGACGGCGGCTGCCGATACAGCCATGGCCGAAGCTCTCGATGACGCTGCCAGCGGCAGTGCCCGGCATGTGATCCTGGATTTCTCCGCGGTTTCGGGTGTCGACAGCGGCGGCGCCAGCACCCTAGTCCGGTTCTGGGCGAAAGCCAAGAGCCGCCGGATCAACCTTTCGGCTGCTTCGGCTGACAGCGACGTGAAAGAGATCTTGCACTTAACCGGACTGGCAGAGGTTCTGCCGACCTTCGACAGTCTGTCCCAAGCGCTGTCCGCCGCAGGAGCTGGCGGAGGAGCAGTCCCTGCTGGCGAGGTAAAGAGACTCGAGGTGAGCGAGGAGTATTCCGGTGGCGGGAGGCGGGGCAGCATTGTGTATTGGGCGAAGCCCGTGGAGAAGATCAGGGTTATGAAGGTGCCGGGGGCGGTCAGCAGTCTGAATGTAGAAGGGCGGCGTCCTGTGGGGCCCATCAGGGGATTCGGGCAGATGTGGGAGAAGACCTATGAACTGCGGTTCCAGAACTCCAGAAGGACACCCTTCGATATTGCGGCCACTACCAAGCAGAACTTCGTCCGCTTCCAGCCTCCGCAGAACCAGTTCTATCCGTCGCCCGCTGGCATCGTACCCGGCGCCACAGTGCTGATCCGGTCGACCGTTGCGGGCGTGCCCATCCTCACCGGTGTCCTCGTAAGCTACGCCGACGATGTCTCCTTCACCTTCATGACTCCGCAGGGGCATCCTGAATCAGGCTGGGTCACGTTCCGGGTCTTCAGGGAGGCCAACGAGACAGTCTGCCAGATCCAGGGGTTGGCCCGGGCAAACGATCCCCTGTACGAGATTGCGTTCCGTCTGCACGGCTCCAAGTTTCAGGAGATGACGTGGAAGCATGTACTTCGGTCCCTGGCGAAGCACCTCGATGTGGATGCTCCGGTGACGATGAAGAAGAGATGCGTGGCGCCGGACCTGCAATGGTCGCAGGCGGGTAATATCAGGTACAACGCTCAGATCTGGACGCTGGCGTATGTTCTGGTATGGCCGTTTCGCCGCGTGGCCCGGATATTCAAGAAATGACCTCATCTCAGATGGCGGACTCCCGGTCGTACGACGCCGTCGCTGTGGGCGCCGGGCCGAATGGGCTGGCTGCCGCGGTGAAACTGGCCCAGGCGGGGTTGTCAGTCGCCCTCTTTGAGTCGAGGACGACGGTGGGTGGGGGGCTGTTCACCAAGGAGCTCACCCTGCCGGGGTTCCGGCACGACGTCTTCGCGTCCGTGCATCCGCTGGCGGCAGGCTCCCCGTTCCTGCGTACGCTGCCGCTGGCAGAATACGGGCTGGAGTGGGTTCACTCGCCGGCGCCTTTGGCGCATCCGCTGGACGACGGGACGGCCATTATGCTGGAAAGGTCGGTTGAGGCCACGGCGCAGAACCTGGGTAAGGATGCTGGAGCATACAAGGATCTTGTTGAGCCGCTCGTCAAGCGCTGGGACGATCTGGCAGCTGACATAATGCGTCCCTTGAGCTTTCCCAGGCATCCCCTGCTGTTCTCTCGATTCGGCCTTCGGGCCATACGTTCCGCCTCAGGCTTGGCGGAGACGGTGTTTGGTGATACGCGGGCCAGGGCGCTGTTCGCCGGCCTGGGCGCGCATTCCATCATGCCCCTGGACAGGCAGGGCAGCGCCGCCATCGCGCTGGTCATGTGTGTGACGGCCCATGCCGTGGGCTGGCCGATCGCGAGAGGCGGATCGCAGAAGATTGCGGAGGCGCTCGCTTCGTATCTGCGCACACTGAAGGGTGAGATTGTCACCGGCCGCACCATTGAGGCCGTGGAAGATCTGCCCAAGGCCCGCGTAGTTGTGCTGGACGTGACACCGCGGCAGCTCCTGCGAATGCTGCAGCACCTCCCTGAAGGGTACCAGCGGAAGCTGCAGAACCACCGGTACGGTCCTGCGGCCTACAAGGTCGAGTGGGCGCTCAAAGCGCCGATCCCATGGCGGGCGGCGGATTGCCGTCGGGCGGCCACGGTTCACGTCGGCGGGACGCTTCAGGAGATCGTGAAGGCGGAATCTGCTATCTGGCATGGCAGGCCCGCAGAGAAGCCGTTTGTGCTCCTCACACAGCAAAGCCTTTTCGATTCGACCCGTGCCCCTGAGGGGCAGCATGTTGCCGGCGCCTATTGCCACGTGCCCAACGGATCGGACGCTGACATGACAGCCGCCATCGAAGCGCAGGTGGAGCGTTTTGCCCCCGGTTTCTGCTCTCTCATCATTGGGAGACATGAGCTGCCGCCTGGCGAACTGGAGATGCTCAACGCCAACTGTGTTGGTGGAGATATCGCTGGCGGCATCCAGAATCTGAGGCGTCTGCTGAAATCCAGCCTGGGAAGCAGGCCCTACGCCGTGCCGGTGAAAGGCTTCTACGTTTGCTCGGCATCGACTCCGCCCGGTGCCGGCGTGCATGGCATGTGCGGTTACCATGCAGCGGTCGCAGCGTTGCGCGAACTTGGTTGACCGGCGCCGAGAAACAGCAGTCGACATGAAGCGTCTGGATCCAAGGAAGCTCCACGTGACCTATCTTAGCGGCGCTGGAAGGAACGGGCCGCTCATGCCCCGGCGCTATACTCTGACACATTCGGATGTCACTGGCGAACTCTTCCTTTCCATCGGGCGTGAGTATGATGCGGAGAGACTGTCACACTGGTATACGAGGCTGATGAGGGATGAGGTGCTGGCGGAATGGCAGATGCAGAATGGGGAGCCGGGTCTTGTGGTACAGTGCCACGTGAGCGGCGGCTTTGTCTTCGGCTGGGGCGGTATGCGCAACGGGATCTTCCGCCGTGAGCTGCCCTTGGCTTTGGAAGCGATTCGCTTTGGAGACAGGTCCCTGCTTGAAGCACACCCGGCGCTGGACAAGGCTGGCGTTTCGGTGCAGTTTCAGGCGGTGCAGCCGCGGTACTGCGTAACGGAGAGCTGGGGGCTCCTGAGGGACTATTCGTAAGCCGGCACCGCGAGAGGAGCGCGTATCGGGCGGCGCACATGGGTGCCCGACAGTCAGCGGTCTTGACATAAATTCGAAGGAGGGATGGTAGATGGAAGGCAGGGATGTAGCACACTCGGCGATCAGCATGTCGCAGATGATCTGGCCCAGCATGGCTGGGAGGGCCGGCTTCGCCCATGGCGGCGAGATCATGAAGATGATGGATAGCGCGGCCGGTGTAGTGGCGGTGAGGCATTCGCACCGGGATTCGGTAACGGCACGGGTGGAAGGCATCAACTTCTATCTGCCAATAAGGGTCTATGACCTGGTCACGGTTAATGCTTGTCTCACCTTCGTCGGGCGTTCGTCCATGGAAGTCCTGGTAGAGGTGTGGTCGGAGAACATTGTGAAGGAAACCAAAGTCCATGCGCTGACGGCCTATTTCATCATGGTCGCGGTGGATGAGAACGGCAAGCCGACCGAGGTGCCGCCGCTGATACTGAGCACGGACAGGGAAAGAGCGCTATGGGAAAAGGGGAGAAAGAGGTATCAGGCCTGCAAGGGCGAGATCATGACAGCGGATGCGGACTACAAGGTCTGCCGGGACGAGAAAGTCTAGTTGTTCCCACGGTGGTTAGACAGTCTGAAGGAGACTTGGTGGCATGAGTGACGCCAGTGAACTTCGTCGGGTGTTAAAGGATGTGGTCGTGGCCCAGAAGTTCTGCGTTCTGGCTACCCAGGGACATGGCCAGCCGTACGGATCGTTGGTAGCCTTTGCGGCGACGGATGACCTGAGGCAACTCGTCTTTGCCACGAGGCGCGACACGCGGAAGTTCGCCAACCTCATTGCGGAGCCGAGAGTGGCTCTGGTAATCGACAGCCGGCCCATAAGTGACGACGATGTGCGGAACGCGGTGGCTGTCACTGCGCTGGGGCGGACTCACGAGACCGCGGGGGACGAGAAGGAACGCCTGGCTGGAGTCTATCTGGGCAAGCATCCCGGCTTGGCGCAATTCATCGCCGCCCAAGCCATGGCTCTGTGCGCTGTCGAGGTTGAGGACTACGTGATCGCCAGGTTCGATCAGGTCGCGAGGCTGCAGCCCTAGCAAGGCATTGAGTCCGACAGCCTCGCCCGGGACGGCGTAAGAATGGCAGACGACAGGCACGCCGGTGATGCGCTAGAATGGCTCGGCGACGGCTCCGGGTGCGGAGCTGGGGGAATCGGGTGCCTGTCTGAAGGTCAGCGCCAGGATAGGATGGCATGGTTGGCAGCAGAGTCTTGATCGTGGAGGACGACCGCACGCTGCTGGAGGTGCTCCGGTTCAACCTCAGCAAAGAGGGTTATGAGGTGCTGACCGCAGCCGATGGCGCCGCCGGGCTGGAGGTCGCTCGTAGCGGAAAGCCGGATCTGGTGATCCTGGATGTCATGCTGCCCAAGATGGACGGATATGAGTTGTGCCGCATCTTGCGCCAAGAGACAACCGTGCCAATCATGATGCTGACCGCCAAGACCGAGGAGACCGACCGGGTGGTGGGACTGGAGATCGGCGCTGACGACTACGTCACCAAGCCTTTTGGGATGAGGGAATTGATGGCGCGGGTCCGGGCCATGTTGCGCCGCGCTGAGATGCTGAGGGAGGAACTCGCCGGTGCCAGAGGGACTGGAGCGGTCTTCAAGGCAGGAGACTTCGAGATCGATGCCGCGCGGCACAAGGTCTGGCGCGGCGGCGTCGCGGTGGCACTGACCCGCATGGAGTTTGCCCTCTTGGAATTCCTGGCGCGGAACCAGGGTCAGGTATTCACTAGGGACCGTCTGCTGGAGAAGGTCTGGGGCTACGATTTCGCCGGAGACACGCGCACCGTGGACGTACACATAAGCTGGCTGAGACGCAAGATCGAGGCCGACCCGGCGCATCCCAAACATATAGTGACCGTCAGGGGCGTCGGATACAAGTTTGAGGCATAGGGATGTTTCGCAGCATCAGATGGCGTATAGCAGCGGCCTTCGCAGTGCTCCTCATCGTGTGCATTGGTGGGCTGAGCGCATATCTCTCCCATTTCTTCCATGACAACTACATGCATAACCTGCGGGCACAGCTCGCCGATCAGGCCAGGCTGGTGGGTGATGCCAGCGAGTCCTATTTCGTCGGAGGCGAGACGGGCAGCCTCGATTCTCTGGCTAAGAGGCTTGGAGAGCAGATTGATGCCAGGGTGACGATTGTCGGCCTTGACGGCACTGTGCTGGGCGACTCGGACGAGGATTTACTGGAAATGGAGAACCACAGCGACCGGCCGGAGATCATCGAGGCGCTGGAGGAAGGCACGGGCGGCGATGTCCGGCGCAGCGAGACCGTACATCGTGAGATGATGTACGTTGCTGCGGTGATAGTTGCGGACGGTGCAACTGTTGGGGTCGCCAGGGTCGCCCTTCCGCTCACTGAGATTGACGCGGCGATGGGCCACATCAACGCGGTCATAGCAGTGGGGGCTGTCATCGCTGCCACACTGGGGGTTCTGCTGGCCTTCCAGATGACCAGAATCACCGTCGATCCGGTCAGGAGGCTCACCCGGATCTCGAAGGATATGGCTGAAGGCAACCTGAGCCAGGAGGTGACGGTGGCATCGCGGGACGAGGTGGGCGATCTGGCCCGGGCCTTCAACCGCATGGCCGCGAAGCTCAAGGAGACGATGAGCCTGGTCACCGCCGAGCGGGACCGGATGGCGATCGTACTCGAGAGCATGAGCGACGCCATCTTCGTGGTGGATGGCGAGGGACGCGTCACGATGACGAACAGGGCGGCCGGGAAGATGCTCCAGGTTCCGCGGGGCGCCGCCGCGGGTCGTCACTTCATTGAGGTGGTGCGCGACCATGAGATAGATGCCTTGCTGCAGAAATGCCTGGAGAAGAGAGAACAACAGACCGGGCTGGTCGAAATCCGGTCCAGGAGGCAGCTCCTGAACATCATCGCCACACCCTTCCAGGAGGACAGAGGCTGCCTGCTGTTGATACAGGACCTGACTGAGTTGCGCCGCCTGGAGACAGTGCGCCGGGACTTCATCGCTAACCTATCGCACGAGCTGCGCACGCCGATCACCTCCCTCAAGGCTCTGGGTGAGACTTTGAGCGATGGAGCCGTTGACCAGCCTTCGCTGGCGAGAGACTTCCTGGAGAAGATGAACGCCGAGGTGGACCGGTTGGCGCAGATGGTGCAGGAGATGGGCGATCTATCGCGCATCGAAAGCGGGGAGGTTCCTTTGCAGAAGAGGGCGGTGAACGTGGCCGACGTCGTGGAGCGGGCTGTAGAGCGGCTGAAGGCCCAGGCTGACCGCGCCGGCCTGCGGCTGCAGAACCAGGTGGCCTCGGATCTGCCTCCCGTCACCGCTGACGACGCCAGGCTGGAGCAGGTGCTGGTCAACCTCATGCACAACGCTATCAAGTTCACGCCGCCCGGGGGTCAGGTCAGCGTTTCCGCCAAGGCTGGGGACGGCAGTCTGGTTGTATCGGTGTCCGACACAGGGGTTGGCATTCCTGAGGATGACCTTCCGCGGGTGTTCGAGCGCTTCTACAAGGGGGACAAGGCCCGCAGTTCGGGCGGCACCGGTTTGGGTCTGGCTATCGCCAAGCACGTGGTGGAAGCGCACGGCGGCCGCATCTGGGTGGAGAGTGTAGAGGGCAAAGGGTCCACGTTCAGCTTCAGCATACCGTTGTCCTGTTGACAACGGTGCAGCGGATTTCAACCCACTCCCAGCGCTCCCACTTGGATTCCCTCTTTCGCGGGAATGACTGAAGAAGGGCAGTCACAGGAGGACTAACCCCAAGAGTCAGGCACGGCGCGTGCAGAAGCGCGAAGCCTCTCTGCCTTCTTCATCTATCCCCCTTTGTCAAGGATTAGCCTCAGGAGAATCGGAGATTCGTCTCAGGAGAACCAAAGGGGGACCCGGGGGATTGTCTCGGGGCCGGGGTGTGTGGATGCACCGGGACCTACACGTTGGAGGTCAGACTTCTCAGGCGCACAGCAGCGCGCCCCCAAGGTTCGAGGGGCACGCCCGGAAGGGTCCACTGCGTCTCTCAATCCTCAATGCTTAACCTTCTCTTAACAGAACCTTGAATCTGTCTTAAGAATCCCCTGTTACAGTTGAAGCGGGGACGGAAAGATTGAACATCATGAGGACAAGAGGAGGGACTGTGATGCAGAAGCTGGGAAAGAGATGGCCACTGGCGATTCTGGTAGTGCTGGCGGTTCTTGGGACAATGCTTGCGGGTTGTGGCCAGGCGCCGGCAGGCACGGTATCCATAGCGGGCTCAACCACCGTCCAACCGTTGGCGGAGACCCTGGCCGATGCATTCATGGATAAGTACCCCGATGTCCGGATCGACGTTGGGGGTGGTGGCAGCAGCGTGGGTGTTACATCCGTCAAGAACGGAACGGTGGACATAGGCACATCATCCAGGGAGATCAAAGAAGAAGAACTGCCGATAGTCAAGCACTTGGTGGCAAGGGATGGGATCGCCATCATCGTTAGACCTGGTAACCCTGTCAACGGGCTGACCAGGGCCCAAGTGCGGGACATATTCAGTGGAGTCATCACCAACTGGAAAGAGGTCGGGGGGCCGGACCATGACATCTACGTGGTAGTCAGGGAATCGGGGTCCGGAACCCGGGCTGCTTTTGAGGAGATGGTGATGGCCAAGCCGGAGCCGGCCGTGTCCATCGTGAGCACAGCCCTGCAGCAGAGTTCGAATGGCGGCGTCAAGCAGGCTGTCGGTGGTGATTCGTATGCCATCGGCTTCATCTCCTTCGGCTACGTCGACGACACAGTCAAGGCGCTTGACATAGATGGGATCGAGGCTACGGCCGAGAACGCCAAGAACGGGACATATCCTATAGTCAGACCGCTCTACTTCCTGACCAAGGAAGAGCCGACGGGCCTGGTGAAGGACTTCATCGACTTCTGCCTGAGCGACGAGGGGCAGGCAATCGTAGCGGACGAGGGTTATGTTACAGTCAACTAGCGGCGGCAATCGATCAGTCGACTGAACGAGGCTGGGGAGGTAAGCCACAATCGGGGCGCCTCTCCAGCTAAGTGCGTGATCCAATGAAGAGACGATATCTGATCGACCGGAGCTCCCGCGGGGTGATAATGGTCTGCGCCACCGCGTCCGTTGTCGTTCTGCTCGCGATAGCAGTCTTCATCTTCAGGGAATCCCTGCCTGCGTTCGGTCGGATCGGTGTGCTGGACTTCTTGTTGGGAACAGAATGGAATCCCCAGCCTGTGGGCGATCAGACTCCTCAGTTTGGCATCTTGGTCATGATCGTGGGGACCGTGCTGGTGACTGCCGGTGCTCTCATCTTTGCCGCACCGCTCGGAATAGGCTGCGCGATCCTGCTGGCGGATGTAGCGCCGCACCGCTTCCGCCGACTACTGCGGCCGGCGGTAGAGCTGCTGGTCGGCATCCCTTCGGTGGTCTACGGGCTGGTGGGGTTGGTGCTCATCGTCCCCGTTATCCGGCAGATAGGGGGTCCGGGCCTCAGCCTGGCGGCAGGGATCGTTGTCCTGGCGGCCATGATCCTGCCGACCATCACTAGCATCAGCGAGGACAGCATCCGGGCCGTGCCTCGAGCCTACAGGGAGGGAGCATTGGCATTGGGCGCCACGAACTGGCAGACAATGTGGCGGGTGGTTATACCCGCAGCCCGATCCGGCATAGCCGCGTCAATCGTCCTAGGCGTCGGCAGAGCCGTTGGGGAGGCAATGGCCCTGGTGATGGTAATCGGCATGGCCACGGCTATGCCGAAGTCGCCTTTAGACCCGGCCCGGCCTCTCGCCCCCAGCATCGCCTTGGAGACCAGCTACGCCAGCGGTTTGCACCTCAGTGCCCTGTTCGCCATCGGCGTGGTACTGCTGGTGTTCATCATAGTCATCAACAGCCTGGCCATAGTAGCCTTCAGGAGAGGGGCGCGTGCGTAGAATCTCGGCGAAGCGAACTCAGCAGCTGGCCATGGCGGGTATCTGGACGACCGGCATAGTGACTGTCCTCATCCTGTTGACCATCATCGGCTATGTCCTGGCGAAGGGGGCTCCGGGCATCGGGTGGTCCTTCCTGACCACAGCTCCCAGAGGCGGCCTGTCCGGAGAGGGCGGTATCTCTACAGTGATTGTGTCCACCCTCTACCTCATTGGTTTGACCATGGCCATCCTGGTGCCTCTGGGTCTGGGCGCCGCCATTTATCTGTCTGAGTATGCCCCGGACAATCGGCTGACGCGGCTCATCCGCTATGGTACGGAGGTGCTGGCCGGCGTGCCTTCCATAGTATTCGGGCTGTTCGGATTTGCCCTTTTCGTGACGGCGTTGAGCTTCAGGTTTTCGATCCTGTCCGGAGCGCTGACCCTGGCCTGCCTGCTGCTGCCAACGCTGATCAGGACCTCTGAGGAGGCACTTATGGCCGTTCCACGGTCGCACCGGGAAGCGGCGCTGGCCCTGGGGGCTACCAAGTGGCAAACCGTGTGGCGGGTGCTGCTGCCAGCGGCCCTGCCGGGGATTGTCACCGGCGTCATCCTTTGCATCGGCCGGGCCATTGGAGAGACGGCCTGCCTCTTCGTGACCATGGGGGGATCGACTGCCTTGCCAACCTCTTTCTTTTCTGGCGGGCGGACCTTGTCGATGCACCTGCTGTATCTCGTGCTCGACACCAATGCCTTTGAGAAGGCCTTGGCTACAGGAGTGGTCCTGGTCATCATTATCATCGTCATCAATACTTTGACGAACTGGTTGTCCCAGCGCTTCCGTGCTAGGATGACCGGGGGAGCGTGAAGTGCGAGCCACCGACGCCAAGATTGAGGCGACAGGGTTCAGCTTCTATTACGGGAAGCGCCAGGCCTTGAGAGATATCCACATCAAGGTAAACGAGCACCAGATCACGGCGCTGATCGGGCCGTCCGGCTGTGGGAAATCGACCTTTCTGCGCGCCCTGAATCGGATGAACGATATCATCCCGGGGGCAAGGGCTGAAGGCGAGATACTGCTGGATGGCCGGAACATCTACGCCCCCGGCGTGGATGTGGTGGAGCTGAGGAAGAGGGTCGGCATGGTGTTTCAGCAGCCGAATCCCTTCCCAAAGACCATATTCGAAAACGTGGCGTTCGGCCCGCGCGTGCTGGGGTTGGACGGCAAGATATCCCTCGACGAGGTAGTAGAGAAGAGCCTGCGGGCGGCAGCGCTCTGGGATGAGGTGAAGGATGTGCTCCACAAGTCCGGGCTGGCGCTCTCGGGCGGCCAGCAGCAGCGGCTGTGCATAGCACGGGCGCTGGCGACCGAGCCAGAAGTCCTGCTCATGGATGAGCCGTGCTCAGCCCTTGACCCGCAGTCCACGCTGGCATCGAGGAGCTGATGAATGAGCTGAAGCAACGCTACACGATAGTGATCGTAACCCACAACATGCAGCAGGCGGCGCGTGTTTCCGACTGGACCGGGTTCCTGCTGCTGGGAGAACTCGTGGAGTACAACAGGACCGCGGAGCTGTTCAGCCGCCCGAAGGACAAGAGAACAGACGATTACATCACTGGCCGGTTCGGCTAGAGGAGGAAGAGAGATGCCATCGCCAAGAGAGAGTTTCGACCGGCATCTGCACGAGCTTCAGGATGACGTCCTCGTCATGGCGAGCATGGTGGAGAAGGCTCTGGAGCGTTCCATGGAGGCCCTCAAGAAGAGGAACCTGGAGATGGCGCACCTAGTCATCGAGGATGACGCTAAGATCAACCAGAAGCGGTTTGATATCGAGGAGAAGTGTGTTGAGCTGATCGCGACGCAGCAGCCGATGGCCAGCGACCTGAGGGTCATCATCGCCGTCCTCAACATCATTGTCGACTTGGAGCGGATAGCCGACCATGCCGAAGGCAACGCCAAGATAGCTGTCATGATCGGCAACGAGCCGCCGCTCAAGCCCTTGATTGATCTCCCCCGCATGAATCAGAAGACGATAGAAATGCTGCGGCGCAGTCTCGATGCCTTCGTCAACCGCGACGCTGAAGCAGCCAGGAGCATCTGCAGCGAGGATGACGAGGTGGACAACCTTTACGATCAGGTGTTCCGGGAGTTGCTGACGTTTATGGCGGAGGATGGCCGGACCATCACCCGGGCGACGCGCCTGATATGGGTGGCACATAACCTGGAGCGCAGCGCCGACAGGGTGACCAACATCTGCGAGCGCGTCGTCTACCTCGTGACCGGAAAGATGGCGGAGATCTGCGTCTCCAAGTACTAGGGGAACCAAGTGAAGACAGTCCTGTTCGTTTGTGTGGGCAATGCCGGCCGCAGCCAGATGGCCGAAGCCTTCTTTAACCAGGCCGCGCGCGGCAGGGCCCGGGCGATCTCAGCCGGGACGAAACCAGCCAGTGCTGTTGATCCCAAGGCGATCGAGGTCATGCGCGAGGTGGGGATAGACATCAGTACTGCCAAACCCAAGGCTCTGACTGTGGAGATGCTGGAGCAGGCAGACCGGGTGGTGACCATGGGTTGCGGTGCTGAAGGGGTGTGCCCTGCCAGTTTCGTCGAGACCGAGGACTGGCAGCTTGAGGATCCCAAAGACAAACCGGTCGAGGACGTCCGCCGCATCAGGGACGAGATAAGGGGCAGGGTAGCCAGGTTGATCGAGCGGTCCTTGCCTGAGCTTCGTGAGTCGGGCGTGTTGTCTGAGTTGCCACGGGAATGACGTTCGGTCTTTGCCATCTGCGAGACAAGGACGTACAATCGGGCAGCAAGGGACTCGGAGATCATGGCCGTCAAAGTTGTAACTGACAGCGTGGCTGATTTGCCGCCCGAAGTGGCCAGGGAACTGGGGATCACCGTAGTCCCCATACTGGTGCGCTTCGGAGAGAAGGTCTACCGGGACAATGTTGACCTGACCACCGAACAATTCTATGAGAGGCTGAAGCAGGGCAAGACTGTCCCGGTCACCTCAGTTCCTCCACCGGCCACCTTTGCTGAGACCTATGACAGGCTGGCGGCAGAAACGGACGAGATTCTGGCGGTTATCATCAGCTCCAGGCTCAGTGGCACCTACGAAGTGGCGCTGCAGAGCGTGGGTCTGATGAAATCAAAGTGCCGCGTGGAAGTACTCGATTCCAGGTGGGGGGCGATGACGGAGGGGTTCATCGCCATCGAAGCCGCCAGGGCGGCTATGGCGGGAGCCAAGCTTGACGAGGTCGTCGAAGTGGCCCGGAAGACCATGTCCCGCGTTGACCTGCTGTGCACTTTTGACAGCCTCGAGTACCTGAGGAGAGGCGGACGCATCGGAAACGGGCAGGCTCTTCTTGGGTCTCTGCTCAAGGTCAATCCGATTCTCACTCTCAGGGATGGCAAAGCGGAGCCCGTCGCCAGGCCGCGCTCAAGGGCGAAAGCCATGGAGCGTCTGTACGGATTTGTGATGGGCTACCGGTCGGTCGACGAACTGGCCGTGGAGGAAGCAGCCTGTCCCGATGATGCGGAGGCGCTGGTGAAGCGGCTCAGGGCGGCATTTCCCAACGTGCGTATCCACCGCTCCAAACTGACCCCGGCAATTGGCACCCACACCGGCCCCGGCACCCTGATGGTGGCTGTGCTCGGCGACAAGAAGTGAATCCTCAACTTCGTTGCAGCTCTTCCGTGGTCCCCGCATCGACTCATGGGGGAAGGCGCGCACACCGCGAGCCTCTGCCGGGATAAGCTGCAAGGCCGGAACAATGGCGAAGGAAAACGAGGCAGACGGCCGGTCCGCGCTGTCCAACCTATGACGAATTCGAAGGGTCAACGCCGCGCACTTGTGGCGGGCTGAACTGCGGAGTCAGTTTGGCGCCGCAATCGTAGCACTGATCAGCGTACCAATCGACGTCACCGCCGCACTTGGGGCAGCGCCATCTCAGTCTCTGCTCCTCGGCCCAGGCGTCAAGCCCGATTTTCCGTTGCCGGCTGATGCTGTCCAGGATCTCTCCGTGGTGCGGAAGGCCGTCCTTGCTGAAGTCCACCAGGGGCTGGCACGGGAAGTCAGGGCATTCGCTGCAGTGTCGCACTCCCTTCTTCAGGGCACAGGCCCGCAGTTCACAATTCCGGCAGACAATAGCTACCACCTCGTCGGAGAGGCAGCCATCACACGCCAAATCGTCAACCTGCACCGGTTGGCCCTGTTGAATGGTGAGCACCTCGGCGATCTCCTTCAGGAGCTTGGCATCGCGGCGCCTGCCGGCCAAACCGATGGAGCAGGCGCCGCAGTAGAGGCCACAAGGGGCGGTCAACCTTTCCAGTTCACTGGCCATAGCTGCCTCCGGTCCGGGGCGGTGGGCCCCAGCAATCTATGCGGTAGGGCGGAGATTCCGGTACCGCCGCTATTCTCCCGAGGTCAGCACCGCGGCGAACACCTGCCACGCCAGCAGCGCCTTGGCTGTCAGACTGAGGATGATGTAGACCTTCTCACCGAAGAGGTAGTCCCGCCAGGGGCCTACCTTCTTGTACTGCAGCACCATGTTCACGGCGAAGCAGTTGAAAAACACGAAGAGCGAGGCGACGATACCGTAGACGAAGCCCGGCGGCGATGCATCGATGCCCGGTGCCCACACGTAAACTGCTATCGCTATCCAGGGGATGATGCCAGCAAAGCAGCCAAACCAGAAGGGGAGCCAGTTGGCCCTGCCCGGTTCCTCGTACTTCTCCATGAGCGCCCCGAAGAGGATCATGCAGGCGTTGATGCCGAAGATGGCCATCAAGGCGGCGATGTCGCTGATGCCGCAGATCTGGGAGATGAGCACGATCATGATCGAGGAGCTGAAGAAGTACTCGATCCAGCGGCCGTAATTGCGGTTCTGAAGCAGGTTGCGCTGGTACCACGGAAAGACGGGTGGCGAGGCGATTATCAGAAGAGCGCCCGCCGAGATAGCGAGGAATGCAAATACACCCCAGCCGGTGGGGATGCTGAACAGGTCTTGTACCCCGGGTTCGGTACCGGGCGGGCCCTGGATGAAGGTGCCTATCACCGGCAGAGAGAAGTCATTGGTGAGCACCGCGACCATGGCTGCCTGTACCGCGAGTATCAGGCCGACAACGATGTTCCAGATACGCAGATGCCGCATCTTGTTCTCGATGGACTGATCAACCGCCATGACGCACCTCCTACCTGATAATGCAGCATACAGTATGTTTGCCCGTCTGGGAACAGGGTTATTCGAACCAGGTTTAGAACACGGTCTCTGTGTAGAGCTTCTTCTGGCCCCGCAGGAAAGCTATCGTGACCCGGTTGCCGCGTGACATACTAGATAGGGCCTTGGCCAGGTCATCGGCGTTGCTGATCGGGCGCAGATTGATCTCAGTGATGACGTCTCCCTCCTGCAGTCCTGCCTTCTCCGCCGGCGAGCCCGGCTTCACGCCCCCCACAAAGGCGCCGAAAACGGGCAGGAC
Organism: Dehalococcoidia bacterium; assembly: GCA_030372995.1. Lineage (GTDB taxonomy): Bacteria > Chloroflexota > Dehalococcoidia > UBA2247 > RBG-13-53-26 > JAFGCL01. The sequence continues at coordinate 43,974 of JAUCPZ010000020.1, forward strand.
GCCGGCCTTCTGCGATATCTTGCTGGCGTCGGCGATCTGCAGGCCGAAAGATGGCTTCTGCTGCGCTGCTCCTTCCCGACCGGCCAGAAGCTCCTCAAGGCGGCGCCGGTCGAAACCGATAACGTACTGGTCGCCTACGGCGATCACCGGTACGCCCATCTGGTTAGTCTTCTCGACCATCTCCCGGGCTGCTGCCCGGTCCTTGGAGACGTCCTTCTCAACGTAGGGGATACCCTTTTGCGAAAGAAACTCCTTCGCGTAGACGCAATACGGTCAGGTGGGGGTAGAGTATACTATGACTTCCATCTCATTCCTCCGCAGTAGTTCGTTCTTCAGTGAGCGTCAGGTTCTCAACCTGACCCGGAATCCATTCAACTGCCGGGCGTCAGGTCGCGGACCTGACAGCCACCATGAGCTACTTCAACCCCCTTGGCTCTCCAATCTTGGGGGAAGAGGAAAAGGGAACCTGGGAGCACCCCAGACCCCGGGGGCGTCCCGCTCCACCGAAACGTAGGGGCGCATCGGGATGCGCCCAAGTACTGCCCTGTCATTCCCGTGAAGGCGGGAATCCACGATTTCCTCTCTCTGGATGGGAGAGGACGAAGGAGAGGGTGACTTACACCTGTCATGGCGAGAATGACCATAATCCCCAATCCTCCTGTCCCTACCCCCGCTACCCGGAAGCGGATCTGGCCTTCTTGGCCGGCTTCTCTTCGGATTGGCGGGCTTTCTCAAATACGATCCCCTGGTCATTGGCATCGACAATGACGTGGTCGCCATCCTTGAACGTGCCGTCGAGCACCTTCAGGGCCAGTGGATCCAGAATGCGCCGCTGAATGGTCCGCTTCAACGGCCTGGCTCCGTAATTCGGGTCAAAGCCTTCGCTCACCAGGAACTCCTTGGCAGCCTCGGTCAGCTCCACCGTCATATGGCGCTCCTCCAGCCGCCGCCGCAGGCTCCGCATCTGGATGTCCACGATCTGCATGATCTGGTCGCGGCTCAGCGGATGGAAGATGATCACCTCATCCACGCGGTTGAGGAACTCCGGCCGGAAGTGCGCCCGCAGTGCGTCCATGACGCGCTGCCGGACCTCGTCCTCATTCCCCGGCGTCAGGTCAGTGAACCACTGGCTGCCCAGGTTGCTGGTCATGATGACCACGGTGTTCTTGAAGTCCACGGTGCGGCCGTGGCCGTCGGTCAACCGGCCATCCTCCAGTATTTGCAGCAGCGTGTTGAAGACGTCCATGTGAGCCTTCTCGATCTCGTCGAAGAGAACCACGGAGTAGGGTCTGCGCCGTACCGCTTCGGTGAGCTGGCCGCCTTCGTCATATCCCACGTACCCGGGCGGGGCGCCGATGAGGCGGGAAACCGTGTGTTTCTCCATGTACTCAGACATATCCAGCCGAATCATGGCTGACTCGTCATCGAACAGGAACTCGGCCAACGCCCGCGCCAGCTCGGTCTTCCCCACGCCAGTTGGCCCCAGGAAGATGAAGCTGCCCAGTGGCCTGTTGGGGTCCTGAAGGCCGGCCCTGGCCCGCCGAATGGCGTTGCTGACAGCGTTGATAGCCTCGTCCTGCCCGACCACCCGCTGGTGGATGCGCTCCTCCATCTTCAGCAGCTTCTGTATCTCGCCCTCCATCAGTTTGCTCACCGGTATGCCGGTCCAGTGGCTGAGCACCTCGGCGATATCCTCCTCATCCACCTCTTCCTTGAGCATTCTCTCGCCGTGGTCGGTGCTGGTGAGGCGGGTCTCCATCTCCTTCAGCTTCTTCTCGAGCTCAACCAGAGTCCCGTACTTGACGCGCGCGGCCTTCTCCAGGTCGCCCGCCTGCTCGGCCTGCGCCACCTCGAGCTTCGCCTGCTCGATCTGCTCCTTGATCTTCTGCATGCCGCCGATGGATTCCTTCTCCTGCTGCCATTGCGCCCGCAGGCGGTTTGCCTGTTCCTTCAGGTCGGCCAGTTCCTTCTCGATGAGCGCCAGCCTCTCCTTGGAGGTCTTGTCAGTCTCCCTCTTCAGGGCCTGCCGCTCGATCTCCAACTGCATGATGCGCCGCTGCACTTCGTCGAGGCTGGCGGGCACGCTGTCGATCTCCATGCGCAGTCGGCTGGCCGCCTCGTCCACAAGGTCAATGGCCTTGTCGGGCAGGAAGCGGTCGCTGATATAGCGGTGCGACAGCACGGCGGCGGCCACCATGGCTGCGTCCTTAATGCGGACGCCGTGATGTACCTCATAACGCTCTTTCAGACCGCGCAGGATGCTGATAGTGTCCTCGACCGATGGCTCGGCCACCATGACTGGCTGGAAGCGCCGTTCCAGCGCGGCGTCTTTCTCGATGTGCTTGCGGTACTCGTTCAGGGTGGTCGCACCGATGCAGTGCAGCTCGCCCCGGGCCAGCATCGGCTTCAGCATGTTGGAGGCGTCCATGGCGCCCTCCGCGGCGCCGGCGCCGATCACGGTGTGTAGTTCGTCTATGAAGAGAATGATCTTGCCCTCGGACTCAGTGATCTCGCGGAGCACGGCCTTGAGCCTCTCTTCGAACTCACCGCGGTACTTCGTGCCGGCGACCATGGCCCCCAAGTCCATGGCCACCAGGCGCTTGTTCTTCAGTCCTTCGGGGACATCACCCTTGACGATGCGCTGTGCCAGCCCTTCTACGATGGCGGTCTTGCCCACGCCGGGCTCGCCGATCAGCACAGGGTTGTTCTTAGTCCGCCGCGAAAGCACCTGGATGACGCGGCGGATCTCTTTGTCCCGGCCTATGACCGGATCGAGCTTGCCGCGGCGGGCGATCTCGGTCAGATCGCGGCCGTATTTTTCCAGAGCCTGGTACTTGCCCTCGGGGTTCTGGTCGGTGACCCGCTGGCTGCCGCGAATGGTGGTGAGCACGCGGTAGATGCTGTCTTTCGTGATGCCGTGTGCAGCCAGGAGCTTGGTCGCCGGACCCTTCTCATGATCATCCACTATGGCGACGAGCAGGTGCTCCGTGCTGGTGTAATCATCCTTCAGCCGTTCAGCTTCCTTTTGGGCATTATCGAGGACCCTCCGCAAACGGGTCGACATCACGAGCTGCACCGGGCCATAGGCCTTCGGTTGCCGGTCCAGTTCGTTCTTCAACTGCTGTCTGGCCTGCTGTGGGTCGAAGCCGAGTTTGAGCAGGATCTGAGGAACGACCCCCTCCGCCTGCTCCAGCAGGGCCAGCAGGAGGTGCTCGACATCCAGCTGGCTGTGGTTGCTGTTCTCGGCGATCTGTTGGGCCGCCAGTATCGCCTCCTGAGCTTTCTCAGTGAACTTGTTGAGATTCATGCATCATCACCTCCCGGCGTCACGAGGATCGCTTTCAACCCCCTTTGATCCCCCATTCTTGGGAGAAGAGAAAGAAGGGTGATTGAGGGACACCCTCAAACTCCCGGCAGCGTTCCGCTGCACCGTGGCGGAATGGTGGAGTCTTTCTAGCATGTCGCCTTGTCCCATCCGCGCAGCCTAGCCAACTCCTCGAACAGCTTCCGCTCCTTCTCGGTGAGCTTCTCCGGAAGCACGACTGATACCTCGGCAAACAGGTCTCCATACTGCTGCGGGTTGTTCAGTTTCGGCATTCCCTTGCCCTTCAAGCGGAAGACGCGGCCGTTCTGCGTTTCGGCGGGTATCTTCAGGATCACCCGGCCGTTGAGGTTCGGCACAGTGACCTCGCCTCCCAGGACTGCCGTCGTGAGAGGAACGCTCAGCTTGATGTGTAGGTCATCGCCTTTGCGCTCGAACAAGTGGTGAGGCAGAATATGCACCACCAGGTAAAGATCGCCAGCCGGCCCGCCACCCACCCCCTGTCTCTTATACACATCTGACGCTGCCGACGAGTTCCGAA
>JAUCPZ010000021.1 GCA_030372995.1 Dehalococcoidia bacterium
CCATCGCCTGAAGATCCGTGAGAAGAAACAGGCTCGCAAGGTCGTAAGGGGGTATGGCTGCGCGAAGCAAGGAGAGGTGGTGAAAGTAAGGAGACGAAGATATCTTAATCCCAGGTCAGGGATACTCTCCGTGTATACAGGACGACCGTTTGCCGGAGTAAGTTGGCCCAGCGGGCCGATACGATACAGTGGAGAGGGGATGCTATTCCCTGTGGTGACTGCACTGGGCCTTCTGTCTTCTAGAGTCTCTACCTCCCCGGATACCGAAAAAGGATTTCAGCTGTTCTTCTCTGGCGACTGCTTCATTGTACTTCTTCTGGTAACCTGCCTTTTCTGCGATTCTGCCTCCGGGGCTGTTTTTGGGCTCTTGGCACGGCGGCTCGTCACGCCATTGAGGCACAGAGTCAGTGTGCCCTACCCATCCTGTTACGCAAACCTATCTGGCGGAATTCGCAGCCTGCGGCAGTGGCTCAGTACTCCGTGCCGTATTGAAAAGAACTGCCGTCCGTATCGCTGCATTCAGATCTCTCACAATCCTCCACCCCCCTTCCCGTCATCGTACACCCACTGCTGCATCTAACTGAATAGGTCAGGCGGTTCCGCCCTGGTTCTCCTGCAACCGTCAGCACACGCCTAGCAAGCACAGAGGGCCAGCAGCAGGTGCATATTGCAGCAGGCACCATTTGCGGAAGCATTAAGAGCCCGAGCGGAATGCCTCATGAGACCCGATGGAGGTATACGATTGCAGTGAACAGATGGAAGATGAGACTCTGCCTGCTAGTGATACTCGTCACACTGCCCCTGGAGGCTTTCTCATTCTCGAGTACGCCAGTCGCCGCGGAGACCACTATTCCCACCTACGGTGCGCCGACCCATCTGGATGGTAGCCCGGTGGGTGGCGGTGACGGCTACCTTGGCTTCATCGATGCGAGCGAGGCAGACTATGTGGTCGATACCGCGGCCGAGCTGAAATCGGCCTTGGCAAAGGCTGTCTCTGGGCAGGTTGTCTATGTTGCCGATGGGGCTTCAATCACTATCACCTCCTCCAATTGGTATGGGAATACCCCAAGTGACATTGACTGCGGACTGTATCTCAAGGCGGGCGTAACTCTTGCTGGTGGAAGAGGTAAAGACGGTGTTGCCGGCGCCGTCGTCAAGGTCTCCACTTCTCTTCAACCAACAGTGTTCAGTGTCTTGGTTTGGTGCGCCGGTTCAGGCACCAGGGTGACGGGGCTTACTCTGGTGGGGGCACAGGAGGGAACCACCGGAGGCAATATGTGGTGCGGGATCTGGGCGGGAGACGATGCCGAGATCGACAACAATGAAATCCGCGGCTTCGGGTACGGTGGCGTGAGGGTCGACCGTGACGTCAATGACGTATGGATACACCACAACTACATCCACCACAATCAGCAGGAAGGATATGGCTGCGGCGTCGCCGTTAATGCATATAACATCGAGCATACTGCTTCGGCCATTGTGGAGGGCAATAAGTTTGACTATTGCCGGCAGGTCATATCCGGTTCCAGAGGCAGAAGCAACTACACGTTTCGCTACAATTACTTGGGTGCGAATTGCACCAATACTCAGATCGACGTTCACGGTCAGAACGCAGGAGGAGACTATCTGGAGAAGACGTCTTCAGGTGAATACGTCTTCTGCGCCGGCGAGAACACCAAGATCTATAACAACACCTCGGTTTGTACAAGCAACCCGTTTGTTGGCGTCAGGGGGATTCCATACAGCACCGGCTCGGTGTCTGTTCACCACAACTGGACTTACACCACTTCGACGCAAGAGTGGCAGCTGTCTTCTGACCGCCCCAAAGTGCGGACCATCAACGAGCAGATGGACAATATCCCGGGATATGGGTACATAGCTCCCAAGGGAGGAGCTTTCGTCCGCATGTCCTCTTATGACAACTGGTACGGCACTGAGCCGCCACCGAACTACTCCGTTTCGG
>JAUCPZ010000022.1 GCA_030372995.1 Dehalococcoidia bacterium
GCGAAAACGCTGCGGGATCTGCGTATAGCTGAGGTCGTCGAGATGGACATGCAGATCGACGACGGCAAGGTTCGTGCCTTCCGCACCAAGGTCAGACTCTCCTTCAAGTACGAGAGCAAGAGCTAGCTGGGAACCTGAATCGAACGGCCCGAAGTCTGCATTGGCGTGCGATGCCAAGCACTGCATGCATTTCTCCCTCGAGCCTCGCTTGACAACATAACTACGCGCTTGGAATAATAAACGAGAGAGTTTCATGCGTGTAGCCAACGAGTGCGCGGGTCCGTCCCAATCGGACCAGTATGTAATGCCCCCACGTGGCAATCCATCGTCGACATGTTGTCTGCCGTTTGTAGAGCAGCGGCGCGGTCGTGCGATGGCCAGAAGCCCGGCTAAGTTGGCAACGCAATAAAGCACTCGAAAGGAAGGTGTAGATGGCAAGGGTGACATCCAAGAAGAAGACCACGGCCAAAGCCGGCAAGGCGAAGGCACCGAAGAAGACAGCAGGAAGGGCTAAGGCAACAGCTAAGAAGACGGCAGCCGAGGCCGTGGCCAAGCCGGTCGTCAAGAAGGAGATGGACGATTACTCCGGCCCGTACAAGCCCGATTTGACCTTCAACGACTTCTCCAAGGAATTCATACTGAAGCTGATGCAGGTGTGGCAATACGCGTGGCTGCACATGACAGAGGCCTGGTACGACGCAGTCAAAGAGAGGGTGAACAAAGAGACCGCCGACATCTGCGAAACCGCCGCCTGGTGCCGCATAGGCGAGAGAGTGAACCCGCGGTTCCCCAAGGTGGCCAATATCCAGCTCAACACCGTCCTTGACTCCCTGAAGTGTCTCCAGCTGCCTCTGGACAACACGACCGGCGGCTTGTTCCCGGCGCAGGCCGAGATAATCAACCCCAACCATGTTATTTGGACCATCCCCCGGTGCCGGTCACTGGAGTTCTTTGAAGCCAAGGCCCCGGAGCGGATCAAGTACGTCTGCTACGAGAATGAGAAGCGCGTCATCGAGAGATATCTGGTCAACCGCAAGATCAGGGTCACCCCGTTGAAGCTCCCCCCTCGCAGCAGCCCCGATGAGATCGCCTGCAAGTGGGAATTCAAGATGATGGATACGGACCAGTGGTCCGAATACAAGATGCCCAAGTAAAGTCAGCATTGCGCGTTAGGAGGCGAGACTGATGGCTAATCAGGTAGGTAAGAGGTACACGTGCGCCAAGTGCGGCTCTGAGTTCATCGTGACCCGGGCCGGCCAGGGTGAACTTCACTGCTGTGGGCAGCCGATGAACCTTAAGAAATAGTCCTCTGCCGGCAGGACGCCTTCCCCGGGCCGGCTTCAAGTCGAGCCCGCGGGCGGCGTCGGCGAACCCGGAGAGCTTTCGAGTTAGGAGGTTGGAACCGCAATGGCAAACACGCTAGGCAAGAGGTATCTCTGCGAGACCTGCAAGACGGAAGTCCTGTGCACGAAGCAAGGCGCAGGCGTCGTCGCTTGCTGCGGCAAGGATATGGTGGAACAGCAGCCGAGGCCGCTCCCGTCTTCGGATTAGTCACACGGATTTGTTTCATCCGGTGCCACGCTGGCGGCAACATCCAAGGTGGCACCGGGTGCCGCTATTTCCCCCATCCGTTCTCAAACCAATCGCTTCATCCATGCAAGCGCCCCGGCCATCTTCGTTGAACTCTGTCGTCGGCCGATAGCATCCATCACTGCGATCAGTCTCCCAGCCCTTCCGCCATGCTAAAATGAACGCCTGGGGCTAGAGGAGGCAGCGTTGACCCGTCTGATACTGATTAGGCACGGACAGACCGTCTGGCACTCGGACGGGGTGGAAAGGGCAGAGGGGCGGGCCGAGGTGGACCTGGACGAAGTGGGAGTCCAGCAAGCTCGAGCCACGGCAGCCAGGCTCAAAGACTGGGACATATCCGCAGTGTGCTCCAGCCCACTGAAGAGGGCGATGAGCACCGCGACTATTTTGGCAGCACGTCGGGGCTTGACCGTACAGCCGGAGGCGGGCCTGATCGATATCGACTACGGGAGATGGCAGGGCATGACGCATCCCCAGGCCAGAGCCGACGACCCGAAGCTTTACGAGCTCTGGCTCAGGAGGCCCCACCAGGTGACCTTCCCCGGCGGAGAGGGACTGGCCGAGGTCAGGAAGCGCGCGGTCAATGCCATTCAAACACTGGTGCCGAGACACGATCGGCAGACTGTTGTGCTGGTCTCACATAAGGTAGTCATCAAGGTTCTGCTCTGTCACTTCCTGGGACTGGACGACACCTACTTCTGGCGGTTCCAGCAATCCTTCTGCGCCATCAACGTCGTTGAGGCTGACGGAGGCTCCGCCACCGTGCATCTCCTCAACGACGCCTGTCACATCGAGAGGGCCGCGTGACAGGGGCTGAGATCGTCCGAAGGCTGCGGAAAGAATACGGCCCGCGCCGCTGGCGCAGCGGACAGGACCCCGTATCCAGCCTGATCGCCACGGTGCTTTCCCAGAACACCTCTGATGTCAATTCCCACCGGGCATTCGCAGCTCTGATGGAGAGGTTCGGAAGCTGGAAATCAATGGCCGCCGCCGATACTGCGGAACTGGCCGAGACCATCAGGGCCGGCGGCCTGGCCGAGATCAAAGCCCGGCGGATCAAGCAGATCCTTCACGAGATCCGGGCGGCGCGCGGCAGCTTCGATCTAGGGTTCTTGAGCGAGCTGAGTTTGGCCGAGGCCAAGTCCTGGCTGCGGGGACTGCCGGGGGTGGGGCCGAAGACTGCGGGCTGCGTCCTGCTCTTCTCACTGGGAAGGCCAGCAATGCCTGTAGACACCCACGTCTACCGGGTGGCCAGGAGGCTGGGCCTGCTAGACCGCAGAGTGTCCGTGGAGAAGGCCCACGACATACTCGAGAGGATGGTGCCGGCAAAGGACGTTTACGAGTTCCACATCCTCATGGTGGAACATGGCCGCCGCACCTGCAAGGCCCAGAGACCCCGGTGTGCCGTCTGCGTACTGAGAGAGGCCTGCCCCAGCGCCAGTTCCTTCGCTCCGTAGGTTGTGCAGCATGGCGAGGTATGGGCATGGTCCAGCCCATTGGCCGAGGGTTGCGTCGGCAGTGCCATGGAGTCCCTCTTTCAAGGGAAGCGCCACCGTTTGTCGGACGGACGTTCTCCGTTGCATCTGCTTGAGGCGCGTCTGAAAGGCTGTTGTTGCCTTCGGCAACCTCGGGGCAGTACAATCCCTAGAAACACTCTCTGAAAAGGAAGCCCCGGGAATGAGCCTAACCAGAATTGCCGTCATCAACATCACCGGCTACATCGGCGCTGAGGTGGCCCGGCTTCTCTGCCGCCATCCCAAGGTAGAGATAGTCTCGGTCACCGGGCGCACCGAGGCCGGGAAGCGGTTGGGGAGCGTCATGCCCCACCTGTCCCAGCTCGACCTCATGATCGATCCCGCCCCCGGCGAGGCGGATCTTGTCTTCTCGGCCCTGCCCCACAACGCCAGTGCGGAAGCCATCGTCCCCCTGGTTGCCAAGGGAGTCAGGGTTATTGACCTCAGCGCGGATTTCAGGCTGAAGAGGGCGGAGCAGTATCAGCAATGGTATGACCACACGCACCCGGCGCCCGAACTCCTCCAGAAAGCCATCTATGGCATTCCCGAGCTGCACCGGTCCGAAGTGGCCAAGGCCCAGTTGGTGGCTAACCCGGGATGCTACCCGACCGGCGCCATCCTGGCCCTCGCGCCGGCGGTCAAGGCCGGGATCATAAAGGCTGACATCATAGTAGACAGCAAGTCCGGCGTCTCCGGCGCAGGCAGAGCTCTAACCCTTGCCACCCATTACGCCGAGGCCAACGAGAATGCCTCGGCCTACTCTATGGCCGGGCATCGCCATTTGCCGGAGATCGTACAGGAACTGCAGGCTCTTCAACCCGGTGAGACGCTGGCGGTCACCTTCCAGCCTCACCTGATACCAATGACGCGGGGCATCCTGAGCACCTGCTACGCCCCATTGGCGGAAGGGAAGGTAGCTGTCAGCCAGAGAGGCGCCGCCGAAGTGCAGCAGCTATACCGTGATTTCTACAAAGGCGAGACATTCGTCAAGGTAGTGGACACGCCGCCCCAGACCAAACAGGCCTGGGGGAGCAACCTGTGCCTGATACATCCTACAATCGACCTGAGGACAGGACGCCTCATCGTGGTCAGTTGCATCGACAATCTGGTGAAGGGTGGGGCGGGGCAGGCAATCCAGAACATGAACCTGATGCTGGGCTTTCCCGAGGCCATGGGATTGGAAGGTCTTCCGGTCTATCCTTGAACCGCTGGGACTGGTGCTGCCATTGTCTTTCTTGGCGAAGAGGCTAACCCGAGGTTGGGATCGCCGTGCTTGTTCTCCCTGTCCTGAACAGTATATACTCAGTATCGTTGTCCGCGCCCCCATCGTCTAGCGGCCTAGGACGGCGGCCTTTCAAGCCGTTAACAGGGATTCGAATTCCCTTGGGGGCATACCCTACAGCCAGAAGGTCAAGCGAGCCGTGCTCTTGACGTGGGTGAGGCAGGCGCGGCAGCGATGCCTGGTGCAAGTTCGGAGAACAGACAGCGGGCTATCCTCTCCCCGGAACACAACCTGATTTCTAACACACTTCCAACAATCCTCTATCGCCATTCCAACACAACCAGCCTACACTCCTAGGGCCATGTTCTCGGAAGAGACCTTAAGTCGCAAATCAGGAGGTGTGTCATGAACTGGTTGTATGGCGCGGCGGCAATCATGGTAGCCGTGGCCGTTGTCCTGCGGCTACTCTGGTGGGCCCGGTCTCACCGGTTGGCAAGCCAACAGCAGGCCCTGTCAGAGAATCGCACGGAGGTCGCTCAGACAGCGCCCGTGGCCGAAGACGCGAGCAAGAAATAGCCAACAGAATCCGCCCAACAGAGCCTGGTGTAGCATCCTGCCCGACTGCTTCGCGCCCGGGTTCAGAACTAGACCGTATGTCGAGCGTTTGTCAATAGGCGAGGCAAGCCGGATACCGGTGGGATGTTGCACCGGGGCAGGGGCAACGATAGCGGGTTATGCGGCACCCGGATTCCTCAAGCGGAACCACCGTCCCTTTCGTCGTGGCATATTGAGCGCTTTGGGTCAGTAGTTCTGGCCACTCGGGGCTTCAACAAGCCCAAGATACCGGCCAGAATTGTGGACAGGGTAACACGCTGTGGCTCATGAGAGTCTGCCGCAGAAAGCAGAGAGAGTAGCCGCTCTTGTCCTGCAACTGCAGGGCGAGAGGGACAAGGCGCTTGCTGAATTGATGATCAGCAAGGCAGAGAAGGATCAAATAGAAGCCCTGCTGGCCCAGGTGGAATCGAGCGCTGCAGAGACGCTCGACAGCACCGAGTCCTCCGCGAGAACCCACAGCGAACAACTGGCGCAGGAGTTGGAGGACTGCCGCGCAGCTCTGCGGGAAACCAAAGAGGAACTGGAACGCACCAAAGAGGAACTGGCGCGGGCCGAGTTCAGAGTGCGGACGCAAGCGGCGAAGATGCGCCGTCAGGCGGGCCAACCAGCTGTATCAGACTAGCCGAGGCTGGCAGGGGCTAGTACACACCACGGCCGTGGTCTGATAATCCCGAGGAACCTGGTAAGGTTGCTCGGACAATACCTTAACCTGCTGCGATTAGGGGGAGACAGCAAGGCGAACAGTCGCCAGCCTCAGTCAAAACGCCAGGCTTTGCTTGATCGCTCCTTCGGTTCCCCTGCGGTGACACCGGACACCGTTCCCGATTGTTCAACGCTCATTGATACCTCAGCGGCACTGACCGTCGCCGGCTGAGACACGTCATCGGCCACGCTATCCTTCAGGATCTCATCAACCTTCGCACTGGCCTGAGCGACGATGGTGCCCAGTTCAACCAGCTCACGCTCAAGACCACGTATCGTGATGGCGGCCTGCTTCTTCTCCTGCTCGAGTTCCTGGATAGTCACTTCCGCCTGCTTGGCAGACCGTTCCAGGGCCTCTATCGTGGCTTCAGCCTGTCTTTGAGCACGTTCAAGAGCCTCTATCGTGGCTTGGGCCTGCCTCTTGTCATGTTCAAGCGCTTCTATCTTGGCGAGGGCTTCTTTCTTCTCAGACTCGAGCAATCTGATCTTCCTGGCCACCTCCTCCAGCCCTTGTGTCAGCGATTTGTGGACCATATGTCTCCTTTCCCCGTCTGAATCCGCTGCGCTGCCTCTCCCAGGAGAACGTTCTGCCGCAACTGTCACCGGCATGGCAGCAGCCTCGTTCAGGAAGCCCATGAGGGCCGCCCTTTCGTTCTCTCCCGCCACCATTATTCCCAGCTTCTCTTCCCTGTCCCGGAAGGACACGAAGATGAGACCGCTGAACCGGTGAATCCTCATCCCCACTCGCAGCTCGGTCAGCACCTGGGCCTCTCTGACGCTGTCGTAACGCAATTCCCTGAACGGGCTCAATCCGGAATCAAGCGCTTTGGAACTCCAGATGATCAGTCTCCGGTTGGTTCCCGCGATTGCCAAGGCCAGCCCTGCTTCGGTCGACTCGGCACCCTGGACCCAGACCAGCCAACCCCCGGACGTGGCAGCGAATATCACTGCCTCGCCTTCCTCAAGCTGCAGCGGTTCTTTCAGCTTCTGGCGGATCCGGTGCTCGTAGTTCTCCGGGCCCCAGCCGAAAGCCCTGAACTCCCGTTTCCACTTGCTTAGGAGATCTGCCGATGCCTTTCCAGGTTCAGGTTCGTTCAACATGACCCATTCCTCGGGTTGTTCAGCCTGGCTGCTCCGCAACACTGACAATATCACCAGACCTCGACGGAGTCAAAATGCTCCAAACCGCAGGCGGGCAAGGCATACTCATCGCACTCGTCATGGAAACACGTTCTCCCTCTGCTGCTCCCTCAATTTCCCCCTCTGCAAGAGCAACCTGCCGTCTGGCTGTTCCAGTCCCGTTGCCAACGCAAGCCTAACCGAAGGACCGCGTGATCGGGCGAGATCAAGACGAGGCAGGCACCGTTTCGGGCGCGTGCGCATCGGCCTTCGCCTGATTCCTCTTGATCATGCCCTGCGGGTACCAGTGCTGCTCGAAATCAGCCTCTGCGCCGCACTTCTTGCACACAGCATGTACTATCGCTGCGCGCTGATCGCCGCAAAGCCAATGGTGAACACAGGCTCGCTTTGAACGGCTGGACCGGTTGCCTGGCTGTTTCATCAGTAACCCCCCTTAACGAGCAGTCTGACCTGGACCGTCCTAGGTAGCGGTTTCCTCGATGACCTTGGCAATGGCAGTTCGCTTAGGATAATACAGGTGCTCATCCGTGAATGTCAATCCCTCCGGTGCACTCGCCACAACGGCAGTAGGCAATCAATTGCCTACCACTCCCGAGTCTGCTATACTGTCTATCCGATGGTGAAGGCACCCTCGAGGCAAGCGGTCTAGGCCCACCCCTCTTCCCCGTGGGAAGACGGCGAGGCAGCTGGCATCGACTCACCCAGATCACCAAGCCCTCGGATAACACAGATGAGTAGTCACACCGTCATGAAGGCCAAGAGGAAGCCCGCGAAGGCGGGTGCTCCCGAAGTTGTGGAACTGTTCCTCGACCGAGACAGGTGCAAGGGCTGCCGCTGCTGCGTCGAGATCTGCGCCCGGAAGACTCTGGCCATGGGCGATGAAATGAACTCCAAGGGGTATCTTCTCCCCAAGGTGGCGGACAACGGAGAGTGCGCTGCTTGCGGCCTTTGCGCCACGATCTGTCCGGATTTCGCCGTTTGGCTCTCCTCAGAGGATGAGGAGGCATAGGGAACGATGATGGCCGAGACGGCGGCGCTCCACGGGGATTTCTTCATTACCGGCGACGAAGCCTGTGCGGAAGGTGCCATCAGCGCCGGCTGCCGCTTCTTTGCCGGCTACCCTATCACGCCAGCTTCCGAGATAGCCGAGAGGATGGCGCGGCGGCTACCACCGATCGGTGGCGTCTATGTTCAAATGGAGGATGAGATCGCCTCGATGAACGCCATCCTTGGGGCCTCGTGGGCCGGAGCCAAGGCCATGACCGCCACCTCAGGCCCGGGGTTCAGCCTGATGATGGAGAATCTGGGACTGGGAATCATGATGGAGACGCCATGTGTGGTGGTCGATGTACAACGCGCTGGACCCTCGACCGGCCTCCCCACTATGGTCGGCCAGGGCGACATGATGCAGGCCAGGTGGGGCTCCCACGGAATCTACGAGATCATTGCGCTCGCTCCCAGCTCGCCGCAGGAGATGTTCGATCTCACCATAACCGCCTTCAACCTGTCGGAGAAGTACCGCGTGCCGGTCCTCGTCATGGCCGATGAGACGGTGGGGCATATGAGCGAGAAGGTGGTCATCCGGCCGGTCAAGCCGGAGGAACTGGTGGAGCGCCGCCGCCCCACTACCCCACCCGGCAAGTACCTCCCCTATCAGCCCGGCACTGACCTAATTCCCCCGATGGCTTTGGCTGGCGAGGGCTACCGCTTCCACGCGACCGGTCTTACTCACGACGAGAGAGGCTATCCGGCGATGACAGCCACAGCACAGGACAAGCTCGCGCGCCGCCTGGTGGACAAGATCCGGGTGAACCGAAGAGATATCATTCGTTACGAAGAAAGTGACACCGGGGATGCCGAGATCATCGTTTGTGCCTATGGCATCACAGCCAGGGTCGCCCGGCGTGCGGTGCAGCTGGCGCGGGAGGCCGGCATACGCGCCGGCCTGCTGCGGCTGATCACCGTCTGGCCATTCGCAGAGGACCGTATCCGGGAACTGGCGCAGCAGGCCACGGCCTTCGTGGTACCCGAAATCAACTATGGGCAGATTGTGCTGGAGGTCGAGCGGTGCGCCGCAGGCAAGAAGACGACACTGGTGCCTCACATGGGTGGCGGCATGCACCTGCCGCAGACAATTCTGGAGGCTGTCAGGGAGGCGGCAAAGTGATCGCGCGCGGACGCCGACAGCAGAACCCCATGGATGCCTATCTCCGGGTAGACCGTTTGCCTAGCATCTGGTGCGCCGGCTGCGGCATTGGCACAGCAGTAGGATGCTTCATCCGGGCCATAGAGCGGGCCAAGCTGGATCCCGACAAGATAGTCCTGGTATCTGGCATCGGTTGCGCCGGCAGGGTGGCCGGCTACGTTCGTCTGGACTCCTTCCACACGACCCATGGGCGGGCCATCCCGTTCGCTACCGGCCTCATACTGGCCAATCCCCAACTGAGGGTGGTGGTCTTCTCAGGCGATGGTGACCTTGCGGCAATAGGAGGCAATCATCTCATCCATGCCGCCCGCCGCAACATAGACATGACGGTGATCTGCGTCAACAATTTCAACTATGGCATGACCGGCGGGCAGTTGGGCCCCACCACTCCGCTGGAGGCCCGCACCTCAACGTCACCTTACGGCAACTTCGAGCCACCATTCAACCTGCCACGCCTGGTGGCTGCCTCCGGAGCCCCCTTCGTTGCGCGCTGGACGGTCTTTCATTTGCGGCAACTGGAGCGTTCTCTGGCCGAGGCGCTGGTCAGGCCGGGGTTCAACTTTGTTGAGGTGGTCGCCCACTGCCCGACGCTATACGGACGATTGAACAAGCAAGGCCAGGCAGTCGATGGGTTGCGCTACTTCAAAGAGAAGAGCATCATCAAGAACGGTGTTGATCCCGCCGAGGCCGACATAGCGATGGACGGCCCCATCATAGTGGGCAAGTTCGTTGACATACAGCGCCCCACTTTCTACAGCAACTACCAGCAAGTCTGCGCCAAAGCACAGAAGGCCAAGTGATAGACGGGAGAAGCATGGACAGGATGGCTGCCAGAAGGGAGCTGCGGGTCGCCGGGTTCGGCGGCCAGGGCGTGATACTGTTCGGCGAGATCGTGGGCAAGGGAGCCAGCATTTTCGACAAGGGCTACGCCACACTGACGCAGAGCTACGGGCCGGAAGCCCGGGGCGGCTCCTGCACTGCCGAGGTAGTGGTCTCCAGGGAGCCGATAGACTATCCACGGGTGGTGAGCCCCGAAGTGGTAGTGATCCTGGCGCAGGAGGCCTACACCAACTACGGACGCAATCCAGCCAAGGGGACCGTGGTGATCGTGGACCCGGACCTGGTGAAGCCCGACCCCACGGTTCAGCCGGTCCCGTTTTCTGTGCCCGCCACCCGCATGGCACGAGACATGAGCCGGCCGGTGGTGGCCAATATCATCATGCTGGGCTTCCTGGCGGCGGTGAGCGACCTGGTATCGCACGACGCGCTGCGCGAGGCTGTCAGATCCTCGGTACCCGAGGGTACCGAGGATCTGAACCTCAGTGCCTTCGACAAGGGCTATGCTTACGGCATGGAGCAATTTGGGGGCAAGCGTAAGGCGGCCAACTAGCGGAGGCAACCGAAGACCGCCTGTGGATTGAAGTGCGTGTGTTGACGTCCACCATCCCAGAAGATACAATACATAACGTGCACATGGAGGCATCAAACCCGACCGGGAGGGGGGATGATTTGTGGCTGATGTGACCCTTGGCGACAATGAGAGCTTCGACAGTATGCTCCGCCGGTTCAACCGGAAGGTGCAACAGGAAGGCGTTCTCGCTGAGATCAGGCGTCGCGGATCGTACGAGAAGCCGAGCGTAAAACGCAAGAAGAAGGAAGCCACTAAGAGGCGCAAGAGCGGCAGGGGCCCTAGGAATGCCGCTGCAGCAAGAGACTAGGATGGCCCTCATAGATAGGTTGAGAGAAGACCTCAACCAAGCGCTCCGAAAAGGGGACAAAACCCGACTTTCAGCTATTCGCTTGCTGATCTCGAACATCAACAACGCCCAGATCGCCAAGGGCGCCCCCATGGATGACGGCGATGTTATCGCCGTCATGAACAAGCAGGCAAAGCAGCACCGGGAAAGCATCGAAGCTTTCCGCAAAGGTAACCGCCCCGACCTCGTAGCCAAGGAAGAAGCCGAGCTGGCCATCGTCCTTGATTACCTGCCCCAGCAGATGTCCCGCGAAGAAATAGTGGCGGCCGCGCGAAAGGTGATAGAGGAGGTCGGCGCCCAAGGCCCGGGCGAAAAGGGCAAGGTCATGTCCAAACTCATGCCCCAGCTCAAGGGCAAGGCTCCCGGTGCTGAGATAAACGCCATAGTAACGGAGTTGCTCTCTGGCTAGCTGGTTGATTATGGCAATTCGCTCGCTGTATCAGCGGCTCAAGAGGACTGGGTACGAAACGCAGTCGCCGCAGTCCACGCACTCTGCAGAGCACTGACTTGAAGTTCGGCGTGATCGTATTCCCCGGTACCTGGAGCGACGTGGATTGCCATTATGCTCTTGGGCGGGTCATCGGCCAACCGGTGAGCTACATCTGGCATCGTGAGACCAGCCTGGCTGGTTACGACTGCGTCATTCTGCCTGGTGGTTTCTCCTACGGTGACTACCTGCGGGCCGGCGCCATTGCCCGCTTCGCGCCGATCATGGCCGAAGTGGAGCGGTTCGCCCGCCGGGGAGGCCTGGTGTTTGGCATCTGCAACGGCTTCCAGATACTATGTGAGTCCGGACTGCTCCCCGGATGCCTCATGACCAACAATCACCTGGAGTTCCGCTGCCAGCCTACTTATCTCCGCGTGGAAAATTCCTCGACTCCATTCACTTGTGGATGCCGCAAGGGACAGGTGCTGCAGATACCCATCTCGCACCACGACGGCAACTACTATGCCGACGAAGCCACCCTTCAGCAACTGGAGGACAGCGGCCAGATCGTCTTCCGGTACTGCACTCCCGCCGGTGAGGTTACTCAGGAAGCCAACCCGAACGGCTCACTGCGCAATATCGCCGGGATCACCAATAAGAAGGGTAATGTACTGGGAATGATGCCGCACCCGGAAAGAGCCTGTGAGCAAATACTCGGCGGCGTTGACGGGGCGATGCTCTTCCATTCGCTGGTGGACTGGCAAAGGCGAGTGAAAGCGTAGATAATGGGTGGTTATGTCAGGCTGCCGCTTGCGGGGCGGATGCTGATCGCTGGAGGGTAAGGAGTACACCAGCCATGTCGATAGAGATCTCGGAGGTCAACCGCAACACGAAGCTCCTGATTGACGGCGTTCCGTATGCCGTGGAAGACGTCAATTTCGTGAAGCCCGGCAAAGGGCGGGCGATCTACCGGATCAAGATGCGCAACCTGTTCGACGGCGTCTCCAAAGAGGTCACCTACCACTCCGGCGACCGGGTGGAAGAAGTCAGTATCGTGTCCCACGACATGCAATATCTCTACGAGGAAGGCGACCACTACGTCTTCATGGACACCGAGAGCTACGAGCAGCATCCGGTCAGCAAGAGCCTCCTCGGCACCAAAGCCCAGTTCCTGAAAGAAGGCACGATCGTCTCCGGCATCATGATGGGCACGCGGATCATAGGCATTGACCTGCCCAAGTTCGTGGAGCTGGCGGTAGTGGAGAGCGCAGTATCAACGAAAACGGATACTGTCACAGCCCAGATGAAGCCGGTGAAGCTGGAGACCGGCGCGACAGTGAGCGTACCGACGTTTGTCAAAGAGGGGGACATCCTCAAGATCGATACCCGCACGGGCACTTATGTCGAACGTGTGACCAAGAAGTAGGGCATGAGCCGGTCTGAGGCTTTGCGGCTCAAACGGATCAAGACCAACCTCAAACGCCGCGCCGCCATCCTGGACAGCATCCGCGCCTTCTTCAAGAGAGAAGGTTTCCTTGAAGTCGAGACCCCCCTCCTGGTGCCACAGGTCGCTCCGGAAGAGTTCATCGACCCCTTCGCCGCGGACGGCTGGTTTCTGTCGACTTCACCGGAGATGCACATGAAGCGGCTGCTGGCCGCAGGCTACGGCAATGTCTTCCAGATCGCCCACTGCTTCCGCAAGGGCGAACGGGGGCAATTGCACAACCCCGAGTTCACCATGTTGGAATGGTACCGAGTCGGCGCCGACTACCTGGCGATCATCGAGGACACCGAGAGGCTGGTACTGGCCGTAGCCGGTGATCTGGGGCTGGGATCGATAGTCCGCTACCGGGGCGCGGACATCGACCTGTCCTGCCCATGGCCGCGGACAACTGTGAGCGAAGCCTTCCGTGACTGTGCCGGCTGGGATCCGGTTCTGGAGATCGATCCGAAGCGCTTCGACCTGGATCTGGTAGACAAGGTGATGCCGGGGCTTGCGTCGGACAGGCCAATGGTGTTGCTGGACTACCCAGCGGCCAACGCCTCCATGGCCAGACTGAAGCGGGGAAGCGAGAAGGTGGCTGAGCGGGCCGAGGTGTTCATCGGCGGGCTGGAGCTTGCCAATGCCTACAGCGAACTGACCGACGCGGCGGAACTGGAGAGGCGGTTTCGCAAAGTCATCGAGGAGAACAAAGGCAGCAAAGGACAGACGCCACTGCCCCGGCGGTTTCTGAGAGCTGTGACCAACCTCCCGGCGTGTGGCGGGATCGCGCTGGGGGTGGACCGGCTGGTCATGCTGCTCTGCGACGCGGCTTCCATCGACGAGGTGGTAGCGTTTCCGCGGGAGTTGGCCTGAGACGCAGGTTACATCAACGAGCCCGTTGTGAAGCCATAATCAGGGCATGAAAGAGCGAACAGAGACCGCGACCCTAGCCGGGGGGTGCTTCTGGTGTCTGGAGGCGGTGTTCGAAGGGTTGCACGGTGTGAAGCAGGTTGTCCCTGGCTACACGGGAGGGCAGAAGGCCAATCCCTCATACCGTGAGGTCTGCACCGGGGCTACCGGCCATGCCGAGGCAATCCAAATCACTTTCGACCCTCGCGTAATATCTTACCGAGACCTGCTGGAGGTCTTTTTCTCCGTCCACGATCCCACCACCCTCAACTATCAGGACGCCGATTATGGGACGCAGTACCGTTCCGCCATTTTCTATCACAGCCCGCAGCAGAAGCAGGAGGCGGAGCGGATCATAAGCGAGCTGACAGAATCAGGTGTGTGGCCCCGGCCGATCGTGACCGAAGTCAAGCCCTTGACTGAGTTCTACCTGGCTGAGGAGTACCATCACCAGTACTTCCGCCGGAACCCCGATCAGGACTATTGCCAGATGGTGATCGCGCCCAAGCTGGAGAAGTTCCGCAAGAAGTACGCCGCGAAGCTCAGTGCAAGCTGAGCCTCCTGATCAGCCTATGCCAGTGGTGGCAACTGGTGAGCCTTCTTCTCCACATGCCAGGCCGCTATGTGAAGTAGACCCGCGCCTACAAGAGGCAGCATGTACAAATGGGTTCCCCAAGTTATGCTGCTAGCGTGTGAAAACACCACGTAGAGCGCCATGCTTCCCACAACAATCAGACCGCCTCCAAGAAGGTGCCAGCGCCAAGCGATGATCGCGAGCGCGAGCGGAATGGCCCAGAGAAGGATGAAGAGAAAGCCAAGCACCCACTCCCCTACCTCGCCACGAGAGACTCCTCCTGCAATAGATGCCGCTATGAACACACCCAGTGCATAAAGAGCTGTCAGAAGCCCGTAACCCAGCGCCAGCAACCTGGCAACCCAGCACAGAGGACTGGCCTTGTGATGCTGCAAAATCGCTTTGTCATCTGCTGTACCCGACCCGCCCACCTTCCCTCCTCGACCCCAAGAAGAGAAAGTGAAGATCGTTATCTTGACGTCATGATCATCTAAGACGCTATACCACCGCGCGTAGACTTGAGGGTGTGGGCAAGCTCTGATGCAAGAAGAGCCGAGAGCGAAATAGAGCTTGGCACATTGGCAAGAACGACATCAATGCTAGCAAGACGCTGGTGTCGCGGCACCGCGGTCAAACGGCGAAGACCAGCTCCTCGATGGCCTTGAAGTACTCCGCCATGCCCTCCATCAGCAGAGTGTTATGGTCCCCATTGGGGATAATCAGGATGCGCTTTGACTCTGCTCCTGCGTTGTCGTAGAGGTCCCGGCCCTCCTCAAAGGGTATGAGGCTATCGACTTCGCCGTGGATGATCAGGGTGGGCATGGTGATAGTGCGGATCTTGGTCAGATTCGGGAACCCGGGGTCTCTGATGCCGAGGCGTTCCTGCGGAAATCCCAGCCGGGTCATCAGGCGGAGGGTGCTGGCAAAACCGCTTTCGATTATCAGCCCGCTGATCTGATCCGGATAGGTGGAAGCCAGTTCGATGGCCGAAACGCTGCCCAGAGAACGGCCCATGACAAAGATCTTCCCACTGAACCCGCCATCGTTGAGGACACCCGTGAAAGCATCGAAGATCGGATGGGCATCTTCCACCATGCTGCTGAAGCTGGGCGATCCGGTGCTGGCGCCATATCCGCGGTAATCCGCCACAAAGAGATTGATGCCGCGCTGGTTGTACAGAGGAGCCAGCGAGTCGTGGTCAGCCACTACCTCGCCGTTGCCATGAAAGTAGAGAATGGTCGGCGATTCCGCGTCCCTGACATAGAAGCGGCAGGTGATGGAGACGTCACTGGCGACGGGAACCACATAGTCGGTGGCGTTCTGCGGCGGCCGGGTATGCCACTGCCTCGGATAGAAAACGAACCGGATCAGCTCCGGTTTATCCAGTGCACTGTAGTCATCCTGAGTAGTCATCTCCACCCACCCGCAGGACTTCGGCGCACATGAGTGTAGCATTATCGGAGGGGCATAACAACCCCCTCATGCGCCATTGTCAAACCCCTTGGCCCCCACTTACATACGGCTATGAGCCATGATCTGATAGCTCGCAGCTCAGGGGACCCTCTATCCTGGGGCGAACCTTCGACCAAACCCCGGTCCGCTTCAGATGGACACTCCCTTAGGATTGGGGGTTAGGACTTGGCCCCGCGGCCATATGGCTGCTTGCCAATCTTGGAGACCAGTGAGTATGATACTCGGGTAACCTGTTCTCAGGCTTTTGGAGACCCACATGCCCAAGATTCATTTCATTGATGTCACGAACCGGGACACCGTCCAGGCCTCGCGTATCAATCTCTCCAAACTGCAGAAGACGATGGTCAACTACTACCTGGGGCAGATGGGCATCTACCAGTCGGAGTTTGCCTTCCCCTTCGTCAAGAGCGAGCAGAACTACGCCCGGGCCAACCTGAGCCTCAGAGAATTGGGGGCCTTCGGGAACCTGATCCTAGAGGGCTGGTGCCGCGCTAGCCCGTCCGATGTCGCCGAGGCCGTGTCCATCGGCGTCAAGGACGTGAATGTCTCCATGTCCACCTCCGACCAGATGATCACGCACAAGTTCGGTGGTCGACTGGATCGTGCAGCGGTGATCAAGGAGATGACCTCGGCCGTCACTTATGCGAGGGAACAGGGAATGAGTACCGTCGGAGTCAATGCCGAGGATGCCTCACGGACCGACCTCGGGTATCTGGTGGCTTTCGCCCAGGCGGCAAGGGACGCCGGCGCCGACCGCCTCAGGTACTGCGATACGCTGGGATATGAGACCCCGGCCACGATCTACCGCCGGGTTAGAACCGTTGCCGAGCAGGTAGGAATTCCTCTGGAGTTGCACTGTCACAACGACCTGGGGATGGCAGTGGCGAACTCAGTGTCGGGAGCCAGGGCCGCCATCGACGCCGGAGTTGATGCCTACATCAACACTTCCGTGAACGGGCTTGGGGAACGGGCGGGGCAGGCGGATTTGCTGAGCTGCATCCTGGCCATAAAGTTCGCCCGGGAGATGGACGACTATCAGATCGGCGATCCGCTGAATCTGCGGGTCTCGGCCAAGTTGGCCAACTATGTGTCCTATGCCTTCGGCGTACCCATCCCCATCAATCAGCCGGGTGTGGGGGAGAACGCCTTTGCTCACGAGGCAGGTATACACGCGGACGGCACGCTGAAGGACCGCCGCAATTACGAACTCTATGACTTCGAGCTTCTGGGCCTTGATCTGGAAGCGCCGCCACCCCGCGGCCGGGTGATCACCACCGGCGAATTCGGCGGCCTGGCCGGCTTCGAGCACGTCTACGAGCGACTGGGCATCACCTTCGGCAGCAAGAAGGAAGCTTCACAAATCCTGGATCTGGTGCGGTACGCCACAGCCCACAACCAGCTCAACCTCACCGATGACGAACTACGGTTCATTGCCAAGTATCCCGACCAAGTGCGGCAGATACTGACCATTACGCCGTAGCGAGTCCTGCGGCAGTGGCATGCTTATGCCACACTCTGAGTTTGAAAACGGACTGCGTGCGCCTCTATAATGGGGTTGTGACTGACTTCTCACGCGTCGGCGATCCTACACTCATCTGGGGGCATCACTAATGACAGACGTGAATCAGGATCTTGCGCTTATCAAGAAGCTGCCACTGAAGGACCCCAACCAGTTCATGGGGCTGATCACCCTCAACCGGCCGGAGGAAATGAACCCCTTGAACTGGGCCACGATCAAGGCTTTGCGCAGGGCACTGCAGACTCTGTCTACCGATCCCAGCGTCCGCGTCATCGCGATCACGGGAGCCGGCCGGGCTTTCAGCGCCGGCGGCGACCTCAAGGCTTACATGTATCTCTATCGCCACGAGAACGAGTACCGGGGGTTCCTGGGCGATATGCGTGAGACCTTCGACTCCATAGCCACGCTCCCGCAGCCAGTAGTGGCCCTGATCAACGGCTACTGCATCGCTGGCGGGATCGAGTTGATGGAAGCCTGCGACTTCGCCTACGCCGCCAAGTCGGCCAAGATCGGCGACGGCCACCCCAACTTCGGCCAGATCGGAGGCGCCGGGGGCAACATCCGCCTGCCGCGCTGGATCACGCCGCCCCGGGCGCGCGAGCTCCTCTTCACCGGGAAGCTGCTGACCGCCCAAGAGGCACTGGAGTGGGGCATCGTGAACAAGGTGGTGCCGGACGACAAGCTGCTGGATGCCGGCCTGGAGTTCGCCAACATTATCGTGGACAAGAGCCCGCTGGGGACCAAGCTCACCAAGGAGCTGTGCAACCTGGGCTTGAATATGCGCCTGGAGGATGCCTTGCACCTGGAGATACAGACAAACGTACACTACTGCGTTTCCAGTTTCGACGCCTACGAGGGCCTGGAGGCCTTCGATGCGAAGCGTCCGCCGAAGTTCGAGGGCAGGTGATAAATGGCTAAGTTCGATTCTGCAATTGCCGGCGTTGGCTTCACGGAATACTCACTGGATTCCGGGCGGAGCATTCTCTCGCTGGCCGTCGAGGCCTGCCAGAAGGCCATGGCCGATGCCGGTCTGCAACCCAAGGACGTTGACGGGATCATGGAGTTCAGCCTAGGCGACTCGGTGCCTACCGAGAGCGTAGCCCAGGGGCTGGGGCTGCCTGAGGTTAACTATGCCGCCGACTGGTTCTGTGGCGGCTTTGCCCCCTCCGCCCTGATCGCCACTGCCAGCATGGCCGTGGCCAGTGGCATGGCCAAGGCAGTCCTGATATACCGGGCCATGAACGGGCGCTCCGGCTTCCGCCTGGGAGGCGCAGGAGGCGGCGACGCCTTCCGTCCCAAGGCTGGCGCCCAGTACCGCGTGCCGTATGGCTGGCTGACCTTCGGCCAGAACATGGCTCTCTGGTGTCGGCGCCACATGGAGAAGTACGGCACCAAGCAGGAGCACCTGGCAGCCATCGCCATTTCGCAGAGGGAAGCAGCCCTCCTGAACGAGCGGGCAGTGCAGCGCAAGCCGCTGACACTCGAGGACTACATGGCCTCCCGCGTGATAGCGGAGCCCTTCCATTTGTACGACATGTCGCTGGAGACTGACGGCGCCTGCGCCCTGCTGGTCACCTCAGCGCCCCGAGCGAGAAACTGCCGGCAGAAACCAGTCTATGTAAGGGCGGCTGGTCATTATGGCAAACTCACGGTCGGCGATCCCATGTGGGCCGATGCCTTCCTGTGGCCGGATCTGACCGAAAACTACACGACATACCTCGCGCCCAGGCTATACGAGGAAGCCGGTCTGAAGCCGGAGGATGTTGACGTGGCCGAGATCTACGACTGCTTCACCTACACCGTGCTGATGGGCCTAGAAGGACTCGGTTTCTGCAAGAAGGGCGAGGGCGGGTTCTTCGCTGCCTCCGGTGCCACGGGCCTAAAGGGGAAGATACCGGTTAATACCAACGGCGGCATGCTCTCAGAAGCTTACATTCACGGAATGAATACTGTCGCTGAAGCGGTGATGCAACTGCGCGGCGATTGCGGAAAGCGTCAGGTGCCCAATGCTGAAGTGGCCTTCGTCACCTCCGGTGCGACCACAATCGGCAGCGCCTGCATCCTGACCGTCTAGCGGGGAAGATCGAGAATGGAACGATACATAGTCCATCCAGAGGCAGACCAAGACAGCATGCCGTACTGGCAGTCCCTGCGGGAACACAAAGCCAAGCTGCAGAAGTGTGGCAAGTGCGGCCGCTTCCGGTTCCCGCCATCTCCAAGCTGCTACTACTGCGGCACCTTCGGGGGAAACTGGGAACCCATTTCCGGCAAGGGCGTGATCTACACGTGGAGCGTGATTCATCACCCGGTCGACAAGCGGTTGAGCGGGGAGGTGCCGTTTACGATCGTGATGGTCGAATTGGAGGAAGGCCCGCGGATCGCCGGGAGATTGATCAACGCCAACAAGGCCAAGCTGAAGGCGGGCATGCCGGTTAGAGCGCGCTATGATGACATGGACAAGGATCTGACCCTGCTCAACTTCGAGTTGGCGTAGTATTAACAAGTGAACAAGAGCGGAACGAGGCATCACCTGCGGGTAGTAAGAAGGCGCGTCTGTCACGTGTTCCCCTTTGATTTCCACCTGCACGGGAATGACAATTGATATGACAGGGTGGGCAGAGCACCCCTGCGGAATCTGCCAACAGGGCATGCAAGGATCTCTCCCTGCCGCAGGATCTGGAGTACCCCCAGCCATCTTCTGTGCATGTACTCAAGAATCGGCAACAAAGGGGGCTGATGGCGCCGACTTGGCATATGATGGACAGTATCTGGTGAGGCGCGGGCAGACAGCCAATTTGTCATAGAACCTACTTCAGCAGAGAGGGCTGGAAGGTTAGATAGGAGGATAGAGCATGATTACTTCGAAGGAATTTGTAGAGAGGCTGAAGTCCATGCGGCCCAACTGCTACATGCATGGGCAGTTGATACAGCGCGACGATCCGCGGATGATGACCTCGATGAAGGACATCCTTATGACGTTCGACCTGGTCGATGATCCCGGGTACAAGGACTTCATCACGGCCACCTCTCACCTCACCGGGAAGACCATCAACCGTTTCACTCACATTCACCAGACGGTGGACGACCTGCTGAAGAAGCAGATGATGACCAGGGTGCTCAGCCGCCTCTCCGGCACCTGCATTCAGCGCTGCATGGGCGTGGACATGATGAACGCCCTCTCCGTGGTGACCAAGGAGGCCGACGACAAGAACGGCGGCAAGACGGAATATTACGAGCGCTTCAAGGCCTTCTGCAAGGAGTTCCAGGAGAAGGACATGGTGGGAGCGGCGGCCCAGACCGACGTCAAGGGCGACCGCCTGCTGCGGCCTCATGAACAGGCCGATCCTGATCTATACATGAGAGTAGTGGAGAGGAATGCCAAGGGCGTGGTGGTCCGGGGATGCAAGGTGCATACCACCGTCGGGCCCTACTGCGACGAGCTAATCGTCACTCCCTGCCGCACTCTAACCAAGGAAGAGGGCGACTGGTCCATCTGTTTCTCCATTCCGGCGGACACCAAGGGCGTGCACATGCTGATCGAAGCGGCCAACCCCACCCCGCGCAAGGCTTTCCCCGCCGAAGTGGAGAAGCACGGCATTGCCCATAGCGTCACCATCTTCGACGACGTCCTGGTGCCCTGGGACAGGGTGTTCCTGGATCAGGATCCCCAGTTGGGTGGCCGTGCCGCGCTGCTCTTCGCCTTGTACCACCGCCACAGCTACACCGGCTGCAAGCCGGCCTACACCGATATCCTGATGGGCACGACCGCTTTGATCGCCGAGGTCAGCGGCATCGAGAAGGAGCAGCACGTCAGGCACAAGCTGGCGGAGATGATCTCGATTGCTGAGCTGGTCTACGCCGCCGGCATCGCTGCGGCACACACAGCTACGAAGGCCTCCTCCGGTACGATGATACCCAACGTCATCTACTGCAATGTGGGCCGGAAGCACGCCGGCGTGAACATCTACCACGAGTATGACACGCTATGTGACATTTGCGGCGGGCAGCCGCAGACCATGCCTTACGAGGAAGAGTATGCTGACCCGAAGTGGAGGGCATACCTTGACAAGTACTTCGCCCGCAAGAAGGACGTCAGCCCCGAGATCGTGCACCGCGCCTTCCGGCTCGCTCAGGACCTGATTGCCGGGCCGGTGGCCTCCAATATGCAGATCGCTGGCGTCCACGGTGGCGGTTCCCCGATCATGGAGGACATCGCCATCCTGGGCAACTACCCGATCGAGGAGAAGAAGAACATCGCCAGGAGGCTGGCGGGTATACCCGAGAAGGAGATCAAGCCCAAGGAACCCAAGAAGTAGGAAGCGGGGAGCCACGCCCTGCCGTGGCCGATAGATGAGGTTCCGGCGCGGGGCCAGCC
>JAUCPZ010000023.1 GCA_030372995.1 Dehalococcoidia bacterium
AGATGTGTATAAGAGACAGTGTATCCCTCGAGCAATTCGCCCAGATCCCGCTTCCCGCTGGTGAACAGCTTGGCGAGTTCTTCAGCCGACTTGTCCATGCTTGCACCCTCCTTTGAGCGTCATCAGCGGGCGGCGTGTCGCCTGGTTGTGGCACACTCCTGCTGAGCGATTCACGGATGCCCAAATTGTGCTATTTCGGGCGCCCAGCGTGGCAGAAGCATAACCCCCAGAAGGCAAGCCGTCAATTCATTTGGACGACCGTCGCCTCCGCGGCCCGGGGTGACGGGAATTCTCGTGGCGGATCATGACAGTCGACCGGGCGACGCAGATTTCGTCGAACTGTGAGGGGCGGATTCGACTGACCTGCGTTGGGTTTGGTTGATCCATTCCCTACTGGCGGACTTGACCCACTCTATTTCGGCTCGTGGTACCGCATGAGCCGCCCGATGGCCTTCAGGGCGCTGGCCGTGGAGTGGTAGGTGGGCAGCCCGGCCTCGTAGCACTTCTGCTGCAGCCCGGCGGCGGCTAACCAGCTCTGCCCTGTGGCCAGGAAGTTGATAACCACGGCCGTGGGCTTGCCGCATTCGTGAGCTACCTTGATCAGGTTGCTCAACTGGTAGTCCACGAAGGGCACATACTCGGCCAGCGGCGGCTCCGATTGCCGCAGCGGAGCCAGGAAGAGGAAAAGGTCGATCCCCTCCCATTTCATCAGGGTTCTGATGGCGTCGCGGAAATGCTCTTCGCTCATGGTCCAGAAGGGGAAGTCTACTGGATTGCTGAGCATTGCCCCGGCGTCGCTGGCGACGTTCCGGGTCAGGTCCCGCCTTACCGCCTCATCCAGAGGCGCCATCAGGAACCCGGCATTATGGCATTCGTCAGTGGCCAGCACGCTCACCCCTCCTCCCACGCCCATGGTGGCGATCCTCTTCCCTCTGGGCGGGACCGGCATGAACCGGAAGGTCACCATCATGTCCACCATCTCGTCCAGAGTGTCCACTCTAACGGCGCGGCTCTGAGAGAATACGGCGTTCCAGGCTGCATCCGATCCCGCGAGCGCTGCCGTGTGCGAAGCGGCGGCCTCTTTCCCTGCAGGCGTGGCGCCTCCCTTCAGAACGATTACGGGCTTTACTGCGGACAGCCGGCGAAGTACATCCCGGAACCGCGGACCGTCCTTGACGCCTTCGATGTAAGCGGCCACCAGGTCGGTCTCATCGTCAGCGATGAAGTACTCCATGAGGTCGGTCTCGTTGACGTCGCAGGCATTGCCGTAGGACACTGCCTTGCTGAAGCGGATGCCTCTCTCGGCAGCGGCCCGGATGAGGAAGTTCGAATTGCCCCCGCTCTGGCAGATCAAAGCCGTGCGCCCGCTCTCGCGGGGGAACTCGTAGGCAAAGGCCAGCCCCGCCCTGGGGCGGTATATCCCCATGCAGTTCGGCCCTACGAGGCGCATGCCAGTGGCCCGGGCGACCCGGACGACCTCTGCCTCCAGTTCTTGGCCTTCACGCCGGCCTGTCTCGGAGAATCCCGCGGTATGTAGAATGGCTGCCTTCACTCCTTTCGCCGCGCTCTCCCGGAGCAGGTCCGGAACGTGCTGGGCCGGGATGCAACAGATGATCAAATCCACCGGCCCCGCTACGTCCTTGATGCTCTTATAGATCTTCATGCCGCGGAACTCGCCACCCTTGGGGCGGAGAGGGTAGATTTTGCCCTTGAAACCGTACGTCAGCAGGTAATCGGTATAACGTTCGCCGGCGCTGCCGGGGGACACGCCGGTCACGGCTACAGAGGCCGGATCGAAGATCGCAGAGAAGCTGTCGGTTCTATTCAAGATCCAGTTCCTTCCGCCAGGCAGCCCCGGTGGGGCGTGGGCTGCGGCGCGGAGTTCCCCTCTGAGCACAGTCTATGAGATGCTTCACAGCCCGGGCGGCCTCGCCATAGGTCCAGAATGCGGGCATTCCGGTGGCCAAGCACCGCTTCTGCACATCCCAGGCCACGCTCTCGCCCTCGGCACAGTCGGCTGTCTGGAGGATCACGGCGACCGGTTTGCCTGTTTCCTTCGCCCCTCTGGCCACGGCTTGTATGCCATCAATCAAGAACTGGACGCCCAGCCTGACTCCCAGAAGCATCGGGAAGGAGACCAGCAAGACGTCAATGCCGCTCCAGCCGCCCACTGTGCTGACCGTTCTGCTGAGCACCGCAGGGTCAACGTACACCTCGCCCAGCGTGTCCACGGGGTTGCGCAGTCCTGTCCCCGCGGCGGGAGTGAACGCCCTCAACTCGTCTCTCACGTTCGGCGGCAACTCGGGGACAACCAGTCCGGCGGTCTCACATTCATCCGTCGCCAGCACATTCGCCCCTCCGCCGATGCCGATGATGCCCACTCTCCTTCCTCGGGGCGGCTTGAGATACACAAAGGCCTGTATGGTCCCGATCAACTCCTTCAAGCTGCCCGCCTGCACGATTCCGGCCTGGCCGCAGAGCGCATCCCATACCCGCCTGCTGCCGGCCAGAGCGCCGGTGTGCAGCCTCACTGCCCCCGACCCCGCTGGCGTCTTCCCTCCCTTGACGACGATCACTGGCTTGGTGCTGGCAGTCTGCTTCAGTACCCGGGCGAACCTGGCGGGCTCCTTGATCCCCTCGATGTAGATGCCAATGATACTCGTCTCATCATCCTGTGCCAGGTACTCCAGCAAGTCCGATTCGTTGAGGTCAGCCGCGTTGCCGAAGCTGATCGCCTTGCTGGCATATATCCCGCTCTCCGCCAGACCCAAGATCATGTGCTGGGTGTTCCCTCCGCTCTGCGAGAGAAGCCCCACGTGGCCGCTTTCCCGGCTGATGCTGCCGGCAAGTGAAAGCCCGGCTTTGGGACAGTGTATGCCCAGACAATTAGGTCCCAGGACGCGCACCCCTCCCTGGCGGGCAATCGCCACCACCTCCTTCTCCAGCTTCTCTCCCTCTTCCCCGCTCTCGCTGAAACCAGCGGTGTACATGGCTACCAGCCTAACTCCCGTGGCGACGCACTCCTGCATCAGCTTGGGAGTCTGGGGCGCCGCGATGGCGCAGACAACGTAGTCCACCCGTTCTGGGATGGCGCTGATGCTGGGGTAGGCCTTGAGCCCCAGGATCTCGCTGGCGTGGGGGTTCACGGGGTAGATCCTTCCCGGGTAGCCGAAGTCGAGGAGCTGGCGGAGAAAGGTAACGTTGGTGACGGTGTAGGGGTTGGTGGTGGCCCCGACGATGGCAACCGAGTTGGGCTCAAAGAGGCGTGCCAGGTCCTGCATCACTGCTTCTATTCTTCCACAAGGGCAGGTTGTGGAGCAAGGCAGGTGAATCGCCGCGTTCTGGCCTGGCTCTGGTGAATGACGCAGTAACGAAGCTAATGGCCATGGAGGATGCCGTCTCGTTCAAGCTTCCTGACAAGTGGTACAATCGGGATGGCTATGCCGACGGCGCCGGTCTGGCGGGCCACCACAAGGACGAGTCATGAAGAAGATGACCTGCTACAAATGCAAAGGAAAGGGACACGTATCGGGCGACGTGTGCCCTGTGTGCGGCGGTGTGGGCAAGATACCGGTTCCTGCCGAGCCGGTTCTGCCTTCGGACACCAATATGGAGGAGAAGCCGGAAAAGGAGTAGGCAGTGTCTGGCAAGTCGCCAGGCTCGAAATCCCAAATCACAGATAATTGGAGAATGCAGATTGTAGGGCGGAGCGGGTCTGCATCCTGACAGAGCCGCCAGGTGACAAGCATGCGAAAGAGCAGCAGCAGGCTCGAAGAGTTGAAGGAGCGCTATCCGAAGAAGTTCGCTCCGGAGGAAGAGATATTCTCTCATATCCGCCGCGGCAACCGGCTGTTCATCGGCACGGGCTGCGGACAACCGCAATACCTGGTCCGTGCCCTGATGAAGTACGTGGAAAACCACCCCAAGGCCTTCTTCGACGTTGAAGTGATGCATCTCTGGACCATCGGGATCGCCCCGTACACGGACAAGAAGTACGAGCGTAACTTCCGGCACACGTCGTTCTTTGTGGGGGAGAGCACCAGGGAGGCCGTCAATGCAGGCATGGCGGACTATGTGCCGATTACCCTCTCGCAGATCCCAGACCTGCTGCGCCGGGGCGTGATCCCTGTCGATGTGGCCATGGTGCAGACATCCCCTCCCGACGAGCACGGCCACGTGAGCCTGGGCATCAACGTTGACATAACGAGGGCAGCAGTGGCGCGCGCCTCGACGGTCATAGCGCAGGTGAATGAGAACATGCCGCGGGTTCACGGCGATGGCTTCCTCAACGTGGAAGATCTGGACTTCATAGTACCCTACGATGAGCCCTTGCTGCAGATCACGGCCAAGCCGGCGGACGACGTCGCCAGGAGGATCGGCCAGTATGTATCCAAACTGGTCCATGACGGCGACACGATACAGATCGGATTCGGCCGCATTCCGGATGCTGTGGCGGATGCCCTGGCCGAAAGGAAGGACCTTGGTGTTCATTCGGAGATCTTGACGGACGGCATAGTCCGGCTGATGAAGAAGGGCGCCGTCAACAACTCGAGGAAGAGTATCAACCGCGGAAAGACGGTAGCCAGCTTCTGTATGGGTAGCCGCGAGACCTACGAGTACCTTAACGACAACCCCAAGATCGATCTCAGGACCATTGACTACACGGACAATCCCCTGGTGGTAGCGAAGCATGACAACATAGTGGCCATCAATGCTGCTCTCCAGGTAGACCTTACCGGCCAGGCCACTGCCGAGTCTATTGGCAGGACCTTCTACGCGGGGATCGGTGGACAGGCCGATTTCTGCCGGGGGGCCATGCTGGCCAAGGGCGGCCGGACCATTGTCACGCTCCACTCAACCACGGAGAACGACACCATCTCGCGGATCGTACCCTTCCTCAGTGAAGGGGCCGGCGTCACGCTGTGCCGGGGGGACATCCATTACGTCGTCACTGAGCACGGCATAGCCTATCTCCACGGACAGAGCGTCAGACACAGGGCCATGCAACTGATCGCTATTGCTCACCCCAAGTTCCGGAGCTGGCTGGTGGAGGAGGCCCGCAAGATGAACCTCATCTACAAAGACCAGGCCTTTGTAGATGGGAAGGCCGGCGAGTATCCGGAGGAACTGGAGACACAGAGGGTCACCTCCAGTGGGCTCGAGATACTGATCAGGCCCATCAAGATCAGCGACGAGCCGCTCATCCAGGAATTCTGGTACAACCTTTCAGACCGGAGCCTGTACCTCAGCTTTGCCTCTGCCAGGAAGGACATGTCCCATGACCGTCTCCAGGAGATGGTAGCCATCGACTATACGCAGCAGATGGCGCTGGTTGCCTTGACGCCGCAGGAAGAAAAACCGACGGTGATTGGCATAGCGCGCTACTATCTGAACCCTGACATCCGCACTGCCGAGGTGACCATCGCCGTCAGGGATGACTATCAGAACAAAGGCGTGGGCAAGGAACTCCTCTCGTACCTGACCTATCTGGCGAAGAAGAACGGACTGGTTGGCTTCACCGCTGAGGTCCTGATCGCGAACGCGGCCATGCTGCGGGTGTTCAAGAGGATGGGCTTCGACATAGAGACCGTCAGTGAAGGCGGCGGGGTCTACGAGCTGAAACTGTCGTTCCGCTAGCCTGATTGCCGGCGAAACTCCCCTCTCTCACAGGTCCCCAGGCCAAGTGTGTGGCGTTGTGCGCTTGCGCTCTCTTAACGCAGCGGGTGGACTTGGCAACAGGATTCTCAAGAGGAAGAGTCGTAATGATTCTGTAACAACGATGAGCACGCATGAGACGTTTCTGTGACCTGGCCTGCCTATAATGGCGGCGGGTGGTCGTAGTAAAGCTGGCCCGCCTCAGGCGTAGTAGCCGGATTATGCCATCAGCCTATCTCGATAGTTTTGGGCTGGCCCGTGCCTGAGGAGACTGCACAGGGAGTGCTGGAGGGCCGGAAAGCCGGTCGCCATGCCCGGCCAGATAACTCCAGCAGAAAGGGTGGTCAAGAGGAAATGAGAAGGAAGACAGAGAAGAGATTCAGATTCACCGTCACGTGGAAACTCGCGTTCTTCGCCCTTGCTGCGCTGGCTTTGGCGGTTTCCGCGAAAGACATACTGTCCCTCTCGGGCCTGGACGGTGGATTCTCGCGGGCGGCCGTCTCTGCCGCGATAGTGATCGCGCTGTTCGTTTTGTTCATCCTCATTATCCGGCAGGCTATCGTGAAGCCCCTGAAATCGATATCGGAGACTTGGCAGGCTCTCGCTGAAGGCGAGCCAGAGAAGCCGTTTGCCGTGAAGTCGGATGACGAGATAGGGGATGTTGCCAGGTCCTGCCGGCTGGTCACAGCGCGCATGAAAGAGGTAAGAGAACTATCCGAACGGATAGCAGCGGGCGACCTGACCGTTGAGGTCAAGCCCGTGTCAGACCACGATACCCTGCTGATAGCATTCGCGAAGATGGTCGAGAATCAGCGCAACCTGCTTGAGAAGGTGAAGGCCACGGCGAACAGCGTTGCCGAGGCCAGCAAGCAATTGTCAAATGCCTCGGAGCAGACGGCGCGGGCGACACAGCAGTTGGCCACTACCGCGCAGCAGATAGCCAAGGGTACTTCCGAGCAGTCCATCTCCTTGCAGGAGACATCGGCCTGTGTTGAGCAGCTTTCGAGCGCCATAGCTCAGATAGCCCAGGGTGCAGAGGAACAGGCCAGGGGTATTGAGGAGGCCAGCGCCATGATCAAGAGGGTGTCGCTGGCTATGAACAGAGTCTCCGTCAGTGCCAAGGCGGGAGACGAAGAGTGGCAAAGTACTGCCGCGTCGGCCGCGGAGGGTGCGCGCCAGGCCCACGAGACAGTGGAAGGCATGAACAAGATCAAGAGGGCCATGGAAGCGGTGGCTGTGAGGGTTTCGGATCTGGGTGCCAGGTCTGAGGAGATAGGCAAGATCGTAGCGACGATTGATGACATCGCAGCCCAGACCAACCTGCTGGCCTTGAACGCCGCGATCGAGGCGGCTAGGGCGGGAGAGCAGGGAAGAGGCTTCGCCGTCGTGGCGGACGAAGTCCGAAAGCTGGCCGAGAGGTCATCGGGAGCGACGAAGGAAATCGCAGCCCTGGTTGGTGGCATACAGACCCGGCTGCGGGAAGCAGTCGAGGCCATGCAGGTCGGCGGCAAGGAGATCGAGGTGGGATACAAGCTCGCTGCCGATGCCGGCGTAGCGCTGGATGATATTCTGGCCAGATCACAGAACGTTGGGAAGCAGGTGGTCCAGATTTCCAAGGCAGCGCAGGAGCTGGAGGGGCTCAGCTCGGGCATGGTGGAAGCTATCGAGCGCATAAACAAGATCGTGGAGCAGAATGCCGCCGCGACTCAGCAGATGGCGGCCAGCTCGGGCAGAGTGTCGAAGGCCGTTCAGGTCACGACTGACGTGGCCGCGGATACCAGTGCTGCCTCCCAGGAAGTCTCGGCGAATGTGGAGGAAATGTCGGCCCAGGCGGAGGAGGTCCTGGCGGCAGCGCAATCGTTGACGGAGACCGCAGAGGACCTGGACAAGACGCTGGCGCTATTCAAGACTGCCGGGAATACGGGTCCCTCCAGGACGGCGAGCCGCGGTCATGCAGCCCGCGGATAGCCGCGACCCGATTTGGTGCAAGTCCTCAGGGGCACGAGGTTCAATTGGCCTCGTGCCCCCTTCGTTTTCCCATCTAAGTCGGAGGCCAGTGACAGTCACAGGCCTGTCTCTTATACACATCTGACGCTGCCGACGAGTTCCGAA
>JAUCPZ010000024.1 GCA_030372995.1 Dehalococcoidia bacterium
GCTGGTGACATAGCGCCGTTCACTGTGGGCCGACAAGATCACCACGCCCGTCTGCGGTCTCTCCTTCTTGATCTGCAGGGCTGCCTCAATTCCATCCATCTTGCCCGGCATCTCGATATCCATAAGCACCACGTCGGGCTTCTCTCTCCGGGCCAGGAGAACGGCGGACTCCCCGTCAGGCGCCGTACCCACCACCTCCAGGTCCTGCCTCGTGGAAAGAGTGTTGCAGAGCAACTCCCGGAAGAGCGGCTCATCGTCCACCACGATGAGTCGTGTCTTTTCTGCCATCTCCTCACTCCGCGGCACGCCGGTCTGGCTCCATCGGAGTATCCCCGCGATGAGTCCAGTCTCACCTATTCTGTCAGTTGACGTCCGAATTGTCCACATTGTGCTGCCGCTGCTCCCCCGAAGTGCGCCCGCGGCTCCGCCGGGCTACGCCGCGGGCGCCACAATCAGGACAACCCTATCCCGCGGGGTGGCATTCCCTATAGGCCAGTCCAGAAAGGGACAGCGGGCATATTCGAACAAACACCATGTTCACGAAAACGCCGAAGTCCTATGCTGCTACTCGTCCGTCTCACCCCCCTTTCATGGCATCGGCACGTCTTCGTTTCTCTGCTGAAAGGAACGTAAGAAAACAAACCTGGGGCTGCGGAGTGACCGTTTCATCACGCTGCCATTGTGGCCTTACAGAGTACAAGGGTTCAACCACCCGCTGCGGATAGCGTACCTGAGGCCGAACCAGTACTGCTCGCGGTACCGGACGACGGTCAAGGGGCTGCAACGTGGGCGGGTCTCCGGTGGCCCCGGGCGGGTGTGCCATCTGGGCGACGGGCCAAGGGAGAAATCTGGAAGCCCACTTGCGCTCTGACCTTCGCCCCGACCATAATTGGCCAGCACCTATGACAATCAGACAGAAACAGCGAAAGGAGTCGTCATGGCTGATCTCTCGTTCGATGCGGTGATAATCGGTGGCGGTAACAAGGGCCTGCTGCTGGCGATGTATCTCATGAAGTACGGGGGCATGAGCGTGGGCATCTTCGAGAGGCGGCATGAGATCGGCGGCTGCCTGGCCACCGAGGAGACCTCCGCCCCCGGCTTCCGCGGCAATACCCACGCGAACATCATCCTGCCCCTCTACTACCTGCCCGTGTGGCGTGACTTTCCGGAGTTCTGGGAGTACGGTGGCCGCTGGGATCAGCACCTCTGCAGCGATGGCTTTGTCTTCCGGAACAACGAAACAGCTTTGGGAATCTACAGCACGAAGTACGATCCGGAGCAGCACAAGACCGCTGAGCAAATCGCGCGCTTCTCCAAGAGGGATGCCGAGAGGTGGCTGAAGCTTTCAGCGCTGGAGCGCTCACGGGAGATGTGGAGAACCCAAGTGGACCTCATATTCAACCCCGCGGAGGACAGGGTTGATCCAGCTATCCTGACCAGGCAGGTGGAGCTATACCCAAAACTGGTGGAAGCTGGATTCGCCCCGGATGGGCTGGTGCTCGCTTCCAGCAGCATGCGCCAGATAAGAGAGTGGTTCGAAAGCCCGGAACTGCAGTCCTGTATTCTCAGATTTGCGGTTTCCGGGGTGAATGACATCAATGAATCCGGGTTCGGAGCTCTGTCCATGGGCCTGGCCTCCTATCTGCCGCTCATAGGTTTCGCTCCTGGCGGCACGCACCAGATAGCTCACGCCGCACACCAGATACTGGTGCAACTGGGCTGCAAGTTCTACACGCATGCTGAGGTAGACAAGGTCATCATCGAGAACGGCACGGCCAGAGGCGTCAAGCTCACGGACGGCAGCCAGATCAAGGCCAACAAGATCGTGGTCAGCGCCGGCATGGCCCCGCATCAGCTCTGTTTCGACCTCATCGGCCGGGAGTACATCGACCCCTTGCTGGCCAAGCGCGTGGAACTCCTGGAGAAAACGTTTGGTTGCCTCATGTGGTACACCTTCGCCGTTCATGAGGCACCCAAGTACAAGGCGGAGGCCTTCTTCCCGGACATCCACGAGTGCGAATGGCTGGGGATGCAGCCGGACTCGAACCCCGAACACATCGCCAGAGAATGCATGTACATGAAGATGGGCATGTGGCCGCCCTTCGAGGACTACGCGCCCACGGTTGGCTGCCACAGCCTGGCGGATCCCTCTTACGCTCCGCCGGGGAAGCATGTCCTCCAGAACGAGCAACTGGCGCCGCCGGCCTCAAAGCACACGGAGAAGGAATGGCTCGAGATCAAGGAGCGCTATGCCGACGAACTGATCAGGATCTGGCAGCAGTATGCGCCCAACATGACCTGGGACAACGTCATCGGTGTGGACACCAACAGCCCCTATGACAACCTGCGCATGAAGAACCTGGCGCCCAATGGAACCATGGCGGGCATAGACCGAAGCTACTATCAGGTTGAAGGCAACCGCCCCACCCCTGAGCTGGCCAACCACCGCACTCCGATCAAGAACCTCTACGCCACCGGAGGGTGCTGGCACCTGGGGTCGAATGCGGGAGCGAGCGAGTCCTACAACTGCTACAAGATCATTGCCAAGGACTTGAATCTGCCCAAGCCATGGCTGGAGTCAGACAAGAAGGAGCCCGACTCACTCGTGGACGAGGCCTTCAAGGCCCGGAAGAGGCTGCAGGACTGGGCCGCTGCCCATCCGAAGAAGTACGGATAGGCCGGAATCTGGACCCCGGGGCAACGTCCAGCCCCTCTCCCTGGCAGGCGTTGCGGGCGGTTCGTCGCGGCCCGCGAAGCGGCCAGCGTCAGACCATCGCTTTCCGCAGCTGCAGGTACTGCAGCACCATCCGGGCCGTCTTGATGCCTCCGCCCGATGCCTTGTGGGTTCCCATCCCGGCTATGCCGACGTCGGCCCCTGTGTAGAACAGCCCGCCGAT
>JAUCPZ010000025.1 GCA_030372995.1 Dehalococcoidia bacterium
CTCGGAGATGTGTATAAGAGACAGACATTCTCCAGATTCAGAAGGCCCTTTATTGAGGCATCTGCTCTGTCCCCCGTCAGAACCCCGCACGTATTGGCCCTAAACTTGGCGATAAGATCTGCGTTGCTTAATCTCGTGTTCTCCAGTGCTGGGCTGCCCTTGTGATGCCTTCGTTCGTCCGAGTACACCCTGCCCCTGGCCTTAACTACGACTTTGGACAGTGTGGAGGTCGGGTCCTCTTGGATGGCCGCTGTGTAATCCGGATGAACACTGAATTTCACCTTTTTCATGAACGCTAGAACCTCGGGATTCTTCATGAGGCTCGGCTCGTACCACGCCGGGCCGACGGGAATGCGGCTGACGGCGACGGCAAAGAGGTATCCTATGTTGAATTGTGCATCCGCTTCGGTCCTCATTGTATCGTTTCTGAACATCGGTTCATCACAGAATCCTTCGAGGTACGCTTCTATCGACTCGATCTCATCCGCCACGAGACTGTTCTCAGCCACCACACTGGTGAAACAATCTAGAGCGGTCTGCAAACCCCCGCAACAAGGGTAGCATTTGTACCTGATCGACCTCATCCGCCAATCCGACCCAAGTTTGTCCAAGAGCCGTCGGGGATCCCACCTGTCCGAACCGTAGAACCTCCAGAAACCGTACTCACCCTCGAAGACTGATGTGTCACCCGAGTGCCCCATTTGGGCCAGGAGAGCTGCCGTGAGCACGGACTGGCAAAGCCATCCGGCGAGGGCATACTTGACTGTTGGCATACCGTAGGTTCTGACCAACTTGCCGCCTGTCGGCAGCGGAGCCACCCATGCAGCAATACCAAGGGCGTTGGCCATCGCCGTTCTACCGAGTTGCAGAATCTTGGCTGCTCCGACTGTTCCCCCGAAAACCGCACAGTCGAATCCGTATACTGCGGATGTGCCAACCTTCTCACCTATCACATCCCTGTAGTGAGGGAGTGCCGCGCCAATTCTCGTGGAGATCTCTAGAGCAAGAGCGGTAGCCAGGATCAGTTCCCTGCCTGACGACCTCTGGGATTCAGCAATAGCCAAGTGTGCAGGTACAAAGAAGGAGGGCTGGACATGGCCAGGACTGAGCACTGCTTCGTAATCCAAGGCATTCATCAATTCTCCATTGGCAAAGGCGGCGCCGAACAGTGACGCTCTTTGGCCACAGCCAATAATCGTCGACTTCGAAGGTTCGTCGAATTCCCGGGCGAATCGTATTCCGATTTGACCCTTTCGAGTCCCTAGCCCCGCCGCTGCGCAACCCACCGAGTCCAAGAGAACGCGTTTGGACTCCTCCACGACGTCCGATGGAAGGTCTTCGAAGCGTGCTTCGACAGCAAAACTGGCAAGTCGCTCAACCACAGTCTCGGCTTTTCCCACAAGACCTAACCCTCTATAGCACTTGACATCTGGTCTCGCATTGCTTGACTTGTTCGTTGAGCCTTGTCGCCGAACGGCGCACGCATAAGTCGCTTGCTTGCCACCAAGTCCGCTTCACAAGGCAGAAAGGGATCAGCATTGCCCGGCATGGCCGCCCAGATACATTTCGCTGACGCGAGCCATGTCCTGTATAGATTCCGCACGGCCAGAGAGGACTACCTTGCCGGTTTCCAACAGGTACACCTTCTCAGCAAGCGAGAAGGCGAGTCTAGCGTTCTGCTCTACCAGAAGGACGGCAATTCCCCGCTCGTGCACCTGTCGTAAGATGGCTGCAACTTGCGACACCAGACGAGGGGACAAGCCTAATGAAGGCTCGTCTAGCATAAGGAGCTGGGGCCGAGACATCAAGGCTCGTGCTATACTGAGCATCTGCTGCTCACCGCCACTAAGCGTCCCTGCCTTCTGTGTGCGTCGATCTCGCAGTATCGGAAACAACTGATAAACGGAGTCGATATCCCCCAAGATACAAGCTCTATCGTGCCTGAGATAAGCTCCCATCATCAGGTTCTCCGCGACTGTCATGAACGGAAAGAGTTTCTTGTCTTCCGCGACGTGAGCAAGTCCGAGACTGACTATCTTGTGAGGAGGCATTCCGTCTATTCTCTTATCGCGAAACCATATCTCCCCTGAGTCGGGAGAAACCAGACCAGAGATGCATCTCAGGGTAGTGGTCTTGCCCGCGCCATTTGGTCCTATGAGTGCTACAATCCCCCGATCTTCAACTTCAATGGATATGCCGCGCAGTGCTTCAGCACCATCATACTTCACCTTAAGATCGATTGTCTTAAGCAGCACGGTCGGACTCACCCAGGTAAGCATCGACAACAAGCTTGTCCTGCCTTATCTCTTGGGGTGTACCAAGAGCGATCAGTCGACCAAGGTTCAGAACCGCAATTCTATGGCTTAGCGTCATGACGGCGCCCAAGTTATGCTCAATCAGAAGAATAGTGATCTGCCGTTCCCCATTGAGTTTGCGGACAAGTGCCACCATGCCCTCAGTCTCCACAGGGCTGAGGCCGGAGAACGGTTCATCAAGGAGGATCATTTCTGGGCTCGTGACTAGGGCGAGTCCCAAACCGAGAATCTTCTTGTGGCCATAGGGGAGACTGCTCACGACGTGATTTGCCAGATCCCCAATTCCAAGGTACTCGAGGACATCCGACGCCCGTCTCTGCATTTCTTGCTGCTTTCTCCGGATGGAAGGTGTGTTAAGCAGGGAATCCCAGATGGAAATGCCGGATCGCAAGAACCCTGCCATAACCACGTTTTGCAGCACCGTCATCTCCGGGAACAGCGCGGGGATCTGAAACGTGGTGGCTATCCCTCGCTTGACCACCTGATTTGGCTGAAGTCCGGAGATCTCCCGCCCTCTGTACAGGATGCGGCCGCGCGTGGGCCTCAGAAACCCACTGATCAACTTGAAGTATGTTGTCTTTCCCGCGCCATTGGGGCCGATCAGGCCGAGTATCTCGCCACTCCTGACTTCCAGGCTAACATCTCGCACTGCATGTACGCCGCCGAAGTCCTTGGTCAGCTCTTGTGTACTCAAGCAGATCAAATCCTGCCTCGCCTGATGATCTGTAGAGGTTGTCCGGCAAGCCTTCGCCATACGAGCTTTGGCAGACTAACGAGTCCGCCTGGCAGAAGGAGAACAAGCAATATTAACAGCCCGCCGTAAATGAACTCCTGGTACTCCATGCCTCTCCACATGTACTCAGACAACACCGCCAAACAGCTGGCTCCAATGACCACCCCCCAGATGTTTCCCAAGCCTCCCAGAACTATTACTGTCATGAAGAACACTGTTCGCCAGACACTGAAGTAGCCTGGCTCTATATTCTTGAGATAGGCAATGTAGAACACGCCTCCCATTGCAGCGAAAATGCAGCTTATCACGAAACACATCACCTTGTAGTTCCTGGTGTTCAGACCGATTGCCTCCACTTGGTCCTCAGATTGTCGCATTGCATTGCACACGAGACCGAACTTCGAGCACTCGAGTCTCCACATGACTAACAGACTTACCAGCATGAGCACGAAAGCCATCAGATACAGGTCAATCTTCGTGTGAAGTTCGAGACCGAGAATGCTGGGGTTGGGCAGTCTGAATAGTCCGACGGAGCCCCCAAAAGGCTTTTCGAATCCTGTCCACATCAGGATTAGCAACTGAGCGAACGCGAAGGTCAGCATCAGGTAATAGATGCCCCTCACTCTTAGCAGCAAGACGCCAACGACGATGGAAACAATCGCGGTAAGTGCTATGGCGATCAGAAGAGACAGTTCAAAAGACAATCCCCATCGTGTGCTCAAGACAGCCCAGGTGTAGCCCCCTATTCCTATGAAACCGCCGAGTCCAAAATTCAGGAGGTTCGCTCTCATGCCAAACCGAAGACTTGCTGCGAAAAGGATGGTAAAGCAAGTTGTGGTCATGAGGCTCAGGTAGTACTGGTTGGCGAAGAATACCGGGATGAGTATCATGGCGACCACCGCACACACGAACCCGCCCCATCTTAGCCGATTCAACGTCGGGTTCATTCGTGGCCCCATATGCCCGTTGGCCGGATCATGAGTATCACAAAAAGCGCCCCATAGACAATAACCGGAGCAACATCAGCATTAAGATATGTGCCTGCGATGCTATCAGCGAACCCAACTATCAAGCCTCCTACTATCGCTCCAGGAATGCTCCCCAAGCCTCCGAATACGACGAGAATGAAGATCTTCATGATAACCATGTCTCCCACCTCGGGGGTGGCATAGCTAAGGGGCGCAGTGACAGCTCCTGCCGCCCCAGCCAAGGCGCATCCAATCGCCATGCACAGCAACCGGATATTTGCTATGTTCACTCCCTGCAGACTGGCTCCCTCGGCATTCTCCGCGGCAGCCATCATCGCTTGCCCATGCTTTGCCCGCTTGATGAAGACCAACAATCCGGCTGCCAGCACCACACAAATAGCGACCACCACTAGGCGGTCTAACGATAGACTCACTCCGGCAAAATGCAGGACCCGGCCAAAAGGGGATGGGACACCCGCCCCGCTAGCCTTTGCGCCGAAGATCAAGGCAACGGACTGGTCTATTACACCGATCAATCCGAGCGTAACCAACAGCGCACCATTGAAGTTTTGCCGCAGAGGCGTGAAGAGAAACCTTTCGATTAGCATGCCAATCACCGCGGTCATGAGTGCGGCAATGACAATCACAACGAAGTAGTTTAGCCCGAGTTGCCCGAGAAAATAGACCGAGATGAACATGCCCACCATGTATATGCTGCCATGCGCAAAATTTACTATGCCCATTACACCAAAAACGAGTGTGAGACCCAGCGCCATCAACACGTAGGTGGATGACAACACCGCCCCGTTCACCAGCACAGGCAAGATAACCGACATCTGATTTCCCTTCGCACACTCTCAAGCGGATGCGAGCTGCCAACGAAGCTCAGAAGGAACCCGTCTGGTCAAAGTCTGATTTCGCGGGTGACCAACCCAGAGAAAAGGCGATCCTTACAGTCTAGGCCTCATCCAACAATAGCGCTCAAGGTATATCCTCTAGATTGCCAATTCGCGATCTGCCAAGTCATCACCACCGCACGCAGCAGCTTCATAGAATGCCATGAAGAACCCAATTACTTCGGAGGGGCCCCGGATTCTGTGTCGCTCTCCAACACTTGTCTCCTACTCCCAGTCGCTATTGCAGAGACAGGCCGTCGCGTTACGGAATAACTGAAGGAACAGACACCAAGTTGACGAGTTGCCCGTTCTGTATCTGCGACTCAAAGAACGGGACTTGGAGTTGATGTTTGATACCGTACGTTTCCGCTCCACCGAAAGTCACCTTCGTCTCTGATCTGAGGATGCTGAATTCACCCGTCTCGAGGGCCTGAACAATGTCGTCGGTCTCAAGACTATCGGCCTGTTCAATTGCTTGCTTCAATATGTAAGGCACCGAGTACCAATTGCTGTTCAGACCCATCCACGCATCCTTCCCGTACTTGTCAACATACTCATCGTAGAATTCGGTCATGGCCGGCGTTGCAAATGGTCCAGTCGGGGCCGCTTGGTTAGAACCAATATATACGCCCTCTGCCGCTTCCGGTCCAGCTATGCTCATTAGAACTGCCGGTTCTATCGTGCTTGATCCGACGATGGCGCCAGTGTAGCCCTGCTGTCGCAATTGCTTGATGAGATTGGCCAAATCGGCTGCGTACCCCCCCACCTCAATGAGCTCCGGCTCTAGCTGCAGTACCTTAGTAATAATGGGCGAGAAATCCGTCGTACCGTATGCATACGTTTCAGCAGCCAGACACTCTATGTTCATGGAGGCTGAGTACAATTGCGAGTACTTGGCGTTCGAAGGCTGCCCCTTATACCCAATGAAAGCGTACTTCTTCAAGCCCGGGAACAACTCGGGAATCACCTGTTTCCACTGCACAAGTTGATTATCCTTGTATCCGAGACAACATCTGAAAGAGTAGGGATGTTCG
Source organism: Dehalococcoidia bacterium (assembly GCA_030372995.1). Classification (GTDB taxonomy): domain Bacteria; phylum Chloroflexota; class Dehalococcoidia; order UBA2247; family RBG-13-53-26; genus JAFGCL01. Next base: position 5,947 of record JAUCPZ010000025.1, read on the forward strand.
GGGACAACAACCGATTCATCAACGAAGGTATTGAACATCAAGACCTTATTCTCGATGATATCCGGATAGACGGTATCAAGGGCTCCTGGGAAAGTGCTGTCAAAAAGGATCCTTAGCCCGTCTTGGAGCACCATCCTTCTCACGCATGCTGCGGCCGCTTCTGCATTGGTGAATGAAGTCTGATACGTCTTCATCTGCATAATGTAACTCTTTCCCTTGACCCTGACGCCTCCGGCCTCATTGATCGCATCAATGGCCATCTGGTATGAGTGCTCAGCCCCAATGCACTGTGCTGAAGCCGAGCCCGTGAAATCCAAGTTGACCCCGATCTTGATTATGTTCTGTGTAGGTGTCTCTCTTTCCCCGCAGCCCGACAGTAACGACGACAGTATCACAAGGACCACGATTGCAGCCAGCGCCGTTCTTCTCATCGATACCTCCTTTCACTCTGCATTCTGCCTATCTCAGAGCATCCAAGACTGTGGTCATCGACGCCCGCTGCCATGATACAGGGGGCGGACAAGCATTGTAAGTGCCAGACCGACCATTCTTGCTCTCTATTGGGGCCATCTTCTTGGACCTAAACGGACCATCGACAGAACGGGTGACCTGACACACTGTCTTGCCAGGCTACCATCACTCCATCAGACCCGAATCTGACACCCGTTGTGCGTGAGCCGAAGGTGAGCAAAGGGACGCACCAATACAGCAGAGACGTCTACCGGAGAGGGGTTGAACCCTAAGTGAGGTCCTGAGGCCCACAGCCTAGCAGGCGTCGTAGGCCCGGCCCTTGAGTTCCGTCCGCAGCAGGTAGCTCTTATCCTTCAGTTTCACCTTGACCGCCTTGACCTATCTTGGGTCCTTCATCACCGCCTGGTACCTTGATTTGGCTCCCCGGTCTCTCGTCAGTTTCAGCAGCGTCGATTCCGTCACCAGCGCCACGAAGCACACCATGATGTGGCCCTTTACCCGGGAAGGTGTCGAGTGCCGTATCGGCCTCACCTCTAAACCACTCTTTGGCTCCCGGAAAACACGCTCTACACGTCACAGGTCCTTGTAGGCCAAAGCTGTCTCCTAGGCGCTGCGCTCGATGTTGCTTCCCAGCACGAACCTTTCATCGTAGCGCTGGCGCTCGTTCACCTTCTCCCAGTTCACCTTGGCCTCTCCCCCATCCCTAGCCTCGATATACCGGCCATACCCCTTCCTCTTCGCCAGCCCGGGCAGACCCCCCTCCCGCAGCCTAGCCTTCAGCGCTGCTACTATCTCCGCCCACCTCCGGCGACCTCCCTTCACGCTCAGGATTGTGACAGACAACGTATCGCTATCCTCCTTCCCAGACCTCCTTCACCCGCAATTTATCGGCCACCGGCTGATACCGCCCCACCCGGTGCAACACCCGGCTGGCGGTCCTCTACTTCCGCAGCGATATCGCCAGGATATAGCCTACCCCAACCCTATCATGGGCTACCAGCGAAGATTCCGATACCACCCATCTGTCAGCCACAACCACCACCCGTCCCACCGCAAACCGCTGCCTCAGGTCAGAGATGACTCGGGCAAAGATGGTGATGTCGGCCCTGTTCCCCGAAGAGACCTGAAGCGCTATCGGTATCCCTTCCCGGGTCATCCCAGCCCTATCACTGAATTGGCCGTGGAATACCATGGTCTCGTACTCAACTAACCACCAGCACGTGTCAAATTTGGGAAGGAACGCAAGGCATTGGTGTTACCCAACGGCAGCAGATCTCGTGGCGTACTGCTCTGTCAGAGGGGGTGCCAGACGGCAGGCTCAGAGCAGCTTATGTTCATAACCCCTTGCTATGGCCTCGGCGCGGTTGTGCGCATTGAGCTTGGCGTAAATGCTTCGCAAGTCTCTCTTGAGTGTGGTTTCGCTGATGAAGAGCTCTGCAGCAATCTCCCTCGTATTACGGCCCGCAGCAAGTAGACGGAGGACCGAGAGCTCTCGTTGTGACAGTCGTGCCTTTGTGCCGCCGGAGAGTGCGGCGAACTGCCGGAACAACTCCGGGCCTAAAGACCGATCGACCACCACTTCACCAGCTTTGACCGCCCGAATACATCTCGATAATTCCTCGTAGCTAACGTTCTTGAGCAGATAGCCGGAGGCTCCGGCCTCGATGGCTTGGGGCAGATACTCTCCCGTGTACGAGGTGAGGATTATGACCCCGATCTTGGGATACTCTTGCTTCAGGCGACGCGTCGTCTCGATACCGTCCAACCCTGGAATCCGAATGTCCATGAGAACGATGTCTGGGCGACATAGGCGCACTTGGGCCAGTGCTTCGTAGCCGCTTTCAGCCTCTCCCACCACTTCCAAGCCTGTATCCAAGTCAAGCAGTCTTCGCATCCCTTGGCGGAGGATCCTGTGGTCATCCACCAAGAGCAGCCGTATCTTATGGCCGCCGATTCTCGCGCTTCCGGTCACAGCGTCTAGCATCTAAGTAACCTTCGAAGATCCCAATGGTGCAGTGAGCCGTACTGTAGTGCCCTTCCCGGCTGCTGTTCGCACGTCGAGTGATCCCCCGATCAGCTCTGCCCGTTCAATCATGCCTGCAAGTCCAAGATGGCCGCTCAGCGTTTCGCGCTTTGCCGTTGTAGAGAAGTCAAATCCCCTACCGTTATCTCTGACCACAATACTGACGGAGTCACGGAGAAAACTCAGACGAATGGTGACCCGTGTGGCGGAAGCGTGCCTCCGAATGTTGTTCAGGGCCTCTTGGGTGATTCTGTAGGCAGCTATCTCGGTTGTTCCAGCCAAGCGGACCGGCAATCCCACCGTAGAGAAGGTGCAAGCAATCTCCGGATTCATGCTTGAGAACTCAACAGACAGCTGCCTAATCGCCTCGCAAAGACCAAGAGCTTCAAGCGCTGGAGGATGGAGATCGATCGAAACACGTCTGAGGTCTACCAATGTCTGTTCGACTGCAGACTTCGCTTGCGCAAGCTCGGTCCTGGTGCCCTCATAGTCCAACTGAGAAGATAAGCGCTCTGCCGCTCCTATTCGTGCCAAGACGCCGTACATCGACTGCGCCACAGAATCGTGCAGGTCCAGGGATAACCGTCGTCTTTCGTCTTCTTGAGCCGTGATCACTTTGCCGAGCAACCTCTGAACACGAGTCTGCTCAGCTAGGACGGCTTCGTAGAGACGGCTGTTGCGGATAGCAATGGCTGCCTGGCTTGCAAAGGCAGACAACAGTTCGACACCGTCTGAAAACGCCTTTGGCTCTGAGCTGTGTACGAACAGTACCCCCAAGACCGCGTTCCTCACCCCTATGGGGATGCCAGCCCAGGAGCGGATGGGGCATTCCTCTGGCAACACTCCTCCCGCCCGTATGCAGCAGTCATTCACGACTACGGGATTGGCTTCGCCCACAATCTTGGCCACTAAGGCGGTAGGATGTAGACAGCGTTCTGCTGCGCGCTTGCTTGGCAAACGATCAGCTATCACCGTTTGCCCGCCATCCTGGCTCGGTAGTGCAACATATGAAAAGGCTGAGCTGGTTGCAGCATTAACCTGACGACAGACCTCTCTCAACGATTCCCGAAGATCAAAGGTCTGGGCTATCGTCACGAGGCCCCTATATAGAGCATCAAGTTCCTTGTTCCGTTGAACTATCTTCAACTCTGCTTGTCTCCGTGCCGTAATATCCCTGACGATCGCCATAGTGGCTGCTTTGCCCTCATATCGAACGTCTTTGGTGAATACCTCCGCATCTCTTGTAGTGCCGTCTTTGCGTCGGATCCTCACCTCATAGAACAAAGGGACCTCTAGACCAGCCGCCTTTCTGCTGAGCCTCTCATCAATCAGATTCATGGATTCTGCTGCCACGGTGCTCCTCGACGGCATCCCTATCATCTCATCCGGCGCATAGCCGTATATTTCCCTGACAGCCCTGCTTGCGAACCTGAATGCGTGATCGTACAGGATTAGCACCGCATCCGGGGATTGCTCTACAGCGGTCGAGTATTTCTCCAGCCGTTCCATGAGATCTTTCTCGACCTGTGCTTTCTTCTTTGCCAGGGCTTGCGTTTCGCGGAGACGCTTCTGCAAGCGCGCGAGTTTGCGTTCGAGTACCTCGAGGCTTTCTGCAGTCGTGTCAGTGCGTTTGACCGGAGATTGCATCTCTTGCTCTACCGGGTAGGAGAGAAGGACCTTGTTCAGTTAAAGATTAATACCATTGAATCGAACCATCGTCAAACCAGAAGAGTTCCTCCTACCGCGACACTGTAGACATGCACATATCGCGCACGGTTTGACAAATGGTGCTGAGGCCCACGTCGGACAGCCGCGCAGTCTGAGCGTGAAAACCCATTGACCTGCCCCCAGAAACGGAATCAGTCTCAGTGTTAGACTGGAAACCTAATGACAAGGGGGTGAAAACGTGCCGACCAGTTACACTCTATGGTCAGCGCAGGACCCGCGAAGCAACGCTTCAGAAGTTCGATTGGCCACCCTTGAGTGAAGCACTGATTTCAGCCCAGTCAGAACGGCCAACACGAATCCCGAGGGCTCCTTCAATGCTCCGCTTTGTTGGATTCAGAGCGAGTTTGGTTGACGCCTGCGCTAGTACCCTCATGCTTAACGCGATCTCTCTCAACTTGAAGACAAGGAGGTCTTTCGGTATCGCAGACACCTGCAGCAAGAGCAAGTGAGCCATCTCTCCGATTGCCGACGCTGCGGCGGGATGCTTCAGGTGTGGTTCTAGCTCTCGCGAATACGACAGGATTGAGTTGACTTCCTTCTCCACTTCGCAGAAGATTCGCTTGACCTCTCTGTCGTCGAAGCTCTTGGTCTTGCGGTTTGCCTCCGTATCGAAGGCTTCGACCTGGAAGGCATAGTCAGTGATCCGGTGGGAGCATTCCAGGATGGCGTCGCGGTTCCTGTACAGCCTGTCTATGAGTGACCAGAAGTCCTGCACCTTAGAACTGCGGGCGCCGTCAGCCATGAGATCGTCATCCCTTCCTTTACTTCCTGCGCTTCAGATGAGCATCATACCAGAAGGGAGCAGCTTGGCTTCGCCGCCCTGCAACATAGACATCTGGACTTGAATTGAAGTCGAAATGCTATAATCTCACAGGCAACACCTTTGCTTTCGCTGGCATCATCAAAGGGGCAATACTGCGCCCGTGTCCGATCAGAACGAACGTAAGACCCGCAGAGAACTCATAGACCCAGCCTTGAAGAAAGCTGGCTGGGAGATAGAAGCGTTTGACCCCCGGAAGCCGCTCTCGGACTGCGATCGGTGCGCCGTCACCGAATACCCCACTGACAACGGGCCAGCAGACTATGCCCTGTGCGTAGGCGGGAAGATACTGGGCATTGTGGAAGCCAAAAAGGTCACTCTTGGCCCTCAGAACGTACTCACCCAGGCTGAACGCTACTCAAAGGGCGCAACAGCTAGTTCTCTGAACTTCAACGGCTATCGCGTCCCGTTTATCTATTCTACCAACGGCGAAGTGATCTGGCACGACGACGTCAGGTCTCCCAGCCATCGGTCACGGAAGGTGGCGCACTTCCACACCCCCGAGGCGCTGACCGAGCGGATGGAGCAGGACTTCGACGCCGCTTGTGCCCGGCTTCAGCGAACACCCAATGCGCATGAGAGGCTCCGCCCGTACCAGATTGAAGCCAACCAGGCCATTGAGAAAGCCATCGCCGAGAGAAAGAGGCAGATGCTGGTGGCTATGGCCACCGGGACTGGCAAGACCTTCACCATGGTCAATGAGGTGTACCGGCTCATGAAATCCGGCGTGGCCAGGCGCATTCTCTTTCTGGTTGACCGCCGCGCTCTGGCAGCTCAGGCCGTGCGGGCCTTCGCCTCTTTCGAACCAGAGCCGAACAAGAAGTTCGACAAGATATACGAGGTCTACAGCCAGCGTTTTCGGCGCGAGGACCTGGACGATGCCCAGAAGTTCGATCCCAAGGTTCTGCCAACCTCATACCTGACCGACCCGCAGCCGAAGCTGGCGTTCGTGTACGTGTGCACCATCCAGCGCATGACCATCAACTTGTTTGGTCGTCAAGCCATCTTCGCTCTGGGCGACGAGGCGGTCGATGAGGACGCCGATCAGCTGGAAATACCGATTCACGCCTTTGACCTCATTATCGCCGACGAATGCCACCGCGGCTACACCTCTGCGGAAAGCGCCATCTGGCGCAAGACCCTGGATCACTTCGATGCCATTAAGGTGGGACTCACGGCTACGCCTGCTGCCCACACCTCGGCTTACTTCAACGAGGTGGTCTACCGCTACGAATACGAGCGGGCGGTGCGGGAAGGATTCCTCGTAGACTACGACGTGGTGAAGCTTCACTCCGACGTCCGAATGAATGGCATCTTTCTCAAGGAAGGGGAAGAAGTTGGCATGATAGACCCGGAGTCCGGGGCAGAGACCATGGACAGACTGGAGGACCAGAGGGAATTCCTCGCCGCTGAAGTCGAGGAGAAGGTCACATCCCCGCAGTCCAACCGCATGATCCTGGAAGAAATCAGGAAGTATGCACTCGAGCATGAGAAGCGGTACGGGCGTTTCCCGAAGACCCTCATCTTTGCCGCGAACGATGTGCCGCACACGTCTCACGCTGACCAGTTGGTGAACACGGCCAGAGACGTTTTCGGGCAAGGGGACTCATTCGTCCAGAAGATCACCGGGAGTCCTACCGTAGACCGCCCATTGCAGAGGATTAGAGAGTTCCGCAACCGCAAGCTGCCGGCGATCGCGGTCACCGTGGATATGCTTTCCACCGGGGTCGACATCCCTGATCTGGAGTACATCGTGTTCCTGCGGACGGTGAAATCGCGCATCCTCTTTGAGCAGATGATGGGGCGAGGCACAAGGAAGGGCGAGAACTACCCGGACAAGTCCCACTTCGTGGTTTTCGACTGCTTCGACGGCACGCTGCTGGAATACTTCAAGCAGGCGACGGCCATCACCGCAGAGCCGCCGGAGAGGGAACCACGCAGCATCGCCCAGGTCATCGATGACATCTGGCAGAACCGGGACCGGGACTACAACATCCGCTGCTTGGTCAAGCGTCTTCACCGCATCGATAAGGAGATGTCCGGCGAGGCCCGTGAGATGTTCGCCGCGTACATTCCGGGAGGCGACATCGGGGGCTTGGCCAGGGAATTGCCGCGCCGGCTGCGGGAGGATTTCGCCAACACCATGGCCTTCCTGCGCGACAAGGGGTTCCAGGATCTGCTGTTGACCTATCCCCGAAAGCCGAAGACGTTTGTGGTGGCCTACGAGACGACGGACAACGTCAGCAGTTCCTGGCTCATACGCGACGGCAAGGGCCACGAATACAAGCCGGAGGACTACCTCTCGGCTTTCGCCCGCTTTGTGCGGGAGAATAGGGACCAGATCCGGGCTATCGGTATTCTCCTCAACCGGCCCAAAGACTGGAGCACGGATGCGCTGGATGAACTGCGCCGGAAGTTGGCCGGCGCACCGGAACGGTACACTCTGGAGAACCTGCAGAGGGCGCATGAGCTGCAGTATCACAAGGCGCTGGTGGACATCATCTCCATGGTCAAGCACGCGGCGCGCGAGCAGGAGCCTCTGTTCACCGCCGACGAGCGGGTGAAGCTGGCTTTCGTCAAGGTGACCAGCGGGCGGACTTTCTCTGCAGAGCAGCGCAAGTGGTTGGACCGCATCCGAGACCACTTGGTGGAAAACCTGTCGATCGATCGAGAGGACTTCGACACCATACCCATCTTCACGCTTTCTGGCGGCTGGGGGAAGGCCAACAAGGTCTTCGAGAACCAGCTGGAGCCGCTGCTGAAAGACCTCAACGAGGCGATAGCATTATGAGCGATATTGACCAGAGACTATGGGGATTCTGCCATACACTGCGACATGAAGGCATCGACTACGGCGACTACATTGAGCAGATCACCTACCTGCTGTTTATCAAGATGGCCGATGAGCGTGGCATCAAGCTGCCCGCCGGCTGCAACTGGTCTGATCTGTCGCAGAAATCCGGTACATCCCTGACGGACGGCTACGTCGACATCCTGCGGACGCTGGGGAACCAGCCCGGCATCTTGGGGGGCATTTTCACCGAGGCCCAGTCTCGGTTCGTGAATCCGGTCAACCTCAAGAAGCTGATCGGACTTATTGACGAGACACGGTGGACCGAACTGGGTATAGACGTCAAGGCGGCGGTCTTTGAGTCGCTGCTGGAGAAGGCCGCGAGTGAGGGTAAGAAGGGCGCGGGCCAGTACTTTACGCCCCGCATCATCATTCAGTCGATCGTGCGCTGCGTCAAACCTGATCCAAGGACGCACGCTGAATTCACCATCTGTGACCCTGCCTGCGGCACCGGCGGCTTCCTAGTGGCCTGCTATGAGTGGCTGATAGCGGAGACGCAGGGCGGCGCCATGGACCGGGACCTGGCCAAGCGGGTGAAAACCAAGACGTATTACGGCAAGGACCTGGTGGCGCGGCCGCGACGGCTGGCGCTCATGAATCTCTACCTGCACGGACTGGAGCCGGTGATCGAGCTGGGCGACTCCATCTACGAGGTGCCCGACAGCCGGCGCTATGACGTTGTGCTCACCAATCCGCCCTTCGGCACCAAGGGCGCGAACCAGGCCCCGGAGCGCGAGGATTTCACCATCGAGACGAGCAACAAGCAGCTCAACTTCATCCAGCACGTCATGACTATTCTGAAGCCGGGCGGGCGCGCAGCCGTAGTGGTGCCGGACAACTGCCTCTTTGCCGATCAGGCAGGTGACGTGTTCAAGATACTCACCGAGGACTGCGATCTCCACACCGTGCTCCGGCTGCCCAACGGGGCCTTTTCTCCGTATAGCCCCGGCACCAAGACCAATGTCATCTTCTTCACCAAGGGCCGGCCGACGGAGACCGTCTGGGTCTACGATGCCCGTACCAACGTGCCGCGGATAACCAAGAAGGACCGCCCTCTCACTAAGGAACACCTCGCGGAGTTCGAGGCCGTCTTCGGCTCAGATCCCAACGGCCAGGCCAAGCGCAATCCCAAGGATTCGAAAGAGGACCGCTGGCGCTCCTTCCACATCAGCCAGGTCAAGGAGCAGGGCTTCAAGATAGACAGCCTGAAGTGGCTGCGGGACCAGTCCCTGGACGACGGCGACGAACTGCCCGAGCCGGAGGAATTGGCCACCGATGCCATCGCCGAGCTGGAGAGCGCAGTGGAGGAACTGAACGCGGTTCTGGCAGCGCTTGAGAATGGCTCTACCGTCCCGGCAGAGGAGTCTGAACCACAGGAATCATCGTGATAGGCAGTGACCAGATGGTCAGAGTCGAACAGACCGAAGGTCTACCGGAAGGGTGGGCACCAGCACAGATAGGCGACGTGATCATGGATGTGCAGCCGGGATTCGCCTGTGGTGTGAACAACCGTGGCGGACACGGCGTGGCGCATATGAGGCCGATGAACGTCAGCGAAGATGGACGGATTCGCCTTGCAGACATCAAGTACGTACCGGAGGAAGAAGTTGACGGAGATCGTCGCCGTCTCCGTTACGGGGACGTTCTGTTCAACAACACTAACAGTCCTGAGTTGGTCGGCAAGACCGCTTTCTATGATCTGACCGAGTCGTTCGCCTTCTCTAACCACATGACTCGACTCAGGTGCAACCCCGATGCTATTGACCCTCGATTCTGTTCAAAGCTACTGCATCAGAAGTGGCACGAAGGCTACTTCTTGTCCGTGTGCAACAATCACGTTTCACAAGCGAGCGTTGGTTCCTCGGTGTTGCTCGAAACCCCAATATGGCTTCCTCCCCTCGCCGAGCAGAAGCGGATCGTGGCGAAATTGGAGGAGCTTCTGGGGCGGGTGAATGCGGCGCGGGAGCGCTTGGACAGAGTACTCAGGATCATGAAGCGCTTCCGGCGGGCGGTCCTGGCCGCCGCCTGCTCGGGGAGGCTGACGGAGGGGTGGAGGGAAAGACATCCGCAGGTTGAGCCAGCAGTCGTGACGATCGAGCGAATGCGTGCCAGC
>JAUCPZ010000026.1 GCA_030372995.1 Dehalococcoidia bacterium
ATCGGCGGGGATGTTACCGCTGCGGCAGACATTACGTAAGACATTACGTAAAAACCCACGGCAGGCCTACTGTAGAGCACGATTCTTTACGTATGGCATACGTAATCGTGAAGGAGAAGACTACGTAGTGCCCCCTCCCCGGCCGTCCAAAATGGCTGATCCAGTGGCCAATCACCCACTCAGATGGCAAGCAACATTGCGTCGCTGTGTAACGCGGGACTTCACCCGCCGTCGCAGTGGGGTGACGCCAGAAGGCATATTGACCGATATGCTAATATCTGTGAAGACCATTATCTCGTCATTGTCCAATATCCGCTGGCAAGGACAACACTACTCATGAGGAGGAGGTGCGTGGGGATCAAGGCACTCTGTGGTCTCGTACTAGTAGTGGTTCTTTCAGCCCTGGCCGTGAATGGCTGCTCCACGGAGGCTGGACCCGACCCCTTACACGCTACACCAACTTCCCAGATAATCGATGACGCCTCCGCATATGACGGGAAGGTCATTGAGATTTCGGGGCAGACCTTTGCGGTCACCAGCCCACCGAAGGTTGTGGTGGACGGTCGAGGAGGCATGAACCTAACAGGGAAGGTCGCGGACCTGGGCACTGGCTTCTACGCGCTCAAAGGCACCTATGAGGCAGCCACCAACACCTTAGATGTTTCTGGTTCCACAGCCTTCACGCCTGACTATATCTCCATCGAGAGCGGTAGCAGTTTAGGGCTGGATCTAGTTCCTGTCTCTCTGCAGGGGTTGATAGCCACAGTCCCCAAGGATGTCGCCGACCAGCTTCGCAGCTATCTCTCCTTTCCCTATTGTCCTGAGGATCTGCCGATCTACCCCTACACAGTATTCAACCGGGACGGCCTCTACCTAGTGCTGTCAGACCATTATGAGACAATGCCCACAGATCTCACCTACACATACGAGGGAGAGACCCATCATTTCTACTTCAGCGCCGGCGAAGTCAAAGGCACTTTGGTACAGACTCCCTTGGACAGTATCGACTTCGGCTCCAAGTGGACATCGAGCGAATTCGGTGGTGTGGTAATTGCCGAATCCATCGGGGCCTCTGAGCCACTGTCTTCGACTGTAGCCCAGGTGGTGAACTTGCCTGGCGACTACGCGTTCAAGCGCGTGAAGATAGACGGAAGCTACCTTGTGGCCACGGCCACGATAGACTATGCGGACTTCAAGCTGCCTTTCGGGGTGGGCCTTCTCGCTGACACGTCTGCCGACTTCTTCAGAGAAGATGCACCGAGACTGAAGACCATCGACCCCGGGCAGAAGGTATGGCAACTGAGGGATGGCGAAGTCATCGGCACGGTTCTCTACCCTACAGAGGAGGTCTTGAACTTCCTGGATTATTCGGCGCCCTTGACCAAGTCAGAGCTTGTCGACGCAGTCAAGCCCATACTGGTAGTCGATACGCTTGTTGAGACAGTGCAGGCGGCCACTATCAGCGAGGTTACCAGCAACCCTTCGCAGTACTGGGGAAAGGTAGTGGAGTTGGAAGGCTACGGCCTAGGTTTCAACCTCAGCGTGAAGGCGGTGGCCACGGCCATTGCCAAGACAGAGATACCCGTAGACGTGAACTTTCTGGCCTTTGCCGCCAGCGAAAGTTACACTCCACCTCCCCAACTCGCCATCATCGGGTTGAACACCCAGCCTCTTGAGAGCCCGGCGGAGACGATCTTGGGGAAGTACAAGTTCAAGTTAGCGGTGACCCAGGTTCCAGAGGAACTGGTGACCGGACTCCCTGTCCCGATTCCGGACACTGCGTACTTCCTGCTCTCGAAAGAGGAGTTGGAGATTACGGTCCCTTCTTTTGAACTCCATTCACTGACTGTATCAGCCACACCCTCAGAATCAGGCAGGGTAGCACTCTCACCGCCGGGCGGCATGTATCTATCAGGCACATCAGTTCAGTTGGTGGCTGCGCCCGGCCCGGGATACGTGTTCGACTATTGGAGTGGCGACGCATCAGGTACTTCACCTGCCACCAGTGTCACTATGGATTCCGACAAGACTGTCGTCGCCCATTTCAAGCAGATAACCTACACCCTGACCGTGACCGTCGACCCACTAGGCACAGGTGCTGTGACAGTCGTCCCACCAACTGGTCCGTATGTTGCGGGCTTGCCAGTGGAACTAACTGCGGTCCCGGCCCCGCTGTACAAGTTTTCCC
>JAUCPZ010000027.1 GCA_030372995.1 Dehalococcoidia bacterium
TTCGGAACTCGTCGGCAGCGTCAGATGTGTATAAGAGACAGGTACCGGGGCTACGACTCCGCCGGAGTGGCCACGATCAGCGACGGGAAGGTCTGCGCTCAGAAGGACGTGGGCAAACTCGAAGAGGTGTGCGGAAAGCACAACCTCGATGGTCTGCCGGGCAACATTGGTATCGGCCACGTCCGGTGGGCGACGCATGGGGATGTCACCCAGGTCAATGCTCATCCCCACTTCGATTGCAGGGGCGAGATCGCAGTTGTCCACAACGGAATCGTCGAGAACTACCAGGAACTCCGCCTGTCGCTCGAACGCAAGCACAAGTTCGTCTCTCAGACGGACACCGAGGTAATCCCCCATCTCATTGAGGAGCAGATGGACGCCGGAGCCTCACTGGAAGAGGCTGTCCTGCAGGCTTCGAGGCAACTCAAGGGGTGCTACGCCTTCGCCGCCGTTTCGGTGAAGGAGCCGGACAAGATCGTCGCCACGCGCAGAGAGAGCCCCCTTGTGGTTGGGTGCAACGCCCACAGGAGTTTCGTCGCCAGTGACGCGCTGGCATTTCTACAGGAGACCAATCGGGTCGCATTCCCCGACGACGGCGAGGTGGTGGTGCTGAGCCAGGACATCGTCTTCCTGGACCACAACGGTCAGCCGGTCAACAAGGAATTCAAACAGGTAGACTGGAAATGGGATCAGGCCACCAAGCAGGGCTACGACTACTTCATGATGAAGGAGATCCTCGAAGAACCGCAGGCCATCAGACGCGCCACGATGCAGGACCGGAAGCTTCTGCTGGAGATGGCCATAGGCATCCTCAGGGCAAAGCAGGTGGTCATCACTGCGTGCGGGACCTCGAGGTTCGCCGCCCTCGTCGGCCGCTACCTGTTCTCCAGACTGGCCGGCAAGTTCTGCGACGTGATCATGGCCTCTGAGTTCCAGTACTTCTCGGACTCCGTCGACAGGAACACGCTGGTGATAGCCGTCTCTCAGAGCGGCGAGACAGCCGATGTCATTCAGGGTGTGAAGCGGGCCAAGGAGAACGGCGCTACCGTATACTCCCTGGTCAACACCGTCGGCTCGTCACTGGCCAGGATGAGCGACAGGGTCCTCTACCTCAACTGCGGTCCCGAAATTGGGGTGGCGGCCACTAAGACGTTCGTCAGCCAATTGGCGCTCTTCTATACGCTGTCATTCACTATGGCCAACAAGCTGGATGAAGGGCTGCAAGACCTTCTGGCCATCTGCCCCAAGATCGAAGAGAACGTGACCATGAACAACAAGAAGCTGCGGGCATTGGCCCAGAAGACCAGAGACAAGAATGACTTCTATTTCATCGCCAGAGGCATCAACTTCGCTATCGCCCTGGAGGGCGCACTGAAGATGAAGGAGATATCCTACGTCCACGCTGAAGGCATGCCGGCCGGTGAGCTGAAGCACGGCACGCTGGCTCTGATTGACCGCGGGACCCCTGTCGTCGTCGTGTGCCCGAACGACTACACCTACGAAGAAACCATCGCCAATGCCCACGAGACCAAGGCCAGAGGCGCTTTCGTCATCGGCCTTTCCGAGGAGACAAATCCGATATTTGACGACTGGGTGGCTATCCCTGACGTGGACGAGATCTTCCAGCCTCTGGTGACGGTCGTGCCGCTCCAGCTTCTGGCATACTACTCCGCGCTAGCTCGTGGCAGAGATCCTGACAAGCCACGCAACCTTGCCAAATCGGTCACGGTCAAGTAGACTGACAATCTGCGCATGCACGCTTCGACCCGCACTTCAGGCAGATTGACGATGGCCTCGCGGCTGATCGCTGCGGCGCTGATCACGCTGGCGACGATTCTGGTGGCCGCCGGTGCCGGGGTGGGCTGCTCGAACCAGCGGCCGGCCTTGGCCGTCCTGATGGACATGGTTCCGGAAGAGTCAGGCCATTTCGTCTACTGGGGCATTGCCGACTTGAACGATGACGAGGACCTGTGGCAGGTCTACGACCGTTTCAAGAACAGCTCCGATGCTCAGCAGGTCAGCAAGCTGGTGCAAGTACTGGCGATCGTGAAGGATGCGGCCAGGGGCTCCGGCTCGGATAACAGCGGGACCCTACAGACACCGGTGACAGTGCTCCGGGCTAAGTTCGACACCGACTATGTGGAGCGGCAACTGAAGACCCTGGAGTTCTCTCAGTCGGCCTACAGAAACGTGACCATCTGGATCTCGGGCGACGGCCAGCCCTATCGGCCGGTAGCTCTCCTCTCTGGGACGATGCTCATCGGCAACGTCTCCGACCTCAAGGCCTGCATTGACGTCGACAAGGAAAAGGCTGAGTCACTCTATGACGACCCGCATATCCAGGTCCTGGCCAAGGAACTGCCCAGGGGCATCGTCATCGAGGTCCACCGGGCCGCCGCCTCTTCCGCCGAGAGTTACGCCGACCTTGTCGCGTATGGGAAATCCTATAGCAAGGCGAAGAAAGACCTGCTCAAGGTGACCGCCGTTTATGTCTTCGGCGACGGTCCGTCAGCAGGAAACGCGCTGCAACAGATCAAGGAAGATCTGAGCCTTGATTTCCAGGACGTAAAGGTCAGCCGCGACGGCAATCTGATCACTGCCACGGCCAGGATTTCCATCAGCAGCTTCGCCCAGACGATCGAGTTCTAGGATACGCACCACCGTTGTTCCATCCGCCTGCCCGCGGACTGCACACATCCCGACCTCAATGCAAAGCGCGCAAGATCACAAGATCAGTAGTT
>JAUCPZ010000028.1 GCA_030372995.1 Dehalococcoidia bacterium
ACACCGTTCGGAACTCGTCGGCAGCGTCAGATGTGTATAAGAGACAGTACGATGCTCAGGGCCGCTCCCAAAAACCAGGGCAGCCCGCTCATCAGCCAATTACTACCATCGTCCAAAAGGACAACTCCTGTATCTCTTCGTTCTCCACCGGTTATTTCGATTCCATCAACAATTATATGACAAATAGGGAGGCAGGCCAAAAAGCAACGGCCTCCCCGGTTTTGGGGAGGCCGTTGCCAACAAAGGAAGTGGGATAAAAAAAGAAAAGAGCACGATTAAGATTAAAAAGAAGAAGCTCTGTTGGCAATGACCTACTCTCGCAGGAGCTTGCGCTCCAACTACCATCGGCGCTGAGGAGCTTAACTGCCGGGTTCGGGATGGGACCGGGTGTTTCCCCCTCGCTATCGTCACCACCAGAGCTTCACTCTACACTTGTCAACCCGGCGCACCACCCGGTGCACCTTCCCAACTGAGCGGAATAGAAGTTATCAAGTACTGCCTTCTCACGTGAACTAAGCCTCTCGTGCATTAGTACGGCTCGGCTCAACACATTGCTATGCGTACACCTGCCGCCTATCAAGCTGGTAGTCTTCCAGCGCACTTAGTTCGAAACGGGGGATCTCATCTTGAGGCAAGTTTCCCACTTAGATGCTTTCAGCGGTTATCTCTGCCCAACTTAGCTACCCAGCGATGCCCCTGGCGGGACAACTGGCACACCAGCGGTTGGTCCACTCCGGTCCTCTCGTACTAGGAGCAGCTCCCCGCAAATCCCCTACGCCCACAGCGGATAGAGACCGACCTGTCTCACGACGGTCTGAACCCAGCTCGCGTACCGCTTTAATGGGCGAACAGCCCAACCCTTGGGAGTTACTTCACCCCCAGGATGCGACGAGCCGACATCGAGGTGCCGAGCGGTGCCGTCGATGTGAACTCTTGGGCACCACCAGCCTGTTATCCCCGGGGTAGCTTTTGTCCGTTAAGCCACGGCCCTTCCACTCGGAGCCGTAGGATCACTAAGCCCGACTTTCGTCTCTGCTCGACTTGTAGGTCTCGCAGTCAAGCTCCCTTATGCCTTTACACTCTTCGGCTGGTTTCCATTCAGCCTGAGGGAACCTTTGGGCGCCTCCGTTACCTTTTAGGAGGCGACCGCCCCAGTCAAACTGCCCACCTGGTACTGTCCCCACACCCGTTCAGGGTCGCAGGTTAGGGTCAAAGCTGAATCAGGCTGGTATTCCAACGACGACTCCACCGAGGCTAGCGCCCCAGTCTCCCAGTCTCCCAGCTATCCTACACAGATTCAGCCCTAACACAATGCCAGGCTGCAGTAAAGCTCCACGGGGTCTTTTTGTCCTGCTGCGGGTAAGACGCATCTTCACGCCTATTTCAATTTCACCGGGTCCTTCGTCGAGACAGTGCCCCACTCGTTACGCCATTCGTGCGGGTCGGAACTTACCCGACAAGGAATTTCGCTACCTTAGGACCGTTATAGTTACGGCCGCCGTTCACCGGGGCTTCAGTTCAGAGCTTCGCTTGCGCTAACCCCTCCCTTTAACCTTCCGGCACTGGGCAGGCGTCAGCCCCTATACATCCGCTTGCGCGTTAGCAGAGGCCTGTGATTTTGGTAAACAGTCGGTAGGGCCACTTCTCTGCGGCCGACTCGGACTCAGCACCGATAGATACTTCATCCGGCACTCCTTATCCCGAAGTTACGGAGTCATGTTGCCTAATTCCTTAACGAAGGTTCTCCCGATCCCCTTGGTATACTCTACCCGTCCACCTGTGTCGGTTTGCGGTACGGACACCCGGAACTCAACGCTTAGAGGCTTTTCTCGGCAGTTGGGGCTCAGTCACTTTTGGCCCTTACGGGCACCGCCCACCCCTCAGGATCCGGAACCGGATTTGCCTGGCTCCTTCATCTCCCTACGGGCTTAGCACCTCAATCCACTAAGAGGCTGACCTACCCTCCTGCGTCCCCCCTTCGCTCCTCCCGAGTGGTACAGGAATATTAACCTGTTGCCCATCGCTTACGCCTTGCGGCCTGGGCTTAGGCCCGACTCACCCGACGCGGATTAACCTTCCGTCGGAAGCCTTGGACATACGGGGTACATGGTTCTCACATGTATATCGCTACTCATGCCGGCATTCTCACTTCTGCGTCCTCCACCAGTCCTCACGATCTGGCTTCGACGGTTTGCAGAACGCTCCCCTACCACGCCCCGCCCCGAAGGGCAGGACATCCGTAGCTTCGGCGGCAAGCTTGAGCCCCGGTAT
>JAUCPZ010000029.1 GCA_030372995.1 Dehalococcoidia bacterium
CGCTGTCTCGTGGGCTCGGAGATGTGTATAAGAGACAGATTACATCCTTCTCACCCAGGAGAATGGCCCCCTATTCTACCCCCTCTTGTCTCACATCTATCTGAACGAGATCATAGGCTCCCGACTTCGGGGAAACATACCATCGGTCGGGGTCAGATACTCAGGGCGATGACTCCGCAACCAGGAGAACTGAATCCGGATGAGATGAGGATGGTAGCACCTTGGTCGGGAGGCTTGTGTAAGTCGCCGGGGTCGAAGCTGGGACGGGACCCACGGCGGTGACAACATACGCGCAAGCATGACGGGTCCGGTGTGGGGGCTGCCCTGTTGTAAGAGAGTCCTCGCTGCAATTCCGCATGAGATGACGGAGACAAGTTGCACAGAGGGGTGCTCCATGCTATACATATTACGCGCATTGCGGGGCTCGGTGGGTTGGCCTCCAGGGTGGAGCAAGCCGGCCTCGCGGGCGGCGGGGGGAGACAGTGTTGTCGAGGATGTCACCTGGAGAGCGAGGGAGCGGCAAGCCGCTGATCGTGGCTGCGATCCCGTGCTTCAATGAGGAAAGGTTCATCGGAAGCGTGGTTCTGAAGGCCAAGAAGCATGTCGACAGGGTGATTGTGGTCGATGACGGGTGTACCGACGGCAGTGCGGAAATCGCAGCGAGCGCGGGGGCCACAGTCTTTCGCCACGAATGCAACCAGGGGGTGGGCGCCGCCACGCGGACGGCCATGCGGAAGGCCAGGGAGATGGGCGCCGACATTATGGTCAGACTGGACGGTGACGGGCAGCACGATGCGGACGAGATACCGAAGGTGATTGCCCCCATCCTGCGTGGGGAGGCGGATGTCGTGGTTGGGTCAAGGTTTCTGGCGGGCAAGGAACGGCCACCACTGTTCCGCCGCATAGGGCAGCGGGTGTTGACGGCGACCACGAACATAGGGTCTGGCACCCGCATCAGGGATTCTCAGAGCGGCTTCCGGGCCTTCTCCGCAAAGGCGCTGGAGAAGCTGGATCTCGGCGAGGACGGCTTTAGCGTGGAGTCGGAGATGCAGTTTGCGATCAGCCGGAGTGGGCTCAAAGTTGTCGAGGTGCCGATCGCGGTCATCTACGCAGAGAGGGCTAAGAGAAACCCGGTAGGGCACGGACTGAGCGTTCTCAGCCGTGTCCTGGTGCTGTTGAGCTTGAGGCAACCGATGGTGCTTTTCGGAGTGCCCGGCCTGCTGCTGCTGGGTGGTGGACTGTTCCTGGGAATGCGAGTCCTCGACATATATGACAGAACCAGCGTCTTGGCTATCGGCACCTTTCTGACAGGCATTCTTCTCTGCCTGATGGGGGTCTTGGCCTTGTTCGCGGCAGTGATGCTTCAGTCAATGAAGGAACTGCTGCGGAGCCAATGGGAACGGTTCCGAAGGGCTGCGGAGGAAGAGCAGTAAATGTCCGGCACGGGGTCTTTGGGCGCGCTGCCGCACTGCGGCGCTTGGACGGGAAAGGATGTCCCGATGAGTCGAGGACATGATGGCACTGGGGTATCTCCCGTCTACGCCAGGGGGCAGGACGGGGAGCGGTGAAGACTGCGGTTGTTCTGGGCACGCGCCCGGAGATCATCAAGATGTGTCCGGTGATCCGCGAATTGGAGCGGCGGCACGAGGACTACTTCGTTCTTCACACCGGCCAGCACTATTCCTACAGCCTCGATGGCGTGTTCTTTGAGCAATTGAGGCTGCCGCGAGCGAAGTTCAACCTGGAAGCAGGGTCAGGTTCCCACGCAGAAGAGACAGGCAAGATAATGGTCGGCGTTGAGAAAGTGCTCCTGGCGGAGAAGCCAGACGTTGTGCTGGTAGAAGGCGATACCAACTCAGTGCTGGCCGGCGCTCTGGCGGCAGCCAAACTTCACATCAAGGTGGGCCATGTGGAGGCCGGGCTGAGGAGCTACGACCGGAGGATGCCCGAAGAGGTCAACCGTATACTTACGGATCACTGCTCCACCTATCTCTTCGCTCCAACCGCTAAGGCGAGGGACATCCTCCGGCGTGAGGCGATTGCCGAGGAGAGTATATTCGTTACCGGAAACACAATTGTCGATGCCGTCTTTCAAAACCTCGAGCTGGCGAAGGAGAACCAGGACGCGATGGCCTCTCTACAGCTTCGCACGGGGGAGTACTTCCTGGTGACACTGCACCGTCAGGAGAATGTGGACGATGCGGAAAGGTTCGGCTCGATCTTGAAAGGGTTGGCTGAGGTTGGCCGCAGATTCTCTATGCCCGTCATCTATCCGATCCACCCGCGCTCCGTGAAGAGGCTGGAGCGTTTCGGCCTCGATCCACTGGGGCTGAGGGTGGTGGACCCCTTGGATTTCCTGGGTTTCTTGCAGCTGGAGGCGAACGCGAGGCTGGTTCTGACCGACTCCGGCGGCGTTCAGGAGGAAGCCTGCATCCTGAGGGTGCCGTGTGTCACCTTGCGGGACAACACCGAACGGCCGGAGACCATCGAGGTGGGGGCGAACGTGTTGGCGGGTGCGAACCAAGCCGAGATTGTTAGGTGCGCGGAGATGATGCTGAAGCGGGAGAGGAACTGGCAGAATCCATTTGGCGATGGCAGGGCGGCGGAGAGAATTGTGAGAATCATTACGGAGGGTAGCTAATGGCCAGAGTACTGGTGACCGGCGGTGCGGGTTTCATCGGATCCAATCTCGTTCCGGAGCTCCGAGGCAGAGGCCACGAGGTGTGGGTCTGCGACAAGGGACACTCGGGTGCGGAGAACTACGTGCGCTGCGACGTCTCTGAGTTCCGACAATTAGAACGGCTTCTTGAGTCCCAGCGCTTTGACTACGTGTATCATCTGGCGGCGGAATACGGGCGGTGGAATGGCGAGGACTATTATGAGAACCTGTGGCGGACCAATGTGATAGGGACGAAGAACATTATCAGGCTGCAGGAGAAGCAGAAGTTCCGGATGATCTTCTTCAGCAGCGCGGAAGTCTATGGCGACTATGAGGGCGTGATGAGCGAGGACGTGATGGAAAAGGTCCCGCTGAAACAGATGAATGACTATGCCATGACGAAGTGGGTCGGCGAAATGCAGGTGCTCAACTCGGCGGCCATGTTCGGCACGGAGACGGTCAGGGTGCGGCCAGTTAACGCATACGGACCGCATGAGCATTACAGCCCCTACCGGGGCGTCATCCCGGTTCTGATCCACAAGGCGCTGAGGCGCCAGCCATACACCGTTTACCTGGGCCACCGGCGCATCTTTGACTACGTCGAGGATACCTGCCGCACCTTCGCCAACATCTTGGACAACTTCATACCGGGTGAGGTGTACAACGTTGGCGGCAAAGAGGAGTGGGAACACGATATCAAGTACATCTCGGACCTGATACTGAACTGCCTGGGGATGGACGACTCCAGAGTCACCTACAAGGAGGCTGAGCCCTTCACCACCAAGACGAAGCACATGGATTTCTCCAAGGCCAGGAGAGACCTGAAGCATGCTCCCAGGGTGCCGATCGAGGAGGGAATACCGAAGACCATCGAATGGACAAGGAGGGCTGATCCTGTGCAATGAGGGTGCTCATAGCACAAGAGACGGACTGGATCAAGCGCCCCACGCATCAGCAGCACCACCTGGCCGAGATGCTGTCCCTCAGGGGCCATGAGGTCCGGGCGATCGACTTCGAGCTCCTGTGGAAGGGCGGAGGGCGCCGCGGCCTGCGCTCTCCACGGGAGGTCTTCCCGGATGTAGCCAAGATCCACCGGGGCGCAAAGGTCACCGTAATCCGTCCGTCCATCGTCAGGCTTCCGGTGCTGGACTACGTGTCGCTCATTGTCACTCACCGTCAAGAGATACGCCGCCAACTGGCGGAGTTTTCGCCGCATGTCATAGTCGGCCTGGGGATACTGAACAGCTACCTGGCAATGCGGGCGGCCAGGGCGAGCGGCATACCGTTTGTCTACTACTGGATCGACGTACTGCACGACCTCATCCCGGTGCGGGTCTTCCGGCCGCTGGGCCGGGCAGTGGAGGGTGCAGTTCTCAAGAGGGCCGACAGAGTCCTGGTCATCAACAGCAGGCTGAGGGAGTATGTGGAAGAAATGGGAGCGCGTCCCGAAGTAACCACCGTCGTCAGAGCCGGCATCGACCTCAAGAAGTTCGACCCGGCCATGGACGGCGCTGCCATGAGGGAGAAGTACGGCTTCAGGAAGGATGACATAGTGTTGTTCTTCATGGGCTGGCTGTACCGTTTCTCGGGCCTGAAGGAGGTGGTCGAGGAACTGGCGCGGGCCCGCGATGATAGAATCAGGATGCTGATCGTCGGTGAAGGTGACCTGTTTGAAGACCTCCAGGCAAAGGTGCGCGAGCATAACCTGCAGGGAAAGGTGATACTGACCGGCAAGAAGCCGTATCAGGAAATACCGTCGCACATCGCCGCTGCCGACATCTGTCTGCTGCCGGCCTATGCAAACGAGAAGATCATGCAGCATATCGTCCCGATCAAGCTCTACGAATACATGGCGATGCGCAAGCCGGTCATAGCCACGAAGCTCCCCGGCATAGTGGCCGAGTTTGGAGAGGGCAATGGCCTGGTGTACGTGCACGGACCGGAGGAGGTGATCCCCAGGGCGCTGGAGATCGTGAGAAACGGCAATCTGCAGGAGCTGGGTAGCAGGGCCAGGGCATTCGTCGAGGTCAACACGTGGGATGCCGTTGCCGATCAGTTCGAGAGAATACTCGAGGAAGCGGTAAAGGAGAAGGAGAATGAAAGACTACAGAAGTGAGTACTCTGGGAAGAACATCCTGGTCACAGGCGGCGCTGGCTGCATCGGCCGCAACCTCACTGATGCGCTGGCCAAGGCAGACGCGGCGAAGGTGGTGGTGCTGGATGACCTATCCGCAGCGGAAAGGTGGAACGTGCCGGTGCACCCGAGGGTGGTCTTTGTTAAGGGCAGCGTGCTCGATGACGAGGTCCTGAAGAGGGTGTTCTCTGAAGACCTTTTCTGCGTCTTCCACCTCGCGGCGCACTTCGCGAACCAAAACTCCGTCGACAACCCGGAGACCGATCTGCAGGTGAACGGCCTAGGGGTTCTCAAGGTTCTGGAGTACTCCCGCCTGGCGCGGGTGGGCAGGGTGGTCTTCGCCTCTTCCGGTTGTTCAGTTTATGGCAGCCAGGCGCCTCTTCCGCTCAAGGAGGACTTCGTATCGCTCCATCTGGATACGCCATACCAGATAACGAAATTGCTGGGCGAACTCTACTGCAATTTCTTCCGGAACTACTATGGGTTGCCGGTGGCCATTGCACGGTACTTCAACGTCTATGGTCCGGGGGAGATACCGGGCGCCTACCGCAATGTCATTCCGAATTTCATCTGGTGGGCGATGCACAAGAGGCCCCTGCCGATCACCGGAACCGGTAAGGAGACGCGCGATTTCACCTACGTCGAGGACATCGTTGACGGAACATTGAGACTGGGCGTAATGCCGGCAGCGGTCGGCGACGCCTTCAACCTGGCTTCGGAGACGGAAACCAAGATCATGGATGTGGCGAAGCTGGTGAACCAGCTTACCGGGAACAAGAGCGGCATCCGGCTCGTCCCCCGCCGTGACTGGGACAAGATCACCCGCAGAAGGGCTTCCATCGAGAAGGCCAGGAAGGTGCTGGGCTACCGGCCGAGGACGAAGATAAAGGTCGGGGTGAAGAACGTTTTCGAATGGGTGAAGGCCAACCGGGAGAGAATCGAGTCCAGCGCGAGATTCTGAGGCTCAATGGGGCGGAGAAGGTTTTTTGTCTTCGGATACTACGGCTGGAGGAATGTCGGGGATGACGCGATGCTCTTCGCCTTGCTGGAGGAGCTGTGCCGCCTCGACCCGGAAGCGGAATTCTCCGTTCTCTGTTCATCAGAGGCCACCATTCCATCGGCGGCCGGGGGCCGGACGGCCTTCGTAAGGCCGACGCCACTGCCCGTCCTCCGGGCCATTCTGAAGTCCTCCGTGTTCATGATCGGCGGGGGCACGCACATCTTCGACTACGGGAAGCGGAGCCGGACGCCGGTGATCCTGGGCAGGATACTCATACTGATGGCTTTGTCCAGGCTGCTGGGGAAGAAGGCCGTGCTGATGCACAACGGGATAGGCCCGCTCTCGACGCGGTGGGGGCAGCTACTGGGCCGGTGGATATGCGGCATGGCTCACTGCGTTGTCGTAAGGGATGGGGCTTCCCGCCGGCAACTGGAGAGCTGGGGCTTGGGCGGCAAGACATTCCAAGCGTTTGATTTGGCAGCCCTGCTGAAAGGAAGCGGAGGAGCAGCGGGAGACACAGCGCCGCGGGCCGGCAGCGGAAAGGTGCTGGGAGTATCCATCACCCCGGTATATGACATCTACTTCGGGGCCTCGGCGAAGGATAATCTGCTCGTTGAACAAGTGGCGGCGGCCGTCTTGGGATGGCTGGAGGGTAACCCGAAGTGGCGAGTCCATCTGATCGTGTTCAAGGGGCTGACGAAGGACCACGATGTGGCCATCACGGAAGCGCTGCGGGAACGGATGGCGGCATCGGGGCGCGTGAAGGTGATCGACTATGATCCCGACCCGAGGTTTGTGCTGGAGCAGGTGGCGGGATGCAGCGCCTTCGTCGGCATGCGCTATCATTCGTGCCTGTTCGCGTACTTGAGCGGCCTGCCCTTGCTGATAATCGATTATCACGCCAAGTGCCGGGCGCTGGCGCAGGACATCGGTCTGCCGGGGGAGGCCGTGGTTCCGTTGGAGGAGGTGCTGGCGGGAAGGCTGAGGGAATACCTGGACAGCCTGCAGCGCGATCCGTTTGCGTTCACGGCGAAGCTGCCAGTGCGAGAGGCCAGAGAGATGGCCGCAGAAGGTGTCTCCTGGGCGCTCAGACGCTGCTGAATGGGCGGGCCTGATTCGTGTGGCTTTCCTGGATCGGGGAATATGACAACGGAAACCAAAGGGACGAAGCGCGGAAAGGCTGGCATCAGGGTGCTGAGCGTGGTGCTGGACAACCGGATGGGCGGACCGCAGGTCCGTGTCCTGTCCGTGGCCCGAGAGCTGCGGAAGCGGGGGATAGAGACCGTGATGCTGGCGCCGGACGGTGCCGGGGATTTCACCAGCCGGGCGCGCCGGGAGGGTTTTCGGGCACACCAGGTGCAACTGCGCAACCCGAAGACTGGCGTTGGCCCAGAGGCGGTGTGGGCCAATGTGGTCTGGCTGCTGACTTTCCCCGTGGCGGTGTTCGCGGTGCGCCGGGTGGTGCGGAAGGAGCACGCAGACGTGGTCCACGTCAACGGTCTCTTGGGTCTGCACGCGGCACTGGGGGGCAGGCTGGCCGGCAGGAAGGTGGTGTGGCATCTTATCGGGGCGATATACCCGCGGTGGCTGCTGATTGTACTGGTGCCCGTGGTGAGACTTCTGGCGGCCAGGATAGTGGTGATTTCGGGCGCCATGGGCCGGTACTATCTTGGGGCGAAGCACGCTCTGCCCGCGGAGCGGGCGGTGATCATTCACGAGCCGGTGGACACGGACAGGTTTGACCCGGGGAGGGTCTCCGCTGCTGAGCGCGACGCGGTCAGGTCAGCACTCGGAGTGGGTCCGGAGGAGAGGGTGGTGGGCTGCGTCGGCAACATCAACCCGGTGAAGGGATATGAATACTTCCTGCGCGCTGCGTCGCTGGTCAGGGGGCGCCTGAAGGGCGTGAAGTTCGTCATCGCCGGGGCTAGCCTGGACAGCCAGAAGGCGTATCATGCTACACTGGTGGGCCTGGTGGGATCCCTGGGCATGGGAAAGGATGTGATATTCGCCGGCTACCGGGATGACATTCCGGCAGTGCTGTCCGTGTTCGACGTGTATGTTCTGCCGTCGGTGGCTGAGGGCACCCCGATAGCAGTGCTGGAGGCCATGGCGATGGGGAAGCCTGTGGTCGCCACCGGGGTGGGTGGGGTGGCGGATCAGGTGGTGGACGGTGAGTCGGGTATCATCGTCCCGCCGCGCGATCCCGAATCGCTGGCCGGCGCGGTCGTGCGTTTGCTGAGCGACCGGGGGTTCGCGGCTGATCTCGGCAGGAGGGCCAGGGAAAGGGTATGCCAGCAGTTTTCGCTGGATAGGTGCGTTGAAGGCCACGTCAGACTCTACGATGCCGTAGCCCGCTGAAAGGGACGTTCGCGGATGAAAGTGCTCATAGTAAACGGCTGCTCCTGGCACAACAAAGGCGATGTCAGCATCAGGCTGAGCATGATCGAATCCCTGAGAGGGGCGCTGGGCAGCGGCACGGAGATCTCACTCCTGTCGATGACCCCGGAGATAGATGCCGCCCACTATGGACGGTATCAGGCGAGAGTGCTGGGCTGGGCTGTGGTCACCGATTTCAGCCGGTCGAAGACCTACAAGGTGCTCAGTGCTGCCGGATCGGTTACTCTGCTGAGTCTGGGGGCAGCGCTGTTCCGTGTGTTGAGGATCAGGCCCGGCAGGTGGATCGGTGCTGACCGGAAGAAGCTGCTGGAGGCCTACATTGACGCTGATCTCGTTATCAGCTCCGGCGGCGGCTTCCTGAGCGACAATTTCCCACTGGCGGCGCTGTTGCCCAACCTGTTCCAGTTGTCGCTGGCTCTGCTCGTGAACAAGCCGGTGGTCATGTATGCCCAGTCGATCGGCCCCTTGAAGAATAGGGTGTTCGCCTTCCTCACCAGGATGGTGATCAACAGAGCCAAAGTCATCATGATCAGGGAGGAGCTGTCACGGGAGTGGGTGACCAGGCTGAGGCTAGACCGCCCGAAGGTCCACATGACGGCCGACGCGGCCTTCCTGATGCGGCCGGTGGACAGGGATACGGCGAGGGCGCTCCTCGCTAAGGAAGGTTTGGACCGGAAACGGCCGCTGGTGGGCATGACCGTGGTCAAGTGGTCCTTCCCGCGCCTAGAAGAGCCGGGGTTGAAATACCGGCACTACGTGAAGACGATTGCTGAGGTGGCCGACTACCTGGTGGAGAAACACAGCGTCCATATCGTGTTCATAGAAGGCGTGACCGATGCCAGCGGGGGTGGGGACAGGATCACCACCCGCGAGGTGTACGACCTGGTGAAGAACAAAGACCGGGTGACCGTAATCAGAGAGGATTACTGGCCGCAGGAACTCATGGGGATCATGGGAGAGATGGACCTGTTCATCGGCACCAGGATGCATTCCAATATCTTCGCCTTGATATCCGGCGTGCCCGTCATCGCCATTGCCTACGGCCACAAGACCCACGGGATCATGGGCATGATGGGATTGGAGAAATGGGTGTTTCCCATCGAAACCGTCCAGCCCGACCGCCTGAAGTCCAGCATAGATGAACTGTGGGGACAGAGGGAAGCCATGAAAGGGTACATTGCCGGCAGAATCGAATTGATGCGGGAGCAGGCCGCGCGCAACCCGCAGATTGTAAAGGAGTTCTGGGAATCGTGGCCGAAACGCCCCACCGTGCCCGGGAAGGGGGGAAGGGATGCGTGAGGTCTGCATTATCTCGCCGGTGCCCGTTGATCTCCAGCATGGCGGGGGCGGGATCCGGCGGTTCGTGCGCGAGCTGGTACCCTACCTGTCGGAACGCGGCGTGTCCAGCACCATCATCCCGCTCATCAAGCAGCCGATCAACTCCAGGGTGGCGAGCCCGATGCTGCATGTCTACTTCATCGTGAGAGCTGTGGCCACGTTCCGGAGGCTCCACAGAAAGCGGAGTTTCCGTTTGATTCATGCTCAGGATTCGTTCTACTGTGGCATCGTCGGCGTCCTCGCATCGAAGATGTTCCGTGTGCCCCTGCTTATTCACTACCACGATTCGCCGTTCTTCCGGCACTCGAGCATGGTGAGCGCGACCAAGGACCCTTACTACAGGATCAGCCGCCGCGTCATATTCCCGATCGAGGCGGGGGTGCTGAAGTCGGCCGATTACGTGATCGCGACGAATGGCTTCTTGGGAGACTTCCTCCGAAAACAGAACATACCTGAAGAGAAAATGAGCGTGATCCCGATGGGAGTGCAGATGCCGGCCTTTCAGCCCACCACTGGTGAGGAGAGGAACAGGCTCCGGCAGTCGCTGGGCCTCCAGCCAGGCACCAGGACAATAGCATACATCGGCAGGCTCAGTTCCGTGAAGGGGCTGACTGCGCTGGTTGAGGCTTTCGCGGACGTGAGGCAGGCGGGGCTCGATGCCTGCCTGCTCATCATCGGAGATGGCCCTCAGCGCGGGGAGCTGGAATCAAAGGCGGACCAAATGGGGGTCAGGGACTCGGTGATCTTCACCGGGTTCCGCCGGGATGTGGCCCAGTTGCTGTGGGCCACGGATGTCTTCGCTTATCCATCTTATGCCGAAGGCAGCCCCCTCTCAGTGCTGGAAGCCATGGCGACGGGCCGGGCGATCCTGGGTTCCACGATACCGTCGATCTCAGAGCAGGTACAGCACCGGCACAGCGCGCTTCTGGTGGAGCCGGGGAACAGGGAGGCTATCGGGGAGGCCCTGAAGGAACTCCTCGCTGACGAGAATCTGAGGAAGACGCTGGGAGACAATGCCAGACAGAGGGCCCTGGAGTTCTACGACGCCGAAAAGAACTTCTTCAAGATAGGGCAGATATACGAGAGGCTCATGGGGCCGGACGAAGCAGCAGGGCCGGTGAGGCCGGCCGGATGAGGCGGGATGAAGAACCAAACGGGCCTCACGGTGCGTACCGCGACCGGTTAACCAGCCGGGCGATCCATTCCAGGTCCCTGTGGCAATATGCGCAGGTCAGGCCGAGGGATGCCCTGAGTTTCCAGGAGAATGACCCTTCACGCCACACCTGCCTGAAGCGGGTCTTGGCCTCGTCCCACTGACCTGACAATAAGGCCAGCCGGCCGACATGAAAGACAGCCACGGTCATGTGGCGCCTCTGGTTGGCCTGAAGATACTCCAGAGTGAGGTTCAGTCGGGTCTTGACATCCTGTGGCAAGCTCCGGAAGAACTCGATGGAATACCGCCGCCCCTCCGCCATGGACATGACCATGTCTGCCGAAGTCTGGTGGCGGTGGAACCGCCAACAGCCGAGTATGGCGTTGACGGGGCGGAGTTCCCCCACCAGGGAGAGTTGCAGCCACGTGGGATGGTCCACGTAGGGTGTGTAGCTTGCCTGCCGGAAGCCGCCGGCAGCTTCCAGGGCGCTCCGGCGGCACATCACTGTCGATGAGGAAAGGAAGTTGGCCAGGATCAGCCTGCGCAGGATTTGGATCTGCGTTGCCGTCTCGAACCAGGCCATGTCCTTCGGGCCTGTCCAGAGCGGCTGGCCGTCAGTGCTTACATGGAGCACGCGGCCAAAGCTCAGTGCTACCTGCGGATCGGTGAGGCTGGGCACCTGCTTTTCGAGCTTGTCCGGCGGCCAGTAGTCGTCGCCTTCGAGTATGGCGACGAGCCCGCCTCGAGCCATCTCCAGGGCCCGGTTGTAGGTCTTGGACAGGTTCCAGATGCCGACATTGTCCTGCCTCACGTATCTGATCCGGCTGTCGTGGTATCTGGCCACCACTGCCCCGGTGGCGTCAGTGGAGCCGTCGTCGATGATGATCTGCTCCCAGTTGCCATAGGTTTGGGCCAGGACGCTTTCGATGCACTGGCCGATGAAGGCCTCGTGGTTGTAGGTCGGCGTGATGATGGAGACCAGGGGTTTCGGTTCCATTGTCTTGACGGTCAGCTGGGGCAGATGCTCTGTTGCCCGATGCTGCGGTACAGCCGGCCGATCCGCAGGTGCGGAGACACGCCGGCGAGACATGATCTCAGTGGCATTTCCTGAGATCCAACCCGATGCCGCATACCGTTCGCTCAACTCCGTTTAACGACCATCATGAGGTTCTGGGAGAAATGGACCTCCTTGACAGGGTTGTCTGGAAGGAGTACCCCGAGGCAGGCGTAGTCCACAACTTCTTTGGCGAAGCCGATCATGCCGTAGAGATGGCTGGGCGTTCCAGTCTTCCTGGCGAAGCCGGAGGATCTCAGAGCCTTGGCGAGCAGGCGGGAGGAAAGTCCACGGACGAGGCTGATGAAATGTCCATCTGAAGTCACGGGATCGGTGAACCAAAGGCGGGGCCTGAACCGGTTGACGGCTGGACGGCGCGGTTCGTATGCCTTACCATCCGGCCAGTTGTCCATGTAGCCAGTGCCGATGTCCTCAATGATGTACATGCCGCCGGGCTTCAGGTGGTGGGGAAAGAGGTGCCAAAAGCTCGCACGTGTGAGCGCGCCGATATGGGAGCAGTCGTCGATGATCACATCGAAGCCTTCCGGCGCCTGCTCGCGGGCTATGCGGTCCAGCAACACGGTGTCCTCCTGTCGCCCTTGGTAGGTGCGTATTCGGCCGGTGGGGTCCTCGATGGCAACTGGGTTGACATCCAGCCCGACGATGATGCCAGTCTCAAAGTAATCACGCCATAGCAAGAGAGAGCCGCCCTTGTCTATCCCCAGTTCCAGGAACTTGATGTCCCGACTGAGAAGAGGCTGAAACCATTTCTCGTAGTAGGGAAGGAAATTCAGATGTGAACCTTTGTCGGTGGCGTAGGAAGAGGCGTCGATCTTCTTGTACACGGCTATCCCACTCAATGCCTTGGCGCATGGCCTTCGCAGCATTCGGCCAGTTCAGGCGGAGAGATGCGAACCTTCCGGCCGGGTGAAGCGCCGGTACGTCTGGGCGGCGCCGCGCGGAGCAGGCGTATGCCGAAGTCCTCGCACCGGACCCTCCTGCGGTCCCAGTCCCCGCCGAGGACTTTCCCTCTGTGACGGTACTTGTTGTAGTCTTTCGGGTTGTCCAGCACGACCGCGAACTCGATGCTGGCCGGATCCACGTAGTAGGGGCGGAACCAATCGATCTCGTCGGAATGGAGCCTTGTCCTGATCCAGACCTTCAGCCGGAAGAGCCTGAGCTTCAGGGCGGCGGCGCGGGCGAACGCAGGCCGCATAAGCCGGGCTCGTGCAGCGGAGGCCAGTCTTCTCAGCATGTCACACTGTCATTCGGGCAGGCTCTGGGTTTCAAGCTCACTTCCGGTGAAGCTGCCCGCTTCTGGTAGTAAGGCCATCCCAGGTGCCTCTAATCTTATGGAAAGATGGCGCCAATAGCCGCGCTGAATTTCCCGGTGATTTCGCCATCGCGTGTGCAATCTCGAGCGGAGTAGTGTAGAACAGCAGCCTGACTGCGTACGCGCGCTTCGGAAAGTACTGCTTCAGAACCAGCGCCCGGTTTCTGGCGGAGTAATAGTAGAAGTCCCTGTTCTTCACGGCCGCATCGTCTCTATAGTGGGTGACGAGTTTGTCGGAGAACATACACGCTCTGTACCCGGTGCTTTTCCTTACCCGCAGGCAGAACTCGACGTCCTCGTGGTACATGAACAAATCCTCATTCAGCGGGCCGGCTTTGTCGAAGACCTCCCTCCGGTAGAAACAGGCCGTTCCCGCGACCCAGTCGACGGGGCGCACCCCGGTGAAATCGTCATGCAGGATGATTGGGATGCCGCGGTTGATGGCTCCCCCTGAAAACCAGTTGTCGCCGTTCCTGTCGACAACAACGCAGGAGAGTATGCCTATGGACGGATCAGCCTCCATGGTGGCCACGTTCCTCGCGACGAACTCCCTGGCCACTTCGGTGTCGTTGTTCAGCAGGCAGACGTATTGCCCATCTGCTAGCGCTATGCCCCGGTTGCACGTCTTGACAAAACCGACATTCCGCTCATTCTCCACTAGGCGCATGTTGGCGTGCCGCCCGACCAGCTCCTGAATGGTGCTCGGGACGGACCTGTCTGAGGAGCAGTCGTCGACGAATATGACCTCATAGTCCTTGAATGTCTGGGCAGCCAGGCTGTCGATGAGTCTTGCCAGGTGTTCCTTTCCGTTGTAGTTGGGCACGACGACGCTGACTTCGGCCATGCTGGGTCTTTCTGCACTGGTGAAGATACCATGATTCACAGGCAGAAGGCAAGCAAACGCCATCAGTCTCCTTCTTGCAGTGGAACTGGGGATGGGTCAGAGGTTGGACACTGGAACGGAGGGGAAGGCGTGTGAGGATAACAGAGTGTCATGTCGTCCCCGTGGTGCAGTGGCGACAAGGAGGGTCAGACCATCCCTAGTCAGCGGAATTGTCTCAGCGCTCTCCTAGCCATCTTGGAAGCTGTGCCGAGAAAGGTCCCGTGAACGATGGGATTAGACGTTTCGCGTGGCCAGTCGCTGGTCACTAAGAGCCCTTCCAGAGCCTTCAGGTGAGCGCTGGGCGTTGCTGAAACCCATTCTTTGACGTGATGACGAATGTCAGGAAGGAGGTCGTCACACGGAGTCTGGTGCAGGTTGTACCGAGCGCCGTATGCCCTGGCGTAATCCAGGATGCCTTGCAGGCCCTGAGAAGTGAGATGGTACTGGCTCTCCTGGGGTGTCCGCCTGAACAGTGGCACCGTCCTGTCGCCGATATTCTTGTAGCCGATGGTGACGCCGTGGTTGGGGTGCGAGAAGAGCTCGATAACCATCCCGAAGTGCTTGAAGAGGCTATGATCAGAAGGAGGCGCAGTCCTCCAGTCGCTGACGAACCCTGTGGCCCCTCCGGTATCGGCGAGCACTGGGGCTGGCCTAAGGCCGAGGTTGATGAGGCAGAAGTAGTACCCGCGAACCTCGGGATACTGGGGGTCATTGCGGAACACCATAGCCATCAGCGACTGCGTCAGGCCTTCAGAGTTGGCGTCCACCAGAGCGACCTTCCCTTTTCCCATGAAGCCTGCGCTGGTGAGGTAGGAGCGCAGCAGTCCTGTGGCCGCAAGGGCTTGAGCGGTGGCAGTTCGCTGGAAGTCAGCGTCCTCCACTAGCCGACGCACGTTCGCATTTTCGGGCAGGCCGGGTACGGAAGCGTCAATGTCCAGTTGGTGCTGCCTGGCAATGGCAGCGAACGCGGCGGGATTCATTCCGTAGCTGGTCAGGATATCGGCCATCGATATCGGTCTCTTTGGAGAGTCGGCCAAGTAGTGGTAGGCCTCCAGCACGTGCGCAAGACCGAATGCGCCGGCAGAGGCCGCTCTCACGGGCAATCGACTGAGGCACAGGTATTCACCCGCAGGCACCGTTTCGTTCTGATAGATGGTGGCGGCCAATATGGCGTAGATCTTCTTCATGACATAGCCGTCCCTGGCGACAAAGAAGAGTCGCTCAATACGGTCGCGTCTTGCCCTCTCGGCGACACAGTGGACGAAAACGGTGAGCGCTGGTCCTAGAACATCGTGGCCGATCTGATACAGGGTAGGCCGATCCTTGTCGGCGCTGCCAACCAGGCAGTTAACGTATGCCAGCCTGTTCCTGCCAGCCGCAAGCTTCCGGAGCGCTCTTCTTCGGCGTTGTTCATCGCGGCTGTGAAACCACAGGGATTTGAGGCCCAGGTTCCTGGGGACGCGGTAGTCGAAGTCATAGTTGTCTCCTATATGGACCAGCTTGCCAGGTTCGTTGTCGCGCAGGTGCCGGAACAGATTGCCCGTGAGCTTGCTCTTGCCCAGTTCACAGGAGATAGACAGCTTCTCGAAGAACCGCAAGAGGCCGTGATGCTCTAGGAGCGATGCCATTTGAGCCGCGGAGAGGTAGGTCTCGGAGACGGCCACAACCCGTTTGCCATCGGCACGCAGGCAGGCGAGGACTTCTTGCACTCCGGGCATGGGTTCCGTCGCCGCCTTCTCCAAAGCCAGCTCGTAGTTCACGATATCCTGCCAGTCGAGAAGGCCCTCTGCCCCGATGGACTTCAGGGTCCCGGCCATGATGTCATCCAGAAAGGCCACGGCATCCAAGCCTTTCGATATGGCGGCTTGCTGGAGGGAACGCTCGACCTTGTTTCTCTCCGCCACTATGGCCGCGGCCTCCCGCTCCATCCCTCTGGCCGCCAGCCGCTGAGCGACGTGGACCGCGACCAGCCTCTTGACCTCTTCGGGTGGATCCACTCTTCTGCGGAGGAGCGTATCGAAGATGTCGAAGGAGTAGACGGAGTATTCGTCGTGACGCACAGCCCATTCCAGCATTTCTTCCATGTTGCGCGGACCGGCGGAGAACCGCCGACCGGTCCAGCCGTGGATTGCCCGGATGGCCCGGCCAAAGACAGTGAATGCTGTTGAAGGGAACCAGTGGGCTTCACGGTTCCCGTACGGGGTCGCGTTTGACGGCATAGATCTCCCTTGTTTCCCGTGGTGCCTTGAACCAGGAGACGGGGATGGTGAGATAGCGAAGGAGGACGGCCAACGGGCAGGACACGAAGGTTCGGATGCCGGCCGGGAGCAGTCTCGCCAGAAGCCGCTTGAGGGTCTTCGGCCCCGAGACCGGATGCCCATCGCCGGACACGAAACCTCCTGCGGCAACGGGCGCCGGCCCAGGCGGGTGCGCCGGATGGATCAGCTCAAGCTCCCTTCCTACGCGGTAAAGCGAGAACCCGCACGAGCGCAGCAGGTCAAAGACCTCCTGTCTTTCCCTTCCGTGCACATCCACGTCCATGAGTATCTTGACGTTGCTGCTTTCGAGGGTGCGCCGGGCCCCTCTGAGAACGAGCAAGTCGGCCCCTTCCACGTCGATCTTGATAAGGTCGACGTTCGTGATGCCCGCCTCGAGCAGGACATTGTCCAGCGTCCTGGTCCGCACCGTGATGGCTTCTGACGGACCGTGAAAGTACGCCAGCGGAGAATCCGTATGGACAAGAGAACCCACCCCTCCCGCAGGGTAGAAGGTTACCTCTCCCTCGTTGTCAGACAAAGCATATTCGTGCACCTGTATGCACTGGTACCCGTTGACCTCGATGTTCTTTCTCAGCCAGCGGGCGTTGTCCGGATCCGGTTCGAACGCCAGCACACGGCCTTTGTCGTGCATTGCCTTGGCAGACAGCATGGAGTAGTAGCCCTCGTTGGCGCCGATGTCCAGAACAGTCATGCCGTCTTTGGCCAGATCGGATATGAGCCGTGTCTTCCAGTACTCGTAGGTCCCAAGCGCCAAGTCCCAAAAGATGGGACAGGAGTTCAGTTGCCGGTACATTCGGCTGCCCTGGTGGTAGATGAGGTAGTGTTTGTCGGGAAGAAGAAACGGGATCGGTACGACAAAGGCCAGCCGGGCCAGCATCATCTTCGCACCAACTTTGAACGGGTAGTTCTTGAGGCTGTCCCCGTAGAAAGATCCGAGAAACCAGCCGAAGGCCACCAGGCCCTTGAACCTGCGCCAGCGGTTCTTCATGGCGGTCAGCACTTGGCGAATCCTTTCAGCCTTTCCCGGTCCGCGCTATCCAGCGCCATCTACGGCGGCCAATGTACCGCACCCGGCACGGCTCCTGGCACACTATGTCTTGGCCCAAGGGCTGTCCGGCTTCCTGGCCTCCACGTTGAGTGACCACTGAAAGCTGTCAACCTGGGCCACCGAGATATCTCGCGGAAACTCAATGTCTGAGGTGCTGCGGTCGAAGCGCCGGACATCTTCGTAACCGACGGACTCCAGGAGGCTCTTCAAGGTGGTGAACGAGTAACCGTAGAAGTGGAAGTCATGCCGGTTCGCCTGGCCGCCGTAGGTCAGATAGCATGCCCTGTCTACTAGGTATCTCCCCTCTGTCGTGTCGTATAGTGGCAGATTGTCGAGGTAGACTCTGAAGAGGACCTCTTGATCCGGAACGCAAAGGTACAATTTGCCGCCCGGTCTGAGTACCCTGTACCATTCTGTCAGAACGCGAACTGCCTCCGCCCTGGGGATATGTTCGAAGACGTGCGAGTTATAGATGGCTCCCACGGAATTAGAGGACAGTTTCAGCTTGTCCACCCGTGCGATGACATCGCAGGCCACCCGGCGGTTAGCGTCGATATTGCAGAACCCTTTGATCCTGCTGGCACCGCACCCCAGGTTCAGCCCTTCGAGTTCGATGTTGGCGAGCCGGAACAGGAAGAAGTGATATGCGATGGACTTGGGCACCTTGACCGTAGCCAGAAAGCGGAGCCTGGCGAGCAGCGTCCTAAGAGGTGGTCGTGAAGAAGTCACAAGGGTCCTCTCAGTTCTCGCGGGACGCGTCTAGTGCAAGCAGCTTGGCTATGTCAGTGCCCATGATAATGGGCATATGCTTCTTGATTTTGTCGACAGGCCAGTCCCACCAGGGAATCTTGAGCAACTTCGAGATGGTGTCGTCAAATCTCTTTCGTACGACCCGCGGCGGATTTCCGGCTACGATAGCACAAGGCTCTACATCCTTGGCGACGACAACACCTGCCCCTACCACGGCGCCGTCTCGTATTGTTACTCCAGAGAGAATGATTGCTCCGAAGCCTGTCCAGACGTCGTTGCTGATGACGACATCGCCTTTTGAGAAGCCCCAGACTTCTCGGATGGGCAGAAAAGCTGCCTCTCGCCAATTGTCCGGGAAGCCCGCGAACGGACATGTCGTCACACGATCCAAATTTTGGTTCCCGCCCAACTGGATTGTGACTTCCTGGGCAATTGTGCAGAACTTTCCGATCTTCAGTCTCGTGCCTGGATGGTGTTGCACTCTAGGCACTCCATAGGTGAATTCCCCAATTTCGAAATCTCGCCCCTTGAGGACGTCCCTCGTGAATGTGATGGCTCTGACGAATGACGGCATGGTCCTACCGCCAGTGGGCTTCTGATGCGTCCTCTGGACGACCACTCCAGCAGAAGAACTGGCCATTGTGCACAGACGTCGGAGTCCGGAAAGAATACTCACCGCACTGGTTAGATTATAAGCATGACTTGACTTGGTTGCCAGAGATTCCACGAGAATCTCGTCCAGCCGCGATGGACAACGGCTGCCATGTTTCGCTGCTCCTCAGTCGCCTTACGATGGCGTTGCCTGCAGCATGTGACAGGGCAATACAGACTCCGGGGTCAGAGCTTGATGACGATGCACTGCCCTGAACGGAGCGAGACCGGGACTTCTCTCTTGTTGGCAAGGAACTCGTCCACGGCCCGCTTCTCCGAGTCCGTGAAGACTGCCCATCCGCAGTCGTCGAATATCATCACTCTGCCCGGGACGATTCGGTCGCAGAAAGAGTCCAGGCAGTCCTTCGTCGTCTGGTAGAGATCGACATCTATGTGGACAAAGGCAAACCGCCTGTCTTTGACCGGGTCCAGGGTGGTCGGGATATAGCCGTGGTGAAATCGGACGAAAGGGAACTCCTTGAGGTACTCCTGGACAGCGGACAGTGAAGTGTCGCCGAAACGGCCCTGTTTGATGCCGCTGGGATCCGCATTGGCCGAAGGAGGCATGCCCTGAAACGTGTCAAACACGTGGAACCACCGCCTTTCGGTAGCGCCATTCTGCGCGAGGGACCAAGCGATCAGGAAGGCGCTGCCGCCCTTGTATACCCCGCATTCGGCGAAATCCCCGTCGAGATGCAGACAGTGACGGCAGACTTGATGGATCACATAGGCGCTGTCCTCCTTCATCAGCGTACGGCCGCGGCTCTTGGTATAGATATCCTGGAACCAGTCCTCAAACCAGGGTGAGTGAGGGGCGAAATCGTAGGGGGCGTTGAGGCGATATTTCTGAGGTTTCCCGACCCTTGTCGTGACTGAGCCGTTCGTACCTCTCTTGCGGCCGGAAGTTCTGCACTGCCGCGTCAGATCGGGATTCGTGGGCCCGACCCATTCTGGTGCCGATTTCGAGGCCGGAGGGAACTGCGCGCTCATGACGATACAGAGCACTCATCGCTGCGACAGTTCGAACAGCCTTTGCACGTTGGGGCTGCAGATGATCTGCAGGTTTGCAGCGATCTTGTCATGCGGCCAGTCCCACCAACGTATCTCCAGCAACTTGCGAATTGTCTCGTCGTCAAACCTCTTGCGGATCACACGGGCCGGATTGCCAGCGACGATAGCGTAGGGTTCAACATCGGAGGCAACTACAGAATTTGTGCCGACGACCGCTCCGTCGCCTATTCTAACCCCACCCAGAATCGTCGCATTGTTACCTATCCACACGTCGTTGCCGATAACGACATCACCCGGATTCACAGCTTCTGCATCGCCCCACTCTATCTCCTCGGCGGTGGGCCAGTCATCCAGAAACGCCTTGAATGGGTATGTACTAACGTAATCCATCCGGTGATCACCGCGGAGCTGTATGACGCAAGGTGCGATGGAACAGAACTTGCCGATTCTCACTCTTGCCCATGAATCCGAATGAACAAACCCGGCCCAGGTGTACACTGTGAGATCCCCATAGGTGTATTCGCCGACTTCAACGTCACTTCTCTTCATAACATCCTTCAAGTACCGGATTCTTCTTGATGCCGGCGGCCTTCTTCTGTACTTGGAGACAGGGTTGAGCGTGACGGACAGGTTGAGGGCGACTTGTGACAGCCTCGCCATGATCTGGCCTACTATCTTCATTCAAGTCCTCCGCGGCTGCGTGTAAGTAATGCCGCGGTCGAAGATACCGCAATCCGACGCACAGTGTCAACCATGGCTCGTGTATGCAGAGGGACAGGGTTCGGGCAGATGAAGGCGGTCTCCCGGTGTGGGGCAGGACGCCGTCACAAGGGTGGATGTTCTGTCTTGGCATTACTGCGCTGGCCGAAACTGGCCTTTTCAGTTAGGCTCTTAATCGCAGAGGTCGTGAAAGTTCCGTCTTTCGTATTGACCCTTGGTTCTGTCATTCGTCGTTCCCTCTGCTGGCGCTGACCCCGTCTCTCTGTACGAGCTGGCGGACCAAGTTGACGTCCTGCTTGTCAAAACCTCCTACCAGGCATAGCACGAGGAAGTAGATCGCCGCACCCAGGGGAATCAGGGCATACATCGAGAGACTGTCGAAGTACATGACTAAGAAGGCCATAGCGGCGCTGGCCAGAAGCACGCGGAGCAACGTGAACAGCACCATTCTGTCCGGCAGCCTGTAACCCATGCTGGCGCTGAATATGTAACCCAAGACGATGAGGACAGCCACATTCCCCAGCGTGGCCGCGGCGGTGCCGTTGAGACCGTATATGGGGGTGAGAACCAGGTCCAGGATGAGATTGCATATGGCGGTGATCCCGACGACCAATGTGGTGGTCCTCTGGCGGTTGGTGGAATTGAACAACTGAACGAACGCGCTGCCTGGGAACTGCAGCACGAGTGCCCACACCAGTATCCGCAGCGCCAGCACCGACTCGGAGAAGCCGCTGCCGAATATCTGGGCAATTATACGGTCGGCCAGCAGCGTGGTGCCGGCCGCGATTGGTACGGCCAGGAGCAGCATGTACTTGAAGGACCTCTCGTACGCGAAGCGCAGGAGGTCCCGGGAAGTCAGGTGGAGCCGCGACATCAGTGGGAAGATGGCGTTGAAATAGGCCATGGGGATGAACGAGAGCACGAAAACCAGACGGTAGGCGGCATTGTACCAGCCGACAGCCTCGTCTCCTTTCATGAAGGACAGGACCACCGTGTCAGTCCAGTAGTACATAGTGAAAAGGAAGGATGCCAGGGCGAAAGGCCAGGATTGAGCCAGAGCGGCCTTCAAGAAGGCCGGATCGAATTCGATGCGGGGCTTGACGAAGCCGATGCTGGAAACGATCAGGCTGCATGACAGGGAAGCCAGCGTGCCGGCGGCGTAGACCAGGGCGATGCCGATGATACCGAAGCCGCAATGGATGACGAGCAGGGCGCCGCCCAGGCTGACAGCTCCGGTGACGGCTTGGCCCAGGGTGATGAACTCCATCCTCTCGTTGCCTCTGAAGACGCCGTTGAACATGCCATTCAAGCTGGTGAAGATGAGGGACAGGGCCAGGAGGTAGACGACAAAGACGGTCTCGGAGGAATAGTCGAGGAGGTTCACGATCAGGGCAATCAAGCCAAAGACAATGGTATTGAGGACCAGCTTCAATGAGGTGACGTTGGCGATGTACTTCCGGGCCAGAGTCCTGTCCCTGGCCACCTCGCGGGAGATGAGAGTCTGCATGCCGAGGTCGGCCAGGATGCTGAACATAGCCGTGAAGCCGATGGCAAAGGAGAGCACTCCATAGCCCTCCGCCTCCAGATAGCGGGCCACATAGATCGTGAAAACGAAGCCGAAGGCATAGACGATGACATCACCCAGGATGAGCAGGGCTGTGTTCCGGGCGATGCGGCGGACCTGGCTCATAGGCGGCAATTCATGTCATCATGGCTCATGGGTCATGGCTGATGGGGCAGATAGGTGCGGATCGCCTCAGGCAGGCCGGTGTCGAAGGGTATCGCCGGGGACCAGCCGAGCTTCCGTCCAATCTTGGTGGCGTCTATCGCATACCGCCGGTCATGGCCGGGCCGGTCCTTCACAGAAGTGAGGAGGCTTTCGGGCTTGCCCAGTATGCGGAGGATTGTTTTGGCCAGGTCGATGTTGGCCATCTCGTTGTCGGCTCCCACGTTGTAGACCTCTCCGGGCTTGCCTCTGTGCATAATGCAATCGATGGCCCGGCAGTGGTCGAGAACATGGATCCAGTCGCGCACATAGAGGCCATCGCCGTAGATGGGCACCGGCCTGTCCTTCAGAGCATTCAGGATGACAGTGGGGATGAACTTCTCCGGATGCTGCCGGGGGCCGTAGTTGTTGGAGCAGCGGGAGATGACGACCGGCAGGCCGTAGGTATGGTGGTAGGCCATGACGAGAAGGTCGGCAGAGGCCTTGCTGGCGGAGTATGGGGAGTTGGGCCGCAACTGGGATTCCTCAGTGAACCGCTCCCTGGAATCCAGCCGCAGCGCACCGTAGACCTCGTCGGTGGATATCTGGTAGAAGAGCCTGACCTTGTGGCGCAGGGCCGCATCGAGAAGCACCTGCGTCCCCATGACGTTGGTCTTGATGAAGACCTGAGGCTCCAGGATGCTCCGGTCGACGTGGGACTCGGCGGCGAAGTTGATCACCATGTCGATGCCCGGCATCAGCCGGTCCACCAGGCCGCCGTCCTCGATCCTCCCCTGGACCAGCCTGTGCCTGGGGTTGCCCATCACCTCTTTCAGGTTGTCCGGATTGCCGGCATAGGTCAGGGCATCGAGGTTGACCACCTCGTAGTCGGGGTACTTCTCCAGAATGTACTGGACAAAGTTCGAGCCGATGAAGCCTGCCCCACCGGTGATCAATAGTCTCATAGCTGATAGCTCATAGCTCATGGCGCAACTTCATGGTGTGCCGGTCACGAGTCTTTCATAGATTTTAGGTAAGAGTTCAGCATTCTGGCAATCAGCATGGCCGGTTCCCACGGAGGCGGGGGTCGAGAACACGCGACTCCAACAAGACACCGTCGTCTATTCTATGCGCCCCCTAGCGTCGAGCGTCCAGGGTTGCTCTTCAGTACACATAGAGTCTAGGGCTTGCGATTCTCGGTGTGAAATGGTTCTTCTGTCGCGGACAGCAGGGGCTCAAGGTCTTCGCTGCAGATGAGATGCATGTTCTCGTTAATCTTCTCGGGGGGCCAGTCCCACCATCTCAGCTCGAGAAGTCTCTCGATCGTCTTGTCGTCGAAGCGCTTGCGGATGAGCTTCGCGGGATTGCCAGCGACTATGCAGTACGGATCAACGTTCTTCGTGACCACAGAGCGCGCGCCGATGACTGCGCCATCACCGACTCTGACGCCTGCCAGGATCAAGGAGTCTCGCCCAATCCACACGTCGTTGCCGATGACAACATCTGCTTGGGGAATCAGGAGAACGTCGAGCGGCTTCAGTAGTCTCGCATTCGGCCAGTCATCGCCGAAAGCCCAGAAGGGGTAGGTACTCGCAAGATCAACGCGATGGCCCCATCCCAAATCAATCTTGACCCCTTCAGCTATCGAGCAGAACTTGCCGATGCGCAGCGTGGCTCGAATGCCCGGGTATACAGTCGGCAGACCGTAGGTGTACTCACCAACCTCAAAGTCGGGTCCCTTGAGTTCGCCAATCGGGAAAGGAAAGAGGGGCCCTTTCAGGGAATGCCTTGTGTAGGCTGCCTTAGTTGGCGGTGGCCAACCACCCCGGTCCGGATGTCTGAAAGGAACCAAGCCTGCAGCCATCCTGGCGATGGCGGAAAGTCTACTGCGCATAGACCCTCCCTGCTTCATGGTCCCCCATCCTGGTGCGCTAGACAAGTGACGCGGCGATCAGTTGGCTGAACCGATCTTCCATTGGCAAAGTCGCATTGTCGCCTTGCCATTCGCCTGCATCCCCGCCCGCTCAAGACTGAAGCCATAGGTTGGCTGACCCTACTGCCTCTCCGCGACTAGAGGCGAAAGAGCACCGTCGATCAGAAACCTCACGGCGCACTCACCAATGGAAGTTCTCTCCCAGTGACTGCCTCGGCTGCGTATTGAAGCGCTTGCAGAATGTCTTCGGACTCAAAGTCAGGGTAGGCGTTCAATATGTCTTTCTCGGTCACGCCATCGGCTATCATTCCCACCACTGTTGCCACAGGAATACGCAATCCCCGGATACAAGGCATGCCTCCCATCTTACCGGGCTCAACGGTAATACGCGTGTACTTCATCACAGCCACCTCTGTCACACTCGCCCTAGTTGCTTCGCCAGCGAAACCGTAACCAAACCGGAAAATCCTAAGCACTAAGCTCCAAATCCTGAACAAAGTTCGAATCGTAAGGTCCAAGTTCTGAGTACGAAACAACAGCAGGCTGAAATCCCAGTATCCAGGTTCTAAATACTAAACGATATCGAAGCCCAAGACAACCAAATCCAAGACCGCTCCCTCCTTTTCGATTTTGGAGCATTTCATCATTCGTGCCTGTTTGGACTCCAGGATTCGGCGTTTAGGGTTTCCGTTAGCGTTCCTCGTTACGACGACAGCGAATATCTTCATCAATTGCATGCATTCTTGGAGGGGCGCCTCCTGTCTGTCTTCAGATCAGGACCAAGAGCTTCTATTGGCTTCAGCCAGTATCCGCTTTCCTTGGCCTCTTTGCGGCAGATTTTGATTCTCATCAGGAAATCCTTCTTGCCAAGCGACTCGTTGGCCTCTATGTAGTTGGCGCCCACGGAAGTACAAGAGCGCATCAACTGCTTGCCTATTTCGGCATCCACGGCCGTCTTGGGCAGAACCCGGCAAAACCTGACCGCGCGCTTGGCGAAAGCCAGTGTCCTCTCTTCAAGATTGTACTGTTTCGGATCTTTGCTCTTGGCCATTTGAGTTTGTTTAGAACTTCGGATTTGGAGCTTAGAGCTTCTTACTCCTCTCTTCAAGATAAGATAGTAGTGCTTCCTGCCAAGCCGGCATCTGTGTGCCGATGACCTCCGGCAGGGGGAAAGGATCGAGGACGCTGTTCTTCGGACGCGCCGCTGCTGTGGGGAACTGGTCTGTAGTTATCGGGATGACCTCCGTGCCGGTGCCCGCCAGGCGGAAGATCTCTTTCGCGTATTCATACCACGTTGTCGGCCCGGAGTTGGTGGCGTGGTAGATGCCGTAGCGGCCTGATTCGATCAGCGATACGACCGCCTCTGAGAGGTGGCGGGTCCAGGTGGGGCAGCCGTGCTGGTCGTTGACTACCGACACCTGTCTCTGCTTTTGCGCCAGTTTGAGCATGGTCTCGACGAAATTGGCGCCGTGCCAGCCGAAGAGCCAACTGGTGCGCACCAGGTAGAACTTCCGCAGCAGCCACAGGACGTACTTCTCACCGAGCAGCTTGCTGCGTCCATAGGCGTTGATGGGGTTCGCGGGGTCATAGATGTTGTAAGGGCCGTCTTTGGCGCCGTCGAACACGTAGTCTGTGCTGAAGTGTACAAGCGGGATGTCCGCTTCATGGCAAGCGAGGCAGAGGTTCTGCACGGCCAGGCCGTTGATCACGTTAGCCAGATGCTCTTCGCTTTCCGCCTGGTCCACCTTGGTGTAGGCGGCACAGTTGATGAGTGCGTCCGGCCGGGCATGGCTCACCCACTTCCTGATGGCTTCGGGTCGTGTGATATCGAAGTCGTTCTCCGGAGGTGCCACCGCCTCGTGCCCCCGCTGCTGCAGGCAGGGCACGAGGTCTCTGGCCAGCATACCGGCGGCCCCGGCTACCAGGACCCTCATCCGCTCTTCACCTCCCAGGTGTAAGGGATGCTGGGGTCGTTGTACGGAACGCGGTGTTCGTCAGGCTTGTCGTAGTTGTAGAGCGCGGTGGGGATGTTGACCATGATGGTCATCTCGGTGCCCACGGCCGTGAAGCCGTGGTAGACCATCTTCGGAATCTTCACCAGGATCGGATTGAGCGTGCCCATGATGAACTGGTTGACCACTCCCCGGGTGGGGGAATCTTCACGGGGATCGTACAGGGCCACCTTGGCCATGCCGCTGACGCAGATGAAGTGGTCGGTCTGGCCCTTGTGGTAGTGCCAGGCCTTGACCACGCCCGGGTAGCAGGCGGTGACATACGTCTGCCCGAACTTCTCGAACTCCTCCCAGTCGGACCGCAGCATCTCCATCAGCCAGCCGCGGTCGTCGGCTATAAGCCTGAGCTTTCTCACTTTCACGCCCGAAATGTATTCCATGTCTACCTCCGGTGGGTTTCCTCGTCGCCGGCGACTATCCGGGCCATTATACTGTATCAACCCCCTGTGCCCCCAATCCGCCTGGGACGGATGTTCCGTCTTCGGGGAAGATCCGTACCACAGAGGGCCTTAGGCCCTTGTATCTTACCTCTGTAGGGTATCCTCTATGGTAAGGTTGGTTGCAGATGGGCACGACAGACCGATGGCCCTCGGGTCTTGGAAGGCCGTTGCAGAGCAAGGGTCGTCGTGCCCTGATCTTC
>JAUCPZ010000030.1 GCA_030372995.1 Dehalococcoidia bacterium
AGGGGGAAAAGAAAATGCCCCCTGGCAGTGGCTTATTTTCCCAAGGAGTTGCCCCCTCAGTATCGTCAGCGCTGAAGCGTTTCACTTCCGTGTTCGGGATGGGAACGGGTGGTTCCACTCCGCTCAAACCACCAGAAGGCGAGCATGATTATAGCACAACCGCTTTGCAGACATCAACTCTGAAATCAACTGCTGATCCGGGCTAGCGCGCCACCCACCCCCCGTCCACAGCCAGCGCATGCCCGGTGATGTAAGACGCGTCATCTGAGCACAAAAACAGCACTGCCTGAGCGATCTCCTCCGGTTTGGCCATGCGGTTCATGGGGACGTGTGACAGCAGCATCCGCTCGACCTCGGGCTGGCTGTCGATCAGTCTGTGGACCATGGGCGTGAGCGTGGGGCCCGGGCACACCGCGTTTATGCGGATGCCAGCCTGGGCGTAGACTATGGCTGCCGTGCGCGTCAGGCCTACCACCCCGTGCTTAGTGCTCGAGTACGCGGGGTGCGATCCGTCTCCCACCAGCCCCATGACCGATGCCGTGTTAACGATGCTGCCGCCCCCGCTCTTGCGCATCTTGGGTAGCTCGTACTTCATGCACAGGAAGACACCTGTCAGGTTCGTGTCTATCATCCGCTCCCATGAGTCTTCAGCGCAGCGGCTGACGGTGACAGCGTCTTCATTGATGCCGGCGTTGTTGAACGCGCAATCCAACCGCCCGAATGTCTCCACCGTCTTGTCCGCCATGTTCTTCACTTCGTCGGCTATTCTGACATCGGTCT
This sequence comes from Dehalococcoidia bacterium, assembly GCA_030372995.1. Classification (GTDB taxonomy): domain Bacteria; phylum Chloroflexota; class Dehalococcoidia; order UBA2247; family RBG-13-53-26; genus JAFGCL01. The sequence continues at coordinate 781 of JAUCPZ010000030.1, forward strand.
TGACGAAGATGGCTGCGCCGCCGGCGTCGCGGATCATGCTGGCGGTCTCCTCCCCGCCTGCGACGTCGATGTCGGCAATGACGACTTTCGCTCCTTCCTTGGCGAAAGCCAGCGCTGTCGCTCTCCCTATGCCTGAAGCTCCACCCGTCACCAGCGCCACCTTACCCTCGAATCTCTTCATGGTTCTCCCATACTCACTCAACGTTTCTCTGACCACCAGACACGAAAAGTCTAGCACTCAGCCTAGGTGAAATGGAAACCGGCCTTGGGGAAACGGAGACGGAGCCGCCGTCGGCCTACTGTTTTCTGGCGCGTGTTGCCCGGTCAACCAGCGCTTGCAGCCGGCGGAACGCCTCAGCCGGGTCGGGCTGCATGAGGATCGCGCTGCCCACGCAGACATGGTCGAGGCCCAGCGCAGCGACTTCGGCGATATTGCCCTCTTTTATGCCGCCGTCGACGCCGATTTCGACGCAGGGCCTCCGGGCGCGCATCTCCGCCACCTTCTCCAGGACTTCGGGCAGGAACTTGGCTCCATAGAAGCCGGGATGCACGGTCAGGAAGAGGATGCTGTCCACAGCATCGGCGAACGACAGAGTGGTGCTCAGTGGCGTTTCCGGTTTGACGGCCAGCCCCACTTTCGCCCCAAGTTGCCGGATCAGTCTGACGGTGCGCAGCGGTGAAGAAGTTGCCTCGAGGTGGAAGACGATCTTCCTGGCCCCAGCCATAACGAAGCAATGAAGATGCTCTTCAGGTTGCCTCACCATCAGGTGGGCTTCCCAGCCCAGTTGAGGCTCCACCACGGCGATGTCGTTGCAGACGATGCTGTTGGAGGGCACAAAGCGCCCGTCCATGATGTCTATCTGAACGAAGTCGGTGAAGTTTTCAGCCTGGCGGACCATCCTGGCCAGCGCCTGCGGGTTGTCAGTCAGGATGGCGGGGACGACGCGGCATGATCTGCTCATACGCGGCTTCTTGGCGGAAGTGATTGTAGGAGTCACGGGAGCAGGGTGTCAAGCTAGACTATCAGCATGGCGTCGCCGAAGCTGTAGAAGCGGTAGCGCTCCCGTATCGCCTCCTGATATGCGCGCCTGATCAGGTCATTGCCCCCGAAAGCTGACACCAGCATCAGCAGGGTGGAACGCGGCAGGTGGAAGTTGGTCAGCATGGCGTCCACCAGACGGAAACGGTGACCCGGAAGGATGAACAGGTCCACCCACCCCTGGAACGGCTTCACCCCACCTGTGTTCTGAGAGGACAGAGCGGCCTGCTCCAGCAGCCTGACGGCAGTCGTCCCCACGCAGACGATGCGATGGCCCTCGGTTCTGGCTCTGGTCAGCCTGTCGGCCGCCTGCGGACTCACCATGCCGTACTCCCGGTGTATGCGGTGCTGCTGCGGGTCTTCTTCTCTGATGGGGCGGAAGGTGTCCAGCCCAACGTGCAGCGTGACGAACACCAGGTCGATGCCCATCTCCCTGATTCGCGTGAGCAGCCCCGCCGTGAAGTGCAGCCCCGCCGTGGGCGCGGCCACGCTACCCTTCTCTGTGGAATACACCGTTTGGTACCGTTCCCGGTCGCCGCGGTAGTCGCGGATGTAGGGCGGCAGAGGAATCTGGCCCATCGTTTCGACGACGGCCTCATCGGCAAAGCGGACTACACGAACACCCTCCTCCTTCCTGTCCAGGACCTCGACGACGGCGGACTGACGTCTGGCATCGGGCCGCGTGCTTACCAGCTCGACCTTCTCGCCGACCGCAATCCTCTTTGAAGGCTTGACCAGTGCTTCCCAGAGCCCCGGCTCCAGGTGGCGCAGCAGAAGTATCTCCACCTTGCCCCTGCTGCTCTTCTGCCCTTTCAGGCGGGCGGGGATGACGCGCGTGTCGTTGAGCACCAGCACGTCAGTGGGGCGAAGGAAGTCGACGATCTCAAAGAAACGATGGTGTTCGATGGAGCCGTCACTGCGCCGGACTACCATGAGGCGGGACCAATCGCGGGGCTCCGCCGGGGTCTGCGCGATGAACTCAGGCGGCAGCGAGTAGTCGAAATCACTGGTCTTCAAATTGGAGTCAACCCGCTTTGATCCCCGATTTCTACTGGGGCGAATCTTCGATCCCGGGGGAAGGAAAGAAGGGGCAAGGGAACTTTGTCCCTTGTATCTTACCTCTGTAGGGTATCCTCTATGGTAAGGTTGGTTGCAGATGGGCACGACAGACCGATGGCCCTCGGGTCTTGGAAGGCCGTTGCAGAGCAAGGGTCGTCGTGCCCTGATCTTCAAAGAGCCCGAACAGTTGTCAGGGCCAAACGAGCCCGTATCTTGCAAGGAAGGGCCAAGAAGAAGGAGGAAGAATTCATGAAGACTGCGACAGCATATGTGGGCATCGATGTAGCCAAAGAGAAGTTGGATATCGCCGTACATTCTTCGGATCAACGGTGGGCTTTCGCCAACACTGATGCGGGAATCAGCCAGGCCGTGTCTTGTCTTCAGGAACTGAACCCCGCGCTGATCGTGCTGGAAGCCACCGGAGGCATCGAGGTACCTCTGGTGGCTGCCCTGGCCGTGGCGGGTTTGCCGGTGGTAGTGGTTAATCCTCGCCAAGCCAGGGATTTCGCCAAGGCCACGGGCCGACTGGCTAAGACTGACACCCTGGATGCCAGGACCCTGGCCCACTTCGCGGCCGTTGTTCGCCCGGCTCTCCGCCCTCTGCCCGATGCCGACACTCAAGAGATGACGGCTATTCTGGCCCGCCGGCGCCAATTGCTGGAGATGATTAGGGCGGAGAGAAACCGCCTGGGCACTGCCCGCAGCAAGACTGTCCGAGAGCGCATCCTGGCCCACATCGCCTGGCTGGAAAAGGAGCTGGCCAATGTTGACGATGACTTGGCCTCCAGCATCCGGAAGAGCCCCGTCTGGCGGGAGAAGGACAATCTGCTGCAGAGCGTACCCGGAGTAGGCCCCGTCCTCTCGACCACCCTCCTGGCCCATCTCCCGGAGCTGGGCCATCTGAACCGCCGGCAGATCGCCGCTCTGGTGGGCGTGGCTCCCTTCAACCGGGACAGCGGCCATCTCAGAGGCAAGCGCACGGTCTGGGGTGGGAGATCCGCGGTACGGGCAGCTCTCTATATGGCCACCCTGGTAGCTGCCCACCACAATCCCGTCATCCGTGCCTTCTACCATCGCCTCTGTGCCGCCGGCAAGCCCAAGAAAGTAGCCCTCACTGCCTGCATGCGCAAGTTGCTGACCATCTTGAACGCTATGCTCAAGCATCGTACTCCATGGCAATATGTTAATACCCATAATCTTGAGA
>JAUCPZ010000031.1 GCA_030372995.1 Dehalococcoidia bacterium
AACTCGTCGGCAGCGTCAGATGTGTATAAGAGACAGATTTTAAATGCTTTGCGTAATTCTTCCCTGTCGTCGAAGTGGTGTCTCACACCCTTCACCTCCTGGTAGGTCTCATGCCCCTTGCCTGCCACCAGCACGATGTCTCCCGGAGTAGCCAGCATGACTGCAGCCCTGATGGCGTCTGCGCGACCGGTGATGCGGATCATCTTAGGCGCCGCGTCTGGACTGAGCCCCGCCTGCATGTCATCAATGATGCTTTCGGGATCCTCGCTGCGGGGATTGTCAGAGGTGAGTATCAGCCTGTCGGCACCCGCGGCGGCTATGCGGGCCATCACCGGCCGCTTGGTCCTGTCGCGGTCGCCACCTGCGCCCACCACAACGATCAGCCTTCCTTCCCCATGCCTCAGCCTGTTGATTGCTTCTATGACATTCTCCACCGCATCAGGGGTGTGTGCATAGTCAACGATACCGGTAATGCCGTTGGCCGAGCGGATCACCTCCATGCGGCCGTCAACGGGACGGAGAGTGCTGAGGATTCTCATCACCTCATCTTTGTTAGCACCCAGCAGAATGGCTCCGCCGTAAACTGCGAGCAGGTTGGATGCATTGTAATCACCTATGAAATGGGTCCATACCTCGGTACCGTTGATCTTGAGCAGCATCCCCTCGAATCCCTGCTCGATTATCGTGCACCTGAAGTCGGCCATGCCGCGGAGACTGAATGTCTGCTTAGAGGCACGGCAGTTCTGCACCATCACACTCCCGTTACGGTCATCGGAGTTGACCAGCGAGAAGGCTTCGGGCGTGAGCCCGTCAAAGAACTTCTTCTTGGCAGCCAGATAGTTATCAAATGTCTTATGGTAGTCAAGATGATCATGGGTGAGGTTGGTGAAGATGCCTCCGGCGAAGTGAAGGCCTGCAATGCGCTTCTGGTCAACGGCATGCGAGCTAACCTCCATGAAGGCGTATTCGCATCCCTGGTCGACCATCTCGGCCAGGAGTGCGTTGAGTTTCACCGGGTCAGGGGTGGTGTGGGTGGCATCACGACGCGTGCGGAAGACATAATTGCAGACGGTCGAGAGCAGTCCTGTCTCTTATACACATCTGACGCTGCCGACGAGTTCCGAA
>JAUCPZ010000032.1 GCA_030372995.1 Dehalococcoidia bacterium
TGCAGATCGGCCATGATTGGGTGGACAGCCCGGCATCGCTGTTCAGCCTTATTATTCCTTTGATGCTGGTGGGGATGACCATCCCAGAGTCTTTTGCCGGTGAGCGCGAGCGGCATACACTCGCAACGCTGCTGGCCAGCCGTCTGCCCGACCGCGCGATTCTCTTCGGGAAGATGGCTGTCTCTATTGCCTTCGGCTGGGGCATGACGGTCTTCATTCTACTGGTGGCTCTGATAACCGTTAACATCGCCAATGCGGTGCACGGTGACGGCGGCGCGTCCTTCTACTCTTGGCAGATACTTCTGGCCGACCTGGGGCTCAGCCTGCTCCTGGCGGTCGTGGTATCGGGCGCGGGCATACTGATCTCGCTGCGTTCCGCGACCGTGCAAGAGGCTCAGCAGATCCTGATGGGTGCTTTCATGATACCGCCTATGATTCTCGGTTTCATCCTCCTTGCCCTCCGCGACCACATAGGTCCACCGCCATCATGGCTCGATCTGACGACGGGTGCTCTGATTGCGGCAGCTGTCCTGGCGTTGTTGGCTGCCGTGGTGACTGTAGCAGCCATGGCCCGGTTTCAGCGGGCAAGGCTCATGCTGAGCTAGGCTCCAGGGATCCGTACTGCATCACCGAGCTCAGAGCAGGAACATGTGGTCGGGCCCTTCTACTTGTCCTCGTACACCGGCCGCCGTTTCTCGACGTAGACTGCCTTGATGGCCTCCATGGCGTCCTGGGTGAAACCGCACATGAGCTGGGTCCGGTTCTCCAGTTTGGCCGCCTGCTCCAGGCTGGGCGCATCGACGTTGGCGTAGAGAACTTCCTTGGTCATCCGCAGAGCGAAGGGCGACACAGCGAGCATCTCCTGCACGAGCTCCTCCGTTGCCTGGTCGAGCCGGTCGTCCGGCACCGCCTGCGAAATGAGGCCGATGCGTTCGGCGGTGGGGGCGTCGATCCAGCGCGCCGTGTACATGTACTCGGCGGCCTTCGATAGGCCGATGAGCCGGGGCAGGAAGTAGGACATCCCCATCTCGCCTCCGGAGAAGCCGATCCGCGTTGCTCCGACATTGAACCGGGCGCTCTGGGCGGCCAGGCGCACGTCGCAGGCCAGGGCGATGCCCAGGCCGCCTCCGAGGGCGCTGCCTCTCATTGAGGCCACGATAGGCTGGGGCGCCTGGCGCATCTTCAGGATGATGTCATTGAAGTCCCACTGGATGCGGCAGCCCCGGGGGTCGAACCTAGTCGGCGCCAGCCCGGCTGCCGGGTTGATCTCGCTCTGTCCGGCCCCGAAGCTGGACAACAGGTCCAGGCCGGTGCAGAAGTGCCTTCCCGCTCCGCGCACGACGACGATGCGGATGTCCAGGTTCTTCTCGAGGTCCGCGAAGAACTGGCGCAACTCCTGCACCATCTCCAGGGAGACGGCATTGCCCCTCTCAGGACGATTGAGCGTCAGCCAGCCGACATGATCCCGGATTTCGAACAGCAGCGTCTGGTATTCCAAGGTGCCTCCTTTCAAGGCGTCATGCTTCGGGGCGCAGCAGGGCGCGCACCACGTTCTCCGATGAGATGTGGCCGCCGGTGAGGCCCGCCAGGATGGACTCCCGGCCGAAAAGCCGGTTCACCATCTCTCCGATCGAAAACCCTTCCGCTTCCAGCTCCTTTGCTTTCCTGGACAGGGCGCGGATGTAATCGATGCAGCCCTCCAGCGCTGCCCTCCCGTCCTTCACCACATTCCCCAGGCCGGTGAACAGGGTCAGCCTGGCGGCCGGGAGCTCGAGCAGCTTCCCCATGGAGCGGGCGATTTCGTGGACATCCTCCTCGGGGCGCATGGCCTTTGGCTCCCGGGAAATGAAGAGGTCTCCGGTGAAGCACCAGCCCCTGGCCATTTCCACCAGCGACACGTGGTCTGGACAGTGGCCGGGCGTCGCCATCACTTCAAAATGATGGTTCCTAGTCTCAACCCGGTGGGCCAGGATGTCCACTTTGGTCGGCACCGGCTGACCCCAGACGAGTTCCTGGTACGGGTGAAGCTGCAGCGGCTGGCCGATGAGAAGTGCCGCCTCGCGCGATGCCATGACACGCACCTTGAAGCGCTGCTGCAAGAGGTGATTAGCGCCCACATGGTCTTCGTGATGATGGGTATTGACAGCCAGATCGAGGTGCCGGCCTTCCAGAAAACCGGTCAGCTCGTCTGCGGTGTGCGGGCAGCCCGTGTCGATCAGCAGGCCATCGACCAGGTAGGCCGCCGTCCAGTAGAGGACGCGGCCCTCATACTCCCGGCCCATCTTGATCCGGGTTACTTCTCCAAGGCGCTCGACCTCGATCAATAAAGCCCTCCGTGAAGGTGAATCCGTTGGGAAAGATGCATGGACCGCCTACTTGAGGTGCTTCTTCGCCTCTTTGGCCTTGAGCGCCACCAGCTTCGTGTCCAGGTGGCCGGGCCCGCTGCATTCGGGGATGTAGCAGGTGACATCGCTGTAGACGCACTTCGAATGACAGTTGGCGCAGGTCTCCGGCGGGGCTTCGGCCTCGAATACGTAGTCGCAGTCGCCACAGATCCACCAGCTCATCTCGTCCTCCTCCCGGCTAGCTCCACGCCCATACTAGATCAACGGGCTGTGGTTGGCAACGGCCGCGTTGCTCCGCCACCCACTCGAAGGCTGCTGCGGCATCCGGACAGTGCAGGTGCTGTTGGGCCACAGAGACGTGAAGACGGCTATGGTCTACACCCATGTTCTCAACCGTGGGCCGGCACAGCCGTTCGCGGTCCGATTGACGGTCTTTGAGAAGGGGGCTCATGTTGATCCGCATAACATCCCAAGATACAATGCGGAAGAGACAGACATGAACCCACCGGATTGAAAGGGGTGGATGGGAACGGTGCGCGGAAAACAGGGATCGCGTTATGCCGACAGAAACCGGGGATTCCGCAGCTTATGCGGATCAGTCTAGTTTATTGATAGGCGCACAAGACGCATTGACAATTGACTGACGGACGGAGTATGGGCACGCACATCTCGGCCCGCGTGGCCTGGCACAACGACGGCTGGAACGGACACATTTGCAGCGATCCGGCCGCCAACACCTTTTGTGTCGGTGCCCAGTCTTACCCGGGTCAGTACATAGCAGAGAAACGGTCACTCGATTGGGAGAACAAGGTTTCAGGATGTCAAGCCAAGGGATTGGAGCGTATTCCTCCATGCTGTTACAGCTACAATGCGTTTGGCCTGGATGAGGCGCCTGCCGAAGCCGAGCCGCCCGCCTGGTTCAACCACGGCACTCAGATCCGCCGCTGGGTGTTGCCGCCGGCAACGGTCTGCGTGTGGCCTTATGAGGTGATGTACGGAGATGATGTCAAAACTGGGGGGCGGTTCAACTACGACCGGCGTCTGACAAACGCACGAGAGTTCTTCGATGCGATCCAACCGGGCAAGAGCCTCATCTTCTATTACGCGAACTACTCCAACCCCTTCAGCGAGGACGAGGTGAAGCGCTATGCGCTCGTTGGCCTGTCGCGTGTAAAGGCGGTCGGAGAGGAGCTGTTCTACGAAGGTTGCTCCGATTCGGTGAAGGAGAGGTACGGGGGCGGGTTCGTCTGGCAGCGGGCGATTACGTCGCACTACCCCGATCAGGGTCTTCGGCTGCCGTACCACGTCTATCGGAATCGGCCGGACGTGCTCGAACGAATCGCGCTGTTTCCCGAGAATCCTCGCCTGTGCAAGTACGCGACCCGGCACTTCGAGGATGACGATGCGCTTGGCTTTGTGGAGAGTTTTTTGCGAGTTGTACGCGAGCTTCAGGAGATCGGAGATACCACGGAGAACTGGTCCGTGCGAGCGCGGTGGCTCGATGAGCTGATCTCCGAACTGTGGCGACACCGCGGCCTTTTGCCCGGCATGCCTGCCG
>JAUCPZ010000033.1 GCA_030372995.1 Dehalococcoidia bacterium
GCGTCAGATGTGTATAAGAGACAGGTTCTGCCTCAACTGCCACAAGGAGGGCGCTTATCAGAAGCTCAATCCCCACGCGATGCTCATGGAGAACGGCGACATCGTTGATGAGAAGTGCCTGTTCTGCCATACGAAGCCGCTGGACCGCAAGACGATGAAACGCAGCGGCGATTCATCGCTCAAGGCGGCGCAGGTGAACTTGTGCAAGGATTGTCACCCGACCCACAAGGACCCGATGCAGCAGGGGCACATCGGTCTGAAGCTTCCTCCCGAGACGCTGGCCCACATGTACGTGGTTGAGAATATGGGCCTTGCGGCGAAGGTGGCCCCGCAGCTCATCGAACAGGCAAAGAAGGCCGGCAGCATGCCGACCAAGATGGTTCCCGACAAGAATGGGCAGATGGTGTGCAGCACCTGCCACAACCCGCACCAGTCGGGCGTGTTCCCGCCCGGCAGCGACCTGGGCTTTCGGGCGATGAAGACCAACAGCAAAGGGAAGCTGGTCTCGCCGGTGCGGGGGCAGACGTGGTGCCGGCACTGTCATGATTTCTGATCTGGGATCTGGGATTTGAGATCTGAGATTTGAAATCCCGGATGTCGGATTGAAACGCGATCGGATGGGCGTGATGGTTGGATACAGGTGGATAGCGGTTCTCATACGCATGGCGAGGGATCCTGGCAGAACGCAGAGGCCCCTCACCCTGCCCTCTCCCCGGAGTACCGGGGCGAGGGGAGAAGAGGGGCGGCTGCCAAGAAAGCTGGCCGTACCCGTTCTCATCGGGCTGGCGGTGTCGCTGCTGACGGCGACGGCGGCGCAGGCCGTGGATTCGGGCAGTTGCCTCAATTGCCACAAGTACCGCGGGCTGGCGCGGATCGCCGACGATGGCAAGACGGTCTCGCACTTCTACGTCGATCCGAGCTACTACAAGCGAGGGCTGGGGCCGCACGCGCGGCTGGACTGCACCGACTGCCACGAGTTTTCGGAGGTCAAGCCCTGTCTCTTATACACATCTCCGAGCCCACGAGACAGCG
>JAUCPZ010000034.1 GCA_030372995.1 Dehalococcoidia bacterium
ACACCCCCACGACGCAACACGACATACACAGCGCTGTCTCGTGGGCTCGGAGATGTGTATAAGAGACAGGGAGCAGACCCAGCTCGCTGGCGGCCTCTCTGGTGAGTTCCCCGACTCTGTCGGTGGCCCGCACCAGCGGCGGACACTTGGCCGGATCCAGCCCGACGTACTTCATGACGCCCTTCATCCACTGCTTTGTCTTCAAATCCATGCCGACGACCGAAGCTGCGGACCACTCCATGACCATGTTGCCGGTGCTGCGGTAGATGATGTAGCCGTTGACATCCAGGAAGCAGTCCATGCTGCCGTATCGGTCCGGCTCTTCATCCTTGAGCCAGAGCAGTTTGGGTATGCAGTCCTTGCCGCAGAGTGGGGAACCGGCGATGAGGGCGAAGACTCGAGCATCGATGAACTTCCGCATCATGCGCTGCGCCTGCACCGAGGCCCGGCTGTCCAGCCAGATGATGGCGCGTCCCAGGGGGCCCGTTTTGGCGCTCATGGGCAGGATGCCCAGCAGTTGCGTGCAGTGCGTTGTGCAGAGTATCTGGTTCGGTGAAACGCCTGTCTGCTCGAGCAGGCCCCGCGTGGTTCGGACGATGGCGTTCCACCAGTCGGCGGGCTCCTGCTCGGCCATGCACGGCGCGGGGTAGTGGACGGGGTAGGGAGCGGAGCACTTCCCGTGGATCCGTCCGTCCGTGCCTACCAGGACGGCCTTGTTGCCGCTGGTGCCGACGTCGTGGGCGATGATGAACTGTTCCATCTTCCTCCCCGCCGCGGTGTTCCCCCCGAGGGCTAAGGATGCGATGGTTGCCTGGATTGCGAGGCCATTTTAGGGCAAACAGGGGACAAAGCCAACTGGGCTGGCTCCTCCAGGAGCGCAGAGCTCATGGCTGATGGCTAGTAGCTCATGGCTTGCGGATCGACACCTTTGGCCTCCCCTGAACTCCCTAGGTCCCTCTTTCTAGAAAGAGGGATTCCAGGTCGTTGTGGACACATGCCATCGTCCTTGATCCCCCTCTCTCAGTCTCTCCCACCAGGGGAGAGAGGAGTCTCCTCGCCCTCGACGGGAGAGGATGAAGGAGAGGGTGAAACGGACCCGCGTCTGTCATTCTCGCTGGGGCGGGAATCCATAAACGTAAACGTAGGGGCGAAAGATTTTTCGCCCCTACCCTGGATCGCCATAATGCCATGGATGTGGTTTGGCTGAACATTCGGTCTGCGTAGGGGTAGGGATGCGACGATGGTGACGGTTGGAGCGCGATGAATCGCGCCCTGGCGAGATGCCCTACCAGAGGGAAACGTGATCTTCGGCCAAACCGAAGGCATTCTCGACTCTATGACTGACGCCTTCACCGTCTATCAGCGTTCCCGAGTACAGCCCGTACGGCTGATCATAAGCAGACTTCACCAGGCCGAGGTTGACCCGCTCTGAGCGGCGTCCCTGAGGGATGAGCTGCAGGTCAGCCCTTCCGTCTTCAGTGCGAATTCGCCATGGCTGCGTGCGGTCCTTGGGGATATCGAATCGGGCTGCGCCGAGCAGCGTGAGTCTGTTTCCGTGCCAGATGCAGTTCTCGTTGAACTGCGTGTCGTCCCGTATCACGTTGTGGGTCAGGTTGCAGCCGAGCAGGTTCCCTGATCCGTCGATGATGGCGAAGGTGGCCCACTTCCAGAACGTACTGCGGGGGTAAAACGCCTTGTGATAATCCAGCAGTCCCACATGGCGGTCCGGCGTGAACTCCACCTTCGCGCCCGCGATGTCGAGCAGTCCACCCACCGGGCAGGCGGACTTGTGCGAGAACATGGGGCGGTTGGGCCCCAGAGGCAGCAGCACCGCCAGCGGCTGCGTCCGGGCAGGATCCTCGTACAGGGTCACGGAGCCGCTAATCGCAGGCAGCGAGCCCTTGGCTTTGATGTCGATCTCGAAATGGTGGACCTGTTGATCAAGGCAGTCGTGCGCACGCACCCGGTATCCCCGCGTCTCGATTGTTCCCGAGTGGTCCCACAGGTTTGCCGGAGCGCGGAACCTGCCGGGCGGCAGCTTGAGTGTGTGTTCGAAAGCGTGGCCGGAACGGCGATTGAATAGATGAAGCCACGATGTGCCCAGGAACCCCAGGTCAACCAGCGCCAGACTGAGGTACCAATCATCGTGGACGACGGCGATGTGCACCCATTGCTTGAGCCGGAAACGCCGCATCCCAAAGAGGCGCGGTATGCCGCAGTCCGCCTCAAGGAGGTTCAGATCCCGGAACGGCCGCCCGAAGCGGCCGAACTGTGCCTTTCCGTGGAGGACTGCCCGTTCAGGGGTCTCCTGCAATCGAGCTACGGAGTCGCGTTCCTGGTCTGACATCGGATTCCTGCTCAGCCTCCCCGCCTGCCCATTATAGAGCATGGGGCAATCAACCCCCCTTTGTACCCATTCATGCCGTGGGCCCATCCCCCTTTGGCAAGGGGGATGAATGACAACGCAGGTGAGGCCGTATTCGGGCGGAGGTTTGGGATCCGGAAACGTAGGGGCGAAAGATCTTTCGCTCCCACCCTGGGCCACGCGGACGCTCGGGCACACCCCTCATCCTGAGGCGAGCCTGCGGCCAGTTCCCCCGGCAGCCCGCCTCAGGAGGACTGCGCCTCTCGTGGGTCAAACAGGTAGGTAGCGTCTGCTCACGTCGCGGGTGCTTTGCCTCGGTCCGCATTGAGCGTGGGGTGTGCAGAAGGGCGAAGCCTCTCTGCGTTTTGTCTCTTCCCCCTTTCCCGAAGGGGGACCAAGGGGGATTGGCCCAGGGGTGATGGGGAGGCGGACTGTGCCCCTACGCGATGCGGCGCTTGTCGCCGACCAGCACCGGCAGGAAGACATTGCGCTCGAACGGCTTGAGCTGGACGGCCTGCTGCGTGCAGTGTACGACGCACAGACCGCACCCGGTGCACATTCCGGCGTTGATCCTGGCAATAGCGGCTTCATCCAGCGCGATGGCCCTGACCGGGCAGTATTCCTCACAGGCGCCGCAGCCGTTGCATTTGTCGTCATCGGGCATCTCGGCGATGTAATACGACTTGAGCATGAAGGGGAGGTTGCCCCGGCTGTAGTTGCCCACTACCCCGCAGCAGTCCCAGCAGCAGTTGCAGATGATGTCCACCTCGTACTTCGCTTTGAAGTCCTTCAGCGGCACAAGCCGTCCCACCTGGTGAATGGCGCCCTTCTCCGCGGAATCCTTGACCAGCCTGATGGCCTCGGCCTTGCTTATGCGCCGCCCGAAGCCCCGGCCGATGATGTGCTGTGCGGCCGGTCCCAAACCCAGGCAGGCCTCCTCCGCCAGGTGCATCCGGCACGGATCGCCGTCCAGCTTCCGCTGCTGGCGGCAGAAGCAGTGCCCCACGGAGATGACTTCATCATCGGGCAGCTTCTCCAGGATGCCGAGTACGCTGTGCGGCGGATAGACCTCGCTTACCTGCGGCGGCAGGGCCTTGCCCACCTTCACGACCCTCGGCGCCGGTGGGCCAGCGGTGGCGATGGAGCGCTGGGGCCCGACGCCTGCCAGGATTTCGTTCAGGAGATCAGGCGGTATGTCCCTGGCCATGGCGAAGTACTTGGTCACTCGCCGGGCGAATTCCCGCCGGTCCGGCGTGTCTCTACCGCCCATGAGATAGTGCTCGAACCAGCCGGGGAAGATGCACATCAGGTGCAGAGAAGGCTCGTCCTGGCCCGGCTCCGGCTCCAGCTCGGTGATGTGGCCCTTGTCCAGAAGCCTGTTCAACATCCGGTTGAACTCCCCCTTTGGGAGGCCGGTCCTGGCCTCGGCCTCGCTGCGCTTCATGTTACCTCCGCCCATCTTCAGAAGGAAATCGACCTCCTCCGGCTCCAGGGCGGCATCGAACACCCAGAGCAGGTCATCTGTGACCATCAGTATCGGCGTGGCCGATTGCCCGTTCATCAGATTGGCCAACTGCTGGAGCTTCTCCTTGTCGTTCCTGAAATCCATCGTGAGATGATCTCCTCTCGAGGTTTGCCCTCCGGCAATTATAGGCCATATTGAGGGCGGATGTGGGCTTCCTCAACCCCCTTTGTCCTCCACTTCCTCCTGAGGCGGACGTTCCGCTTGCGGAAAGAACAGGAAGAGCTGGAGGTCACCCCTCATCCTGAGGCGAGCGTGTGGCCAGTTCCCCCGGCCCACCTCAGGCGGATACCTTTTGTCTCATCCCTGCGGAGCAGGGAATCCAGGGGTAGCGCCCGAATATGCCGCTCACGTGGGGAGTACGGTCGGCTGCTCCGGCACCAGCTCCAGCAGCTTGGTGCCGGGCATGGTTCTCTCAAGCCATTTTGCATAGTTGCTATAGTCCACAGCATAGGAGACCGGGGGGAAGAAGTCATCGTAGTGAATCGGGACTACCGCCGCTGGCTGCAGGACCTCCGTGAGTACACCGGCATACGGCAGGATGTTCTTCCTGCCGGCGAGAGGGATGAAGAGGAAATCGCACTTGCTGTAGTCCTTCAGGGAGGCAGCATACTTCTTGCACAGGCTGCCGAAGAACACCACACGCTTCGATTCGCCGCCGCTCTCCAGGCACACTTCCCAGCCGAGCACCTCCTTCTTCGGAAACCCAGTCAGGAACTTCGAGTAGTAGCCCAGTCGGCGCAGTACAACGGGATTAAACGCCACGCGCATGACCGAGTAGCCGTCAAACGTGACATGCGCCGACTTGATGGCGGTAGCCCTAAGCCGGACGGTTCCGTCCCGTGAGAGGGCCTCCACGCGTTCACCGGCCTTGACGGTGTGAAAGCGAGCCCAGTCGGTATCTGCCAGGCCGCGGGAGTAGCCCCTGAGAACGGCTCCGGCGCATAGCCTCCGGCAGTTCTCCATGGTCACCGCCGGGACGTAGGCCTGAGCCTGAGGATAACGTTGCACCAGGTCTGGCAGATTGACGATGTGATCGAAGTGACTGTGGCTGACCAGAATCACGTCAAGTGGCTGAAGATCGACACCCCGCGGGTCGGCCGCGATCCTGGGCCGGGCTTCCGGTGGCCGCTCAAACCACGGATCGAAGAAGATACCCAGAGACTCGTCGGCGACGATGTGGACGGCAGCTGTTCCATACCATGTGGCGGCTATTCTCATAATGGGGCCCGCCAATCGATCCAGGAACCTGTTATAGCACGTTCAGCCAGGTGCCACAACACAAGTCTCACCGCAGGGCAGTTCACGCTATACTGTTTGCCGGGAGGGCTGCACATGAGGGTCATTGGTGTGATCGGCCAGAACGGCTCCGGCAAGGATGAAGTGCTGAAGTACCTGAAGGAGAAACACGGTGTCCCCTTTCTGTCCACCGGCGACATGGTGCGGGAGATCGCCGCCCGCGAGGGGCGTTCTTCGGACCGTGCCACGCTTCAGGAGATATCGGACCGCTACTTCCGCCAATACGGCCAGGCCTGCTTCGTGAAAATGGCCGCAGAGAAGATACGCGCGAATGGCTGGCCCGTGACTGGCATCAGTGGCGTGCGTTCGCCGGATGACGTCACGGCGCTGAGGGAAACGCTGGGCAAGTCGTTCGTGCTGATAGAAGTCTTCGTCAGCGACCCCAGGGTCCGCTTCGACAGGATGCGGAAGCGTGCAGCGGCGAGAGACACGGATTCCTTCGAGCGCTTCCTGCAACAAGACCAGGACGAGGAACGGATCTTCCATGTGGGAGAGGCAGCCAGGATGGCGGACTACTCGCTCTGCAACGACGGCAGGTTGGACGACCTGCACCGGGCGATTGAAGACCTGATCGATCAGAAGGGGCTGCTGCGGAGCGAATGAAGGGTTCCGGATGGGGAAACGGCGGCCTTGCGTTGCCATGGCTCAAGGGGTGCCCGCCAAGGCGTACCCGAGGAGGTGACCGAAGGCTAGGCTCAGGGTGAGGGGGGTGTGTTTTAGAGGCCTCTTTCTTCCCCCTTGCCGAGGGGACCGGGGGAATTCGCTCAATCCCAACGAAAAAGAGTCCGCTCGAGTGCTCAATTCGGCCCGTTTCTTTCCAAATCTAGTGCTGTAACCGTTGAGCGAAAACCAGTGGACTCTTGGGATCTCGTATTCAGTTGAGCCAATGATAGCACAATTCCTGCGATGTAGACAAAGGTGCGATTGCTCCGTTTCCTGTCTCCGGCCCGACATCAGTATGCTGGCCGGCGCTGGCGGACAGACGCGACGTAGCGCCTGCGGGGCGCGCGGAAGGCTGTGGACGCTGTCTACCTCTTCCTGGCTAGCTTCATCGCTGGCGAGACCAGTATGAGCAGAGCAGTATCACCACCAGTGCGAAACAGACGTCGGTGGTGATGCGCCACCATCCACTTATGTGGCGGTCCAAGCCCAGATACTGAAATGCCAGCAGGTCCACCAGGTAAACCAGCGCCAAGAGCCCGAGGGCCGTTAAGAGAAACAACACCTTCTTCATAGCTGCCGTGACTATACCACGCAGTGGGCAGGCATTCAATAGGGTATTGCTGTTGCCGCCGGCTTTGCGCCTGGGCATGCCGATATCTCTGGGTCGGCAGCATGTCTGACAAGAGGCACCTGACACTGAGAGGTATTTGTGATCTTCGGTACGCTTGCCGAAACCCCCGTGAGTAGTCGCCCTGGTACACTAGATGCGGACCTGTCTACGTCTGTCAGTTCGTTTGGCCGTCGAAATGAGATCACGCATGTCATTGGTGAGAACCCCGCGGCTTCGCCTGTTCCGGATCGCCGTGCTGCTGGCCACTGCGCTTTCGCTGCTTTGCCTCGTCGTTCCGCAGGAGGCTGCAGAGAAGGCCAACCTGTTCGGAATCGCCCCATATCTTGGTGCCGGCGAGGCCCGGGCAGCAGATGTCCTGGCTCTCACTGTTGACAACTCCACGTCTGCTGCCGCTCTCTCGGCGCCGACCCAGCGGAAGCTCTTCTATGCTGCGGGCCGGTTCTGGGTCTTCTACTCTGACGGGTCTGATCTGGTCTTCCGTTCGAGTCCTGACGGGATATCCTGGTCGGCCAAGTCGGCTTCCCTGGGCGCACTGACCAGCGGCGACGGCTTCAGTGTTCACTACGATGGTACGTATGTTCACTACGCCCGGACGACCGGTGCCAACGGTGCGCCTCTGTACTACCGCCGCGGCGTCCCGAATGCCGGCGGCAGCATAGTCTGGAGCGCAGATGAACAAGTAGCTGCACCGGCGGTGAGCGGGTTCAGTTACCAGTACCCCAGCGTCTCGGCCGACTCCAGCGGACATGCGCTCATTTCGTATCACTATGAGAAACAGAATGGGGGGGTGGTGAAGGCCCGTATGTCACCAAGTCCGGCAATAGCGATGGTACCTGGGGTACCACGCCGGCCGGTTTTCCGCACGCGTTGACGGCCCAATTGGAAGAATCGGAGTGGTATACGACCGTCCACGGATTGATTGGAGACAAGATAGCGGTGACCTTTGCGGATCACACTGACGTCGTAGGAGTCTCCATTGCTACATACGATGGAGCCAACTGGAACTCCACCGTCACCACCGTATCCAATCCACAGTTCGGCAGCGGTTACAGCGCCGTGGCCGAGGGCGACGACCTGCATATTGCTCTGCTGAAGACCGACACATTCGGCATTGTCCACTGCAAATATGACTACGAGACCAACACCCTGGGACCAGAGCAGGTGCTGGTGAGCGCGGCCACTTCATCGTCCTTCCCGGCCCTGTCCATGGAATCGAACAACAACCTCTACTGTTTCTGGGCGGGGGCGCCGGCTGCGGGCCATATCTATTACAAGAGAATGGTCGATGAAGTGTGGGACAGCAATTACACGGACTGGCTCGTCGAGACGGATCTGACGGCAAACGCAGGGATATCCTGCTTCCAAGATCAGGGCGGAGCCAGCTACGTGGGCGTGGCCTGGGAGACGGGTGCTGCGTCGCCGTACAATGTCAGGTTTGCCGCACTCGACACTGCAGTCGCGCCGAATCAGGCCCCGGCCCAGCCCGTCAACGTGTCACCGGCCGATGGAGCCACTAGCATCACCCCGACTCCGACGCTGCAATCATCGGATTTCTCTGATCCTGATGCCGGAGATGCTCATGGCGCTTCTCAGTGGCAGATAACAACCACGCCGGGAGAGTACTCCGTCACGGTCTTTGACAGCCAGACGGACAACGTCAACCTTCTCAACATTGTGATTCCGGCAGGCAAGCTGTCCTTCTCTACGACGTACCACTGGCATGTGAGGCACCAGGACGATCATGGTGAATGGTCGGCCTGGTCGGCCGAGACCTCGTTCACCACGATGTCGGCGCCGAATCAGGCCCCGGCCCAGCCCATCAACATATCACCGGCCGATGGAGCCGCCGGCATCACCCTGACTCCGACGCTGCAATCATCGGATTTCTTTGATCCTGATGCCGGGGATGCTCATGGCGCTTCCCAATGGCAGATAACAGCCACGCCGGGAGACTACTCCGTCACGGTCTTTGACAGCCAGGCGGATGATGTCAATCTGCTGAGCATGGTAGTCCCCTCGGGCAAGCTGTCCTTTTCCACGACGTACTACTGGCATGTGAGGCACCAGGACGATCACTGTCTCTTATACACATCTCCGAGACCACGAGACAGCGCTGTGTATCTCGTATGGCGTCTTCTGGGTGAAAAGTCGGGGGGGGGGGGGGGGGGGGGGGGGGGGGGGGGGGGGGGGGGGGGGGGGGGGGGGGGGGGGGGGGGGGGGGGGGGGGGGGGG
>JAUCPZ010000035.1 GCA_030372995.1 Dehalococcoidia bacterium
ATCTCCAGTATGCCCCCCGACAGGATGCCAACATTGTCCCCGCTCTCGCCGAACTTGCCGTTGCCGTTCCCATCGAAGACTATGTCGGAATTGCTGGAACTCAGGGTCACGGTCGTGCTGGTGGCCGTCACCATATTGCCAAAGGCATCATAAGCCACCACTATCACGGTGAAGGGGACGGTAGTCTCTTGGGTGTAGTCTTCAGACGTCACCGAGTAGTGGTCAAGGGCGCCCGCGGTGACGGTCAGAGTGGCGGTGTCGTTAAGTTCGCCATAGGTGCCGGTGACGGTCCATGTTCCGGCGGTTTGAGCTGTGTATACATTGGCTGCCCAAGAGCCGCCAGCAGCGGCCGGTATGGAGAACATGGTTCCGGCTGTGACATCGCTGATAGCATTGTCGAACTGATCTGCGGAAATGGCCGTGTAGGCTTGCGTTGCACCGGCCATTACGGTCGCTGTATGGGGCGAGATCACGATGTGATCCAGCGCCCCCGCATTCACCGTCAGACTGGCCGTATCGACAAGACCGACGCAGTCGCCGGTGACGGTCCATGTTCCAGCCTTCGCCGAGGTGTAGACATTGCTCGCCCAGGTCCCCTCTGCACCGGCGTCGATGGTGAACACTGTGCTGTCAGTCACGTCTGCAATAGGGTTGCCAAACTGGTCGTAGGATTGAGCTGCATAAGTGACACTATCTCCCGCGGTGACGGTGACGCCGTCCGGCAGGACGATGATGTAGGAAACCGAGCCTGCGCTGACGTTCAACGTGGCGGTGCCTTGAAGTCCGCCATAGTCCGCGGTCACAACCCAAGCGCCGGCACTGGCCGAATTGTAGATGTTGGCGGACCAGGTGCCTCCCGCAGCGGCGTCGATAGAGAACGTGGTGTTGTCGGTCACATCTTCGATCGGGTTGCCGAAACTGTCGGCTGTGTGAGCAGTGAATGCCTGGGAGCTGCCGGCAACAATGGTGGCGCCGTCGGGTGAAACGACGATCTGGCTCACTGAGCCGACCGTGACGGTCAAGCTGGCGGTATCGGTGAACCCACTGTAGGTGCCGGTTACCGTCCAGGTTCCGGATGCGGCCGATGTGTAGACGTTGAGGCTCCAGATTCCACCAGCCGCGGCGTCGATCGAGAAGGCGGTGCCGGAAGTAACGTCGCCCAGACTGTTGTTAAGCTGGTCGAAAGCCTCAGCCGTGTAAGGCTGGGCACCGCCTGCCGCAATCGTAGCGCCGTCAGGCGAGATGACGATGTGATGGAGCGCGCCGGCATTGACCGTAAGGCTGGCAGTGTCGGTGAAACCACTGAAGTTACCGGTAATAGTCCAGGTGCCGGCCTTTTCCGAGACGTAGACATTAGCAGCCCAGCTACCGCCGGCTGCGGCATCGATGGAGAACGTCGTCGTTCCCGTAGTGTCGCCGATGAGGTTATTGAACTGGTCGAAAGACTGCGCAGTGTAGGGTTGAAGGCTGCCGGCGGTGATCGCCGAGACGTCGGGAGAAATGATGATGTGATGCAATGGACCGGCGCTGACGGTTAGGCTGGCGGTATCCGAGGCGGTGGTGTAGGTGCCGGTAACGGTCCAGGTGCCGGCCACCGCTGAAGTGTAGACATTACCCAGCCAGCTTCCGCCGGCCGCGGTGTCAGTAGAGAACGTCGTAGTTGCGGTGACGTCGGCGATGAGGTTGTTGAATTGATCGAAGGACTCTGCAGTGTACGCTTGTGGATTGCCTGCAACTATGGAAGCGGTGTCCGGCGAGATGACGATGTGATGGAGCGCACCGGCGTTGACAGTGAGTATTGCGGTGTCGGTGTAGGTCAGTACGTTGACATAAGTGCCAGTGACCGTCCATGTTCCGGCAGTCTGCGACGTGTAGACGTTACCGGCCCAAGCGCCGGCGGCCCCCGTGTCTATGGAAAAGCTGGTGCCGGCGGTCACATTGCCGATGAGGTTCCCGAATTGATCAAAGGACTGGGCCGTGTAGGTCTGAGTGCCTCCGGCGGAGATCGTGCTGACATCCGGGGAGATAACGATGTGGTGCAGCGCTCCGACGGTGACAGTCAGACTGGCAGTATCGTTGAATCCAAGATAGGAGGCGATGACCGTCCAATTACCCACCTTCTCGGCGGTGTAGATGTTGGCGACCCAGGTGCCGCCGGCGGCTGAGTCGATGGAGAAGTCGGTGCTAGTGGTGACATCCCCGATGCGATTGCCGAACTGGTCGAAGGCCTCGGCGGTATAGGACAGGCTGTTGCCGGCAGTAATGCTGTCACTGTCAGGCGAGATGACTATGTAGGAGACTGAGGATGCAATGACGTTGAGGGTGGCGGTGCCGGTGTATGAAGTCAGGTAGGTGCCTCTGACGGTCCAGGTTCCCGTAGCGGAAGAGGTGTAGACATTTCCGGCCCAAGTCCCGCCATGGCCGGCCTCAACGATGGAGAATACCGTGCTGCCAGTGACGTCGGCGATGGGGTTGTCGTACTGGTCGAATGACTCAGCGGTGTACGCCTGACTGTTTCCAGCGGTTACAGTGGCGGTGTCCGGCGAGATGATGATGTGATGGAGTGCTCCCGGGGTGACGGTAAGAATGGCGGTGTCGGACACAGTGCTGTACGCGCCTCTCACGGTCCAGGTGCCTGCCTTGGCCGAAGTGTAGACGGCGCCAGCCCAGGAGCCGCCGTGTCCGGCCTCGACAATGGAGAACGTTGTCGAGGAGGTGACATTGGCGATGACGTTGTTGAACGCATCAAAGGACTGGGCAGTGTAGGTTTGGGTGCTGCCCGCTGTGATGCTGCTAGTGTCCGGCGAGATGACGATGTGGTCTAGCGTACCGGCATTGACAGTCAAATTGGCGGTGTCCGTCAGTCCAATGTAGGTCCCGGTGACCGTCCAGTTTCCGGCGTTCGCCGACGTATAAGTGCTGCCGTTCCAGCCGCCGCCCGCGGCAGGCGTGATGCTGAAGACTGTGTAGTTCGTGACGTCGGCGATCAGGTTACTGAACTGATCGAAAGACTGAGCGGTGTAGGACTGTGAGTTGCCGGCCGTGATGGTCGCGCTGTCGGGCGAAATGATGATGTAGGAGGCCGAGGACGCCACGACGCTGAGGGTGGCCGTGTCGGTGAGTGGGCCATACGTGCCGGTGACGGTCCACGTGCCGGCAGTTTGTGACGTATAGACGTTGGCTGCCCATGACCCACCCGCGCCGGGGTCTATAGAGAAGCCAGTGATATTGGTTACGTCAGCGATAAGGTTGTCAAACTGGTCGAAAGATCGAGCATTATAGGTCTGAGTGCTCCCGGCGACGATGATGGCAGTGTCCGGCGAGATGACAATATGGTGTGCCGATCCGGGATTGACCACTAGGCTTGCAGTATCACTGAGACTGCTGTACGTGCCGGTGACGGTCCAGCTTCCGGACTTGGCCGAGGTATACACATTGGCTGCCCAGCTGCCCCCAGCGGCGGCGTCTATGGAAAACAGTGTGCTGCCGGTGACATCGCCTAAGGAGTTGTTGCCCAAGTCAAAGGCCTCGGCAGTGTACGTCTGGTTGTCGCCCGCCAGAATTGTGGCCGTGTCCGGGGAGATTACGATATGATGCAGTGCCCCGGGACTGACAGTCAGAGTTGCCGTGTCCACCAGTCCGAGGTAGTTGCCGGTGACGGTCCAGGTGCCAGCGCTGGCAGACGTGTAGACATTTGCGGACCAACTGCCGCCTGCGCCAGACTGAATGCTGAAGGCGGTGCTGGAAGTGACGTCAGCGATAGCGTTGCCGAACTGGTCTATGGACTGAGAAGTGTAGGCCTGGGTGTTCCCGGCGACGATGGTGGCGGTATCCGGTGAGATGACGATGTGGTGCAGAGGTCCCGCGCTGACCGTCAGGCTGGCATCATCGGTGAATGAGTTGTACGTGCCGGTGACAGTCCAGGAGCCTGCCTTTTCAGAGGTATAGACGTTGGCAGACCAGCTTCCGCCCGCACCAAACGTAATGCCGAAAACCGTTTCGGCGGTGACATCGGCGACGAGATTGCCGAATTGGTCGAAGGACTGGGCGGTGTAGGACTGCGTATCTCCGGCCGAGATGGCGGCACCGTCAGGCGAGATGGTGATGTGGGAGGCTGAAGAAGGGGCAACGTTCAGGCTGGCCGTGTCAGTGAGGCTGCTGTAGGTACCGGTGACCGTCCACGAGCCGGCCTTCTCAGCGGTGTACACATTTGCGGACCAAGTCCCACCTGCGGCCGTATCCGTGGCGAAGGCTGTATCGGCGGTGACATCGCTGATCGAGTTGCCGAACTGGTCAAAGGACTGGGCCGTGTAGGCTTGGGTGGTACCGGCTGTAATGGAAGCACTGTCGGGCGAGATGACAATGTAGGACGCCGGGGCCGGGCTAACCTGCAGACTGGCTGAATCACTGAGAGCCCCGTACATGCCGGTGACAATCCACGATCCGGCCTTCTCAGCGGTGTACACGTTCGCGGACCAAGTCCCACCTGCGGCCGTATCCGTGGCGAAGGCTGTATCGGCGGTGACATCGCTGATCGAGTTGCCGAACTGGTCAAAGGACTGGGCCGTGTAGGACTGGGTGCTTCCGGCGGTTATGGCGGCAGTATCGGGCGAGATGACAATGTAGGAGGCCGCGCCGGCATTGACAGTGAGGCTCAGGCCGTAGCTGCCATTGGTGTAGGAATCGGAAACGCCGTCGGTGACGTGGACGACGGTGGTTTCACTCTTGTAGGCCATAAGCGTGGTCGCTGCTGCATTGTCCGAGACTCCGTTAGTGAAGTTCACGGAGACAGGGCTGCCAATATTGATGCCGCCCACGGTGGGGAGCTGACCGGCCGGGGCGACGCCGGGTCCAGAGAAGATGAGAGATTTCGGTCCGCTATAGTTGACAGCTACGGCGCCTAAGGTGTTCCTGGCAGTGACGGTTAGGACGTTGCTCTCGCCGGCGATCATGGCGCTGGCGCCGGTGACCTCGAGGTGGTCCACCGGCGAGTAGTAGGCTATCACTGAGACATATTCGAGGTAGAAGACTGTCTCTGGTGTATCCGAGTTGCAGGTGATTCTGACCCGCAAGTTGGCGTCGTTCAGCTCTGTCGGCGTCCAGGAACGTCCCCAGTTATTGCTTGCCCCACCCAGGTACACGGTGCGCTCAGTTGTATCTGAGACGTTGTCGCTGAACGGGTCAGTCCAACCGACGCCCCCGTTCCAGGACAACTGCGTGCCAAGGCTGTGGTTCCCGATCGCGCTGTTCACATACCAGTCCAGCCGCACCTGAATGCCCTCCACGGTTGCATCCGCTGGCACGACGAGGCCGAAGTTGTAGAAGTCGTGGCTTTCGCCCAGCCCGTCGTGATTCTCGGCCGAGCGGCCATCGTCGCTGTAGGCATATTGGGGGTTGATCTCGAATCCATCGCCCACGGTAGCATTGTCCGATTCAGGAGCGTGCCAACCGGTGTCGTCCGCCTGGATGCGGCTGGCTGTGAACAACAGAGAGAACGCCGCTGTAAGTCCTGCGATCAGCACAAAGAGGAGCAGCAGCGCGAGGGCGCTGGGTACCCGGTGGATCCTCTGCATTTTACAGTGCGAAGTATACCATGAGTGCGCAAATTGTTGACAGCGTAATTCCATGTCTACCGCGTTCTATTGAAAGGGACTACTGCTTGTTCGACACTCCTGCACGGCAGTGTCGAGAGGGTGCCAGTGAAAGGTGAACGCGCGGTCCCTTGACGGCGGCTTGGTCGCGGCATGTGCGGCCGAAGGGAAGAAGCACGCGGCGAGACCACGCCCGGCCGGCGGGTTCTGCGGCAATGCGCGGAGGTGACTATTCAGGAGTCGCTTTGTCTCTTGCGCCGGGCTCCAAAGTGAAGCGGAACGAAGCGCCGTGACCTGGCTCGGACTCGACCCATATACGGCCGCCATGTGCTTCGACAAGCCTGCGGCACACGAGTAAGCCGAGCCCGGCTCCCTTTGTGTGGTTCAGCATAGGGTCTCCAAGCTGCTGAAATCGCTGGAAGAGCTTGGCCTGATCCTCTTTGGAGATGCCCGGGCCCTGGTCGGTGACCGAGATGACCAACTGGCCGGCGTCGCGCTTGGCCGACACAGTAATCTCGCTGCCCTCCGGCGAGTACTTCACGCTGTTCTCGAGCAGGTTATACAGCACGCGCTCCAGCCTCAACTGGTCCGCGGAGACCTGGGGCAGCTTCCTGGGCAGATCGACGATGAATTTGTGCTTGGGGGACTGGCGCTGCACTGCCTCGATGACCTTGTGGATGACTTTCGGTAGATTCACCGCTTCGACGTGCAGGAACAAGCGGTTGGCTTGGGCTCTGGACAGTTCGAGCAGATTGCCCACCAGGTGCGACAGTTGCTCGGCCTCAAAAGCGGCATCCTCCAGAAGCTGACGCGTCTCCTTTTGCGAGAGACGTGGTCCCTCAGAGATGGCGGTATGGAGGGCGCCGATGATGACGGTGAGAGGGCTGCGGAGCTCGTGCGAAACCAGGCCCACGAACTCGTCCTTCATCTCGTCAATCTTGCGTCGGTCGGTGATGTCCCTGAGGTAGATAATTGTCTGGATGTCAGCTGTGCTTGGCTCGGCCAATCTAACCAGTTTCGCCCAGACAGGGAGGGGCTGACCATCGTGCCGCAATATTTCCGTCTCCACCTCCGTGGGCTCCCCTCGCAGCAGGTTCTCGCGGTAGTACGGTTCGGCGTCGAGGTCCTTCTTGGTACCCAGGAGCCTGGCCTCCATGCCGCAAAGCTGTCTCCTCTCGTAGCCGAGCATCCTGCAAAGCCCGGCATTGCAGTCGGCGATAATCCCCCGCCTGTCGATCGATAGAACGCCGTCCGGGGAGGCCTCCACCAGCGTGCGATACTTGTCTTCAGACAGGCGCAACGCATCCTCCATCTTCTTGCGGCTGCTGATATCTCTGGTGACACCGGTGAGCCCAATGGGCGTCCCATGCTCATCCCGTAGAAAAGACACCGTCTCTTCTGCCCAGACGGTGGAGCCGTCTTTGCGCCGCAACTCTACTTCCAGTGTCCAATTGCCTGCCGGCGCATCCTGAGTTGCGTTCGCCTGCTTTTCAGCCAGGAGCCTCATCCCGCGTTCGTAGGAATCCGGTGTCAACAGGTCGGCAACGGTCATCCTGCTGAGTTCCTCAGGGCTGAAGCCCACTAGCCGCGTCGCGGACGGACTCATGTAGGTGATATTGGCCTCCATGTCGGTGGTCCAGATCACGTCTGTGACGTTTTCAGCCAGTAGCCGGTAGCGCCTCTCGCTTTCTCTGAGAGCGAGATCCATTCGTTTTCGCTCCATGGCGTTGGAGAACATCTGGGCGACGAGCCTAAGGAGCCCAATTGTCTCCTCTCCCCATGTCTGCCCTCTGCTTGTCGAGCTCAGGCAAAGGCAGCCAATGGAAATGCCTGATTGGACCATGGGAACAACGACGACTGACCTTATCCCGGCCTGCTCAAATAGCGCCCTTTCGGCATCAGCAGCTGATGGCATGTCCTTCACTTCCGGGATGTAGACATATTCTGTCTCCTTAACCTTGGATGACAGCCATGGAAGGCCGCTGACAGTGGCGGAACCGAGCCTGCCGGCCGAGGGATCAATCTCCTTGGAGCGCCATTCGTAGGCCAGGTCCAGCCTGCTTCCGTCTTCGCTGAGAACGAAGATGTGGCTGCAGTCCACTCCCGTGAAAGCTGAGATAGACCCCAGAGCGTTCTGAATGCCTTGGTCCATGTAGTCGGTGGAAATGCCTACGAAGGCAGTGGAGATCTCCGTTATCAGTGTCTCCAATTTGGAGCGGTGTTCCAGTTCCATCTCTGCAATGCGGCGGTCGGTGATGTCCCTGGCGACACCCAGAATCCCGGTCAATTCCCCACTCACGTCACGCAGGAAGTCAATCTTGATTTCGGCCCATATCGTCCCCCCATCTTTCGTTGGCATCTCCAAAGTCGCCGTGCGCAATGCGGGTGGGAGGTCCTTCCCTGCCTTCGCGTCCAGGAATGACTTGGTGAATAGCCTCACGGCGAGATCCTTGGAGGCGGGAGTCAGCCAATCGTCTGGGCTTCGAGACATGGTCTCTTCGGCGGAATAGCCGGTGAGTTGAAGTATGGATGGGCTGACATAGGTCAGCTTCATGTCCAGGTCCGCGGTGAATATGACATCCGAAATGTTCTCAGCCAGCAGTCGGTAACGGAGTTCGCTCGCCCGCAGTGCTTCCTCGGCAAGGACGCGCTCGGTGACATCACGGTAGTTGACGACGATACCCCTGACGCTGGGATCATTCAGGAGGTTGCGGGCAGTTCCTTCCAAGAAATGCCATGAGCCGTCCCTGTGCTTGAAACGCACTCGGATTCCCTCGCTGGCTGGTTCGGGACTGGTCAACAATCGTTGCAGGCTGGAGGCTACTTTAGCGACATCGTCAGGGTGCAGAAGCCAATCGCTCATTGGCTTTCCGAGCCAGTCATCAAGTCTGTATCCGGTTATTTGTTCCATGGAACGGCTCTCGTAGAGCAGCCTGCCGTTGCTGTCCACGACGGCGATGGCGTCCGTGGCCTTCTCGATGAGCGCGCGGAAACGCTCCTCGCTGGCCCTCAATGCTTCCTCTGCTTGCTTGCGCTCTGTGATGTCGTGCAGGGTGACCACGATCCCGGTCACTTCTCCGCCGCGCACAACGGCGCTGCCGGTGGCTTCCATCGTGCGCCATGAGCCGTCCCGGTGCTGAAGTCGCATCTCGCTGATTCGCCTGGGGCCAGCACTTGGATTGCGCATCAGTTCGTTGAAGGCCTCAGTCACCGCGGGCAAATCGTCCGGGTGGACACGCTCGAACGGACGCTCGCCGACACGTGCCGCGGGGTCGAGTCCAAGAAGGCGGGATGCAGCAGGACTCTCGTACGAGATCACTGCGTTCCGGTCCAGGAGCACAATCAGGTCTGAGGAATTCTCGGCCAGCGCCCTGAACTTCTCCTCGCTCTCCTTGAGCGCATCATCGGCGCGTTTGCGCTCAGTGATGTCCTGCAGGAGCGCCAGAGTCGCTGTCCTTGCCTCCCATTCGAAAAGAACAGCGTTCACCTCCGTCCATTTCGTGTTGCCTGCCTTGTCTACAAATCTGCACTGATAGAGGGGAGGGACCTCCTGCCCCTTCAGTCGGCGGAAATAGTAGTCGCCAGCCATTTGCCTGTCGTCAGGATGAATGAGGTCTATGAATGGCATGGAGAGCAGCTCCTCAACCGTGTAGCCTGTCGCCTCAGCGAACCTGGGATTGGTGAACTTCAGGAGTCCGTCCTGCAGCACGGCGATGCCTTCGTTGGCATTCTCGACGAGCAAACGATACCTCTCCTCTGACTCGTGCAGTCTGGCCTCCGCCTCCTTGACTTCAGTAATGTCCACCAGTGAAAGCAGCATGGCCGGCCGGCCCTCGTATTCGATCGGCGCACCCATGCCGGTGACCCATATGATCCTGCCGTCCTCGGTTCTGGCCCTGATCTGGGCTGTCTTGGCCCACGTGGGATCCGCCATCAGTGCGCTTATCTGGCTCACCACCCACTCTAGATCCTCCGGCAAAACATAGTCCAGAGGTTTCGTGCCCACCATGTCCTCTGGCGACTTGAAGCCGAACATGCGGGCCAGAGACCGATTCGCCAAGAGCGTGGTGCCGGTCTGACCGTCGACAACCTCCATGCCCAGCAATGTGTGATCGAAGAGGTCTCTGTACTTGGCCTCGCTCTTCTTGAGGGCCTCCTCGGCTTTCCTGCGCTCTGTGACATCACGCATGGCGCCAAGGATTCCGATTGCCCTGCCCTGGGAGTCACGTATGAAGCTGACCGTCGTATCGACCCAGAGTGTAGAACCGTCCTTGCGTAGAAGCTCCAGTTCGATCCTTCTTGACCCGGTGGCGCCTGGCTGCTGTTTCTCTCTGTTTAGGGCGTCGGCAAAGGCCTCAGAGGCCGCCTTGACTGATGCCGGGGTCAGTCTTGTTTCGAGTGCGCCGCTCATAGCTTCTTCGACGCTGTACCCCGTCAGGCTGGTAATAGAGGGGCTAAGGTATGTCGGCCTTAGGTCCATATCCGTGACCCAGATGACGTCTGACGTGTTGTCGGCCAGGAAACGGTAGAGCCGCTCGCTCTCCCTCAGGGCTTCTTCAGCTTGTTTCTGCTCCGTGATGTCCTGCACGGCTGCGATTACTCCGGCGTAGTTGCCCTGGTCGTCAAGAATGGGCGACGAGCGCACTGAGAGGTGAATCTCCGTGCCGTCCTTGCGGAAAGCCCTTGCTTCATATGCCTCGGATACCCCTTGGCGGCGTCTCTCGATCTTCCGCGGCGCCTCCTCCATACCGGTCCCGTCGGCCGTATGTGCGAGGAAAGAGAACAGCGGCTTTCCGATCATCTCGTCCGCTGCGTATCCGAATATCTCTGCCATGCGGCGGTTGACAAAGACGATCGTGGCTTCCTTATCTATGGCTCCGATGCCTTCGTCTACCGTCTCGACCAACTGGCGGTACTTCCTCTCGCTCTCTGCCAGCGCCTCCTCAGCCATCTTCCGTTCGGTGATGTCAATGAAGGCTGCCTGCACTGCCGGTTCCCCCGCGTATTCGATGGCGGTAGCGAAGATCTCCAGCCAGATCACAGCCCCATCTCTTCGGACGGCACGGAACTGGTAGCGCGATTCTGCCGGCAGACCCTTAATGCGGTTAGCATAGCGTCTGAAGAACATGTCACGGTCTTCGGGGTGTATGAGGCCGACAATCTGTTCGGGCGTCATGGAGAGCAGCTCTTCAACCGTGAAGCCGGTCAGCTCTGCCATGGCGGCGTTGCAGTATGCGATTCGCGGCGGCGTGCCAAGAGCTATGACGATGCCCTGCAGTGACCTGTCCGCCAGTGCTCTGTACTTCTGCTCGCTCTCCCGGAGCGCATCTTCGGCCCTCTTCCGTTCGGTGATGTCGTTGACCAGTGACATGACGGCGGGCCGACCGTGCCAGGTGAATGGTATCTCCCTCATTTCTGCCCATCTCGTATTGCCGTCCCTGTCCAGTCCTCTTGCGGTGAGGCCGGAGGTGAACCATTCTCCGTTCAGTATCCGACTGTATCGTTCCCTGACCATCCCTCTATCTTCCGGATGGACTATGTCGAGGAAGGCCTGGCCTATCATCTCCTCCTTCGAGAGGCCCGCCAGTTCGGCTGTCTTCTTGTTGACATAGACTATTCTCCAATCCTGAACGATCACGATGGACTCGTTGGAGTTCTCCATCAGCTGCGTGAGTAGTTCCAACTCATCCAAATGGCGCGCGGTGCTCTCCGGTTTTGCGTCGAAATCCGGCAGACTGCGACTCAGCCGATTGAGTCTGTCCTTGGCTGCGAGGAGGTCAACGGTGGTGGCAATGTGAGATACCACCTGCTCAACGAGTGCGAGCCTGCCAGGGGATATCCTATTCCGGCGTTCATCCCCAATGAAGAGGAATCCCGCGGCGGTCCATGGGTTGCCTATTGGCACGATGGCCACGGACTCGAAAGTAGATCCTACACAGAGCCCGAAGGGTCTTTCTCCAGTGTCGGTCACGCCGGGTGTAACCGGCTTGCTGTTCCGGAAGAAGGCTTTGTCTCTTGCTGGCTCAGTGTGCGGCGTGGCTTGGTGGCGCATGATACCGCTGCAGATACACTTTTCCGATGCAGGGAAGGTGCCCTTAGGCGAGCGCGCGAACTCGGTGGTGCTGCCGTGGCGCAACGTGCAGCTCATGATCCCGTCTTCGGTGAGGAAAGCCACGCCGATGCAACTGCATCTGGCATACTTGCTCAGAAGCGCGACGGTTCTGCAGAGATAGTCCTCTACATTGTTGTGCTGCGAGGCTGCATCCAGCATGGCAGCCATTAGATCCTTCTCTGCCAAATGGGCCGCGGTCCGGTTGTGGGCATGCAACCGCGATAGTGGTCTTGCGGCGGGAGAAAGTCTCTTGGATGGGCTCCGGTGTCTGGAGAGCGTACGCTTTGCCATGATTCCCCCTTCTCTGGGCGGTTTCCGCGGCAGCCTGGCATTCGTGACGGGAATGGCCTGAGTTGAAGATGCGCTGAGGCTTAGAGCCGTGATCAGGCCTATGATATGTGCCGCTGGAAGTCGAGTCAAGAGGGTTTCGAGTACACCCCTTTGACAACTGGCGCAGAGCGGGCTATTATTGCCCACCAAGAGGGAAACCGCATGGGTGATACTCGTCTGAAACGGTTTCGCATACTGGTAGTAGACGACGAGGAAAGAATCCTGCATTTCCTGACGTCCAAACTGAAGGCCTCTGGCTACGACGTCATCACGGCGCAGAACGGCCACGAGGCTTTGGACAGGATTACTTCCCAGCAGCCTGACTTGGTCGTCCTTGACCTGCTTCTCCCTAAGATGCACGGATTCGACGTATTGAGGGAATTGCGCAGTTTCTCCACAGTACCGGTGATAATCCTGAGCGCTCTTGGCGCCGACGCCGAGAGGATCAAGGGGCTGAGGCTGGGCGCCGATGACTACGTGCCGAAGCCGTTCAATCCCGATGAGTTGCTGGCGAGGATCGAGGCTGTGAAACGGCGCATGGGGAGTGAGGAAGGCTCGAGAACCAGTGAATCGGTCTCCTTTGGCACAGTCGAGATCGACTTCGCCAGACGCAGCATCACTGTTGACGGTAAGGAGCAATACCTCACACGGATAGAGTGGCTCCTGCTCAGTGAACTGGCGCGCAACGCAGGGCGGCTCATGCTCTATGAGGAGCTTCTTGGCAAGGTCTGGGGCCAGGAGTATCGTGGTGACATTCAGATCCTGAGGACGTGGATCAGCCGCCTGCGTCGTAAACTGAACGCAACTTCTGGAGGACGCGGGCTGATACGCACGGTGCCCAAGGCGGGCTACATGATTGATCAGTCGCCGTCCTGAGAAGTACTTGTCGAGACTCGCCGCTTCAACACATTCCTCAGTCGCAGCATGACTTCGCTGCTGCCGACACGAATGTCACAAACTCGCAACGATTTCCTCGGGGATTTTATGACATCTCCATGATTGTCCCTCTACAATTACTGTAGTCTTGGTCTGCCGCGTTGCCGAAGGGGAGCTTGCGGGGCAAGCTCCTTGCGTTATGAGGGGGGAACAGACGCATGCAACGTGGAGGAGGCTGAGTGCCTGGAAATGCGGTTGGCTGGGGAAAGCGAGAGATGCTGGAAGGAAACAGGGTTGGCATTCTGGTGGAAGAGGGCTTCGAGGACTCTGAGCTCGTAGAAGTAGCACGGGCAATGAGCGATGCCGGTGCTGTCGTAGTCACGATCGGGAGTGGGTCTTTCTCCACCTATCGTGGCTTGAGAGGGAAGGTTAGAGCCAAGGTCGATGTCTCTGCGCAGGATATACGCGCTGATCAACTGGATGCGGTGGTGATTGTGGGTGGGTACGCTGCGGACAAGATGCGCCTGCATCAGGCGGTCGTTGACCTGGTGAAGGAGGTGCAAGCGTCGGGCAAAGTGCTCGGTGCCATCGGCCACGGCCCGCAGCTTCTCATATCGGCTGGAGTGGTCAAGGGGAAGCGGGTTACCTCCTGGCCATCGATCGCCGTGGATCTAGCTAACGCCGGAGCAATCTGGGCGGATGAGCCAGTGGTGCAGGACGGGAATCTCGTCACCGCAGGGAAGCCGTCGGACCTGCCCAGGTTCAACAAAGCAGTCATTGATGCCCTCAGGAAGAGGGCAGTGCGCGTGTGAAGGAGTCACAGCGAGTCCCTGGAGGTGTCGAAACCTGCCGCCTGACTGCGACTGTGGCTAGTCGACGTGACGCAGAGACACTAGAACAAGTGAGGTAGCGTATGCTGAAGAGAAAGAACGGAAGTTGCCGAAGGAAAGACAAGGGCTCGGCGGAACGTGCGCCTTCATCAACCCGAAGGCGGGGCATTTCGATGATTCTGGCGTCTGATGTTGATCGGATCATGAAACACACCTGCCGCGCCTTCGCCCGCGCGGTAGACTGGAGGCACGTCTCATACCGTGCTCCGGGATCCCGGAACCGTGGGGTCGGAGGTCCGCAGTTGGTTCATCAATTGAGCGAGAACCACGAGGGTCTGCATAGTGGGCAGTACATCTGCGTGAGCGTCCTCCGGGATGTAAACGCCGTTGCCATCAGGGGCGGGTACTACGATGTACACTGGCAACCGAAGACAATCTGCAAGGAGTCTATACCGCTGAAGGACCTGACTGCCCGGGCCCTTGGTCGGCTGCTGAAAGAGGTGCAGGTCAGGCTAAATGCCAGCGATCGGGGGCGAGTGGAGTAGACCCTGACACGTTGGTCAGAGCGCAAGGACCGGCCTGCTCTCATTCGGCTCTTTCAACCTGGACGAGAACGTCATAGAAGGCAGCGTTCGGTGAAAGGATGAACTGCTGCACCGGGTTGACCCTTTCGTGAGTCAACTCGTTGTGGTGACCCTGTGAATACTGCTCGGGCCACCAACCCTGTGTGACATTCACGACACCCGGTTTGATTTGGTGGCTCAGCTTCGCCTTCAGTCTGACCTGTCCGCGGCTGTTGTATACGCGGACAGAGTCTCCGTCCGTGATCTCCCTGGGGCGGGCATCCGCAGGGTTGATTTCCAGTATGGGCTCTGTCTCATGAGCGAGCAGGCTGGGTATCCTGGCAAGGGTCGAATGAATCCGGTATCTGGAGTGAGTGGTAAGCAGAGTAAGCGGGTAGGTCCTGGCCTGTTCACTGCGAGGGCTTTCTGCAGGCTCCAGGAAAATGGGCAGCTCCTGGCCGAATCTTTTCAATCTCTGGACGTAGAGCTCGACAAGACCCGTAGGCGTCCTGAATTCAATGGCGCGGTCGATTTGACGTGCCATCACCGGTCCCTCTTTCAAGTCCGCCAGGGAGATTCCCTCCATCGTGGGATGCCGTGATGACAGCAGTTCTTCGATGTAGCGCTCCTCTGTCTTGTTGAAGTACTGGTCATAGCCCAGCCTCTTCCCCAACTCGGCAGCAATCTGGAAGTCTGACTTGCATTCGTACTGAGGCTCGATGGCCTTCTGCTGCAACTGCAGGTAAGTGTGATAGAAGCTCGCTATGCAGAGGTCGGTCGACTCGAAGAACGAGGCGACCGGCAGAACGTAGTCAGCAAACCTGGCGGAAGGCGTCATGAAGAGGTCACAGACCACTATCAGATCCAGGCGGGGCAAAACTTCCCCGATGAGCCTGTTCATGTTGGGCATCTGGTTGACGAAATCGTGTGCTGAACACCAGACCGCCTTGACGGCCTGGGGCTGGTTCTTTGTAACTGCGTCGTACAGCAGCATCACGGGAAGAATGTTGGTTGGACCGCCTGGATACAGGAACTGGCGCGAGTTGAGGACAAAGGTGGAGAGCCTTTCCAGGGTCAGATTGCCGGTGATGGCAGCGAGAGCGTTTATGGCCCGGCACGCGAGATCTCCATGGAAGGTCCTCTGCATACCCCAGCCGCGGAAGATCGAAGCTGGCTTGCGGGAACCGTAGCCCACCGCCAAGCGCCGAATGACGTCGGCCGGGACTTCCGTGATCTTCGCCACGTTTTCTGGGGTGTACTCTTTCACCATGTCCGAAAGCAGTTGGAAAGCTGGCTGGCAGTCTATGTCTGCTACTGTGAAGCTGCCGTTGATGGCGGGCTTGGCCTGAGGGATGCCCGCGACCTGACGCCTTCCGCTGTACTCATCCATGACCATGAAAGCATCCGCCTTACCGCCCGGAGTGACATCGCTCTCCTTGAGGAACAGGCCGTTGTCCCGTCTTACCAGCAACGGACCATTGGTATTCTCAGCGATGAATCTCTTGTCTCTGAGGCCTTCCTGCAGTATGACATTAATCATTCCCAAAGCGAGGGCGCCGTCTGTGCCGGGTCTCAGGGGGATGTGCTCATCGGCGTGGGCAGCGGTGGCAGTAAAGCGCGGATCGATGACGATGACCTTGGCGCCCTTCCTCTTAGCCCGCACTATCTTCCGCATGTGGTCGTAGTTCGTCTCCGCCGGATTGTATCCCCAGACGATGACAAAGCGGGGGTTGGGGTCAGACAGCAGATGCGCCGCGCCCATCATGTGGCCAAATGTGGCGACATCGGCACATGGACCAGCAGCATCCCCGCAGCTCCACCAATCCACCACCGTGCCCTTGGTCAGGCTGGCCAGGCGGCAGTAACCTCCGCCGGAGAGGTTCGGCATGACGGAGATCATCCACGCCACCGCATTGGGGCCATAACGTTGCCCGATCTCACCAAGCTGAGAGGCAATGGCTGTCAGGGCCTCATCCCAAGACACACGCCGCCACTTGCCTTCTCCCCGTTCCCCCGTGCGCTTCAAGGGGTACTTCAGACGGTCAGGATGGTAGACCATCTCCCGTGCAGCCAATGCCTTCAGGCAGATGCCTCGATCCGCGGGGTCGGGAAAGTCACCGGGGAGGATTCTGGTGATCACTCCATCCTGCACCTCGACGGAAAGACCGCACCGCATATAGTCCGGCAAGCCACACACTGTTCTGATCAAGGTCCCAGCCATCGGCCACCTCCCGGTGAGCATTCAGATTGCCTGGCGCGAATCGGAGACGTCCTGCCGTTGTTGTTCTGGACATCGGCAGCGTCAAGCACTGGCTAGCTGAGCATAACCGAATCCTGGTATTGGGGGACCGACACTGCCCACGCTTTGGCCTCAACGACCAATTTGGCGAAGGAGAGAGCCGTCTGCGGCTCTCCGTGGGTGACGAACACTTCCGACGGCGGCCTCTCAAAGCCAGACAACCATCTCAGCAGTTCATCTCTATCTGCATGGGCGGAGAATCCACCCATCTGGACAATCTTGGCCCTGACGCGGTGTTTCTGCCCCAGGATGCGGACCTGCTTTGCACCGCTGACTATCTCTCGCCCCAGCGTCCCCATTGCCTGATAGCCTACGAACAGTATGGTGCTTTCGCGCCTGGAGATATTGTAGGCCAGATGGTGCTTGATCCTGCCTCCGGTGCACATGCCGGAACCGGCTATGATGATGGCTGTCCCCTTGATATAGTTGAGGGTCTTGGACTCGTCCACCGATCGCACCAGCCTCAGGTTGGGGAAATCGAACGGCGACCCGTTGCGGCGGAAGTAGTCAGACGCCTGTTTGTCATACAGTTCGGGATGGCGCCGGAAGACCTCAGTCACGCTGGAAGCCATTGGGCTGTCAAGGAAAACCATGAGATGAGGTATGCGGTCTTGCGCGAAGAGACGATCGAGGTAGTATAGAATCTCCTGCGTACGCTCCAGCGCGAAGCTCGGGATGATGAGGTTGCCGCCGGCCTTCTGGGTTTGAATGATTACGCTGGCCAGGATGTCCTCGATATCACGCTGTTTATCATGGAGCCTGTCGCCGTATGTGCATTCGACAATTACGTAGTCCGCGTTGGAGAACAGGGTGGGATCCGGCAGTATAGGACTGCCCCACCTGCCGATGTCGCCGGAGAAGACCAGACTTCTCTTGTCTCCGTTCATCTTCATGTCCAACTGGATCATGGCGGATCCCAGGACATGACCGGCGTCCCGAAAGACAGCCTTGATTCCTCCGGCTAGCGTTACGGCATCTCCGTACTTCACCGGGGTCAGCAGGGGAAACACGGCTTGGGCATCCTCGGCGGTGTACAGCGGAACTTCCGGGTACGGCCCATGGCGCCCCTCTCTCTCATGCCGCCTGCGTTTGTTCTGCGCGTCTTCTTCCTGCAGCTTGGCTGCGTCCATGAGCATGATGGGGACTATCTCAGCCGTGGGGCTGGTGCAGTATATCTTGCCCAGAAAGCCCTCCCGTACCAGCTTGGGCAACAGACCGCTGTGGTCAAGGTGCGCATGCGTCAGAAGAACCGCCTGCAGCGTATTAGGTGGGAATGGAAAATCCTGCCAGTTCCTGCTCTGCAATTCCCGTTCGTGGAAGAGGCCGCAGTCCACCAAGAGCCGGGTACTGTTCACCTCCAGAAGATAGCAGGAGCCTGTGACATTCTGTGCTGCGCCGAGGAAAGTGAGCCTGTTCTGCATTTCCAGACGACAGTTTACCGTTTTCAGTTCGCATCCGTCCATAGCTGGAGATGCGCGATGGCGAGACCGCCGAATGTACTCGTTGACATCCCGGAATGAGCGTGGCAAAATGGCCGACAACATGAAGAGCGCGCAGAGGAAGGAAGAGAGGCCTTCCGGGAGACTGACGGCGGCCGGGAAGCTGTTCCCCCGGATGACGGTTGGTGTCATGGGGTCCGCTGGAGGGAAGCTGACAGTCGAAGTTCGCCGGAAGGTGCGGCGGCTGGGCAAAGGGATTGCCAGGAGAGGATACGTTCTCATCACGGGGGCCTGTCCAGGGTTGCCGCATGAAGCGGTCAAAGGGGCCAAGGAGGCCGGCGGCATCGTCGTCGGCGTTTCTCCCGCGCTCAACTTTGAGGAGCACGTCAAGAAGTACCATTCTCCAACGCGGGGTTACGATGCTATCATCTACACCGGTAGCGGCCTCATGGGCCGGGAGATTGAGAACATCAGGAGTTGCGATGTGGTCATCTTCGCCGGGGGACGCTCGGGAACCCTGGGCGAGTTCGCGATTGCCTACGACGAGGCCAAGGTGATCGGTGTCCTGAAGAGCACGGGCGGCATCACTGATCACCTGGAGACCATAATCGACATGGTGGACAAGGAGACTGGCTCCATCGTTTGCTGTGACGACGACCCCGAAAGGCTGCTTAACCAGTTGGAGGAGGTCTACAGGCGTCACATCTACCCGCGGCATCTCAGGGCCATGAGGAGTGGCAGCGGGCCTGACGGACGTCTCCAGTACTAGGGTCGGGGCCCGTGTCCCCGGGCTCATCTAGTCCCGCGGCCATCTTCTAGCCGACGGCCTCCGGTTCGTAGGGGCAGTACAGGTAGTCCACTTTCTGGTGCTCGTCCTTGTCGTGGTTGTTGTAGTAGAACTTGGCGAGCAGCGGGTCCACCTTAGCCTGCTCGTCGTAGTTCCAGGGGGGTGCCGCGCACTTGGGGCACCAGTGTCCCGCCTGCAGGAGGCGGGGGCTGCCTTCGAACTCGTGTCCGAAGCCGCACTTCCACTTCATCTTTGTCTTGAGGTCAACGAAGGTGGTGGAGAGACACTCACCGCCTCGTGCCTGGGCCAGCGCGCGGGCATATTCCAGCGTTGGCTTGTCGGGAACAGCCTCTCTGGGCCGTTTCGGGGGTTCCGGGTCTGATGGCTGATACACGTAGTCCTTCCAGGTGCCTATGGCCTCCCATTTCTGACGGCTGCCGAAGAAGGCCTTGATCTTCTCCTCGTCGTTGTTCTCGATCCAGTGGAGCGGGTCGGCCATCCGTCTCATGAACATCCTGACGAAAATGCTGGTGATGGAGCTAGGCGTCACCTGTGTGCACGGTTTCAGGATTCGCAGATACCACGGGATGGAATCCTCCACCTGTTTGTAGTGGTCCTGGAGCGAGTGCCTCCAGTGGCCCAGGTACTTGTTCAGTTCGTCGCTGTCCGCATACCAGCCGCAGTGGAAGTTCCTAATGGCGAACCAGTTCAACGGCATTATCTTCGTGACGTCGCCCAGACCGAACATCTTCATCATGCGCCTCATGTAGTCGACGAAAATGACCCGGCAGGACGGCCCGCCACCCATGTTGTAGACCCGCCCGTAGAATTCGTCAGGGGCTTCGATCGTCTGCACCAGGCCGAAGCCGGCATCCTCGCTGGTTATCAGTTCGATGTGAGTATTAACCGGCTGGTGGAACATGATCGGGTCCATAAGGCTCAGCGCATTCGGGATGGCGATGTATGTTTGCCGCATGATCGCCCAGTTCTTGATCCCGGAATCGATGACGGCCCTCTCTGCCGCTATCTTCGTGGTGGCATAGTAGTCACCGACGCTCGGTTTAAGGGGATCGCCGACATAGATCCAGTGGATGGGTGGCAGCCGGTCGCCATAGGCGGCCACCGAGCCAATGTAGACGAGGCGGATGTTGTCACCATTGTTAGGCTGTTTCTTGATGGCGGCGATGATGTTGGATGTGCCGCCGAAATTGATCATGCGGCACTGCTTCGGTTTGCTGTCAGCTTCCGGCGCGATCAGAGCGGCGGGATGAAGAACGTTGTCGACCCCGGTGACGGCCTTGAGGACGTCATCCGGGTTGCAGAGATCGCCCCAGACGATGGTGATTCCAGGTTGACCTTCGTACTTGGCGAAGGTCTTGCGGTTCTGTTTTGAAGGGCGCAGCAGGAGTACGATGTCGTACTTGTCTCTCCGGCGCAGTAGTTCCTTGAAGGCTTCACC